>NZ_LAYY01000010.1 GCF_000986785.1 Mesobacillus campisalis | reverse complement strand
AGAAAAGAAATCGAATTCACGTATGTTTGTAGAAAATTTCTTTAAAAAGAGGGGCTTTCATCTTTCACCTGTGTTTGAACTTGGGTCATATGACTTAGTTTTAGAATTCACAAAGGCCAATTTAGGCATTTCTTGTGTAATAAAAGAGTTTTCAAGGCATTATTTGGAAAGAGGAGATTTATACGAAATAAGGCTGGAAGAGGAAATTCCAAAAAGGAGTATTGGTATATGCTATTTAAAAAATGTTCCATTATCGCGTGCTGCGAAGAAGTTTGTGGATAGTATAGATAAAGTCTGAAGCAGTAGAAACTCATTTAGATTTATAACGGGGAGCCGTGGTTATCAGTAAATGCCACACCTAAGATTGGAGAGCTGTGAAGATCCGTGCTCGTTTAGGATTGTGGAATTAGTCTAAGCCCACCATTAGATAAATAGACGGAGGAATTCCTCTTAATTAGTAATTAGCACAAAAAATAGCTTAAATAGACGGAGAGATTCCGCCTATCGACCCAAAAAGGTGGAATTGAGTCACTTTTCCGTGGCATAGTCGGAAAACTTCCCCTTATTTGCCACGGAAAAAGCATATTTCAGCATTTAGCCGGAAAGTTTCCGCTTATTTTTATCTTCAGCTCCACAATTATTTCCAAGCTTGGTTCTTGAATGTAATCCGGACCAGGTAAGCACGAAAAAAAGGTATCTTCTAGCCAAAAAGAAAAACGAAGCCCTTAAGCTTCGTTCATTTCCCCCTCAATGCTTTAATCGCCCTGACAACCAAAATAATATACACAATCATTAATCCATACCCGCCCACAATAATGAGGAAGGGCAGGTAGTCAGGTGCTGTGCCTGAGTCAGTGGACATTCCCGCCAGAAAAATGGGCATGATCGGCAGCATCATGACGCCTGCGCCGGCTTTTATCATCAGCAGGATACCTGGAACAATGACGACCCATGGCCAGATGGGCTTTTTTGTTTTTAAAGGAGAATAGGACAGTGAGCCTGCTGGCGCTGCAGCGGGCATAGCGCCCTGTTTCGCTTCATTAAACGCTTTGATTGCCCGGTAAGCCCGCTTCATTGCCCAGCCTGTTACAAAGAGTATGGAGACGGAAATGGCTGCCATAATGAAGGAAACAAAACTTAGTTCATTGGGTTTAAAAAAGGTCATAAGGACTGTGAAAATGATGCCGGGAAGTGCTGAAATCAAAAATAGTCCGCCGCCGATCAGGACAAGCCAAGCCCAAATCGGGGACTGCATGGTGGAATGCTGCATATGGGGACTCCTTCATCAAAAATATAAAATCCTTTCCTATTATAAAATATGAAATTGGGAAAATATAGATTTTTTAAAAATAAATTAAAAAGCGCCTTGCTGGCATAGACCAGCAAGGCGCTTTGGGGTATTAGTTCCGAATCATGTAATCAAATGCGCCCAAGGCTGCAGTTGCACCTGATCCCATGGAAATGATGATTTGCTTATAGGCGCTGTCGGTGCAGTCTCCTGCGGCAAATACTCCAGGCATGCTTGTCGCACCGTGCTTGTCGACGATGATTTCACCGAAGCGAGTGCGCTCAAGTGTGCCTTCTAACCATTCGGTGTTAGGGACAAGGCCGATTTGGACGAAGACACCCTGTAATTCAACATGATGTTCTTCTCCCGTTTCACGGTCTGCATACGTAATACCATTTACTTTGTCGGTACCGGTGATTTCCTTCGTCTGAGCGTTTTTGACAACGGTCACGTTCGGCAGGCTGTTCAGGCGTTCCTGCAGAACCTGGTCGGCTTTGAGCTCAGGTGCGAACTCAATGACGGTTACGTGTTTGACGATTCCTGCCAAATCAATGGCAGCCTCAATACCGGAGTTTCCTCCGCCAATCACGGCAACGTCTTTCCCTTCGAACAATGGACCATCACAGTGCGGGCAGTAGGCCACACCTTTGTTCTTGAACTCTGCTTCGCCTGGTACGTTGACATTGCGCCAGCGGGCACCAGTGGAAAGGATGACGGTTTTGCTTCGTAGAACAGCACCGTTTTCAAGCTCAAGAGTGACGTAGTCCTTCTTGTCCAAACGGACGGCACGCTGAAGGTTCATCACGTCAACGTTGTACTCTTTGACATGCTCTTCAAGTGTGGCCGCAAGTTTAGGACCTTCGGTATATTTTGTACCGATGAAGTTTTCAATCCCCAGGGTATCCAATACCTGGCCGCCAAAGCGCTCCGCAACGATACCAGTGCGGATGCCTTTACGGGCTGCGTAGACTGCCGCACTTGCGCCGGCTGGTCCGCCTCCGACAACAAGTACATCGTAAGGCTCTTTATCGGATAGCTCGGATGCATCCGGGCCGCTTCCCATTTTAGCGAGGATTTCTTCAACGGTCATACGGCCGCTGCCGAATGGCTCCCCGTTAAGGAATACAGTTGGCACTGCCATAACTTCTTTGCTCTCAACTTCTTCTTTAAATGCAGCGCCGTCAATCATGGTATGAGTGATGCCAGGATTGAGAACGCTCATCATGTTGAGTGCCTGTACAACATCAGGGCAGTTGTGGCAGCTTAAGGAGATGTAGGATTCAAATTTGAATTCCCCTTTGATGCTCTTGATTTGGTCAATAACTTTCTGGTCCGCTTTTGGAGCTCTTCCGCTCACCTGAAGCAAGGCCAGGACAAGGGAAGTGAACTCGTGGCCGAGCGGGACGCCGGCAAATACGATGCCAGGGTCGTCGCCGACACGGTTCACACTAAAGCTTGGAGTTCTTTCAAGCTGTACTTTTTCCACTTTAATGTGGGAAGACATGCTGTCCAGTTCTTCTACCAGAGAAAGCATCTCGCGGGAAACGTTATCGGAACCTGCACTTACCTTAAGCAGAACATCGCCTTCCATCAGCTGAAGATACTGGGCTAATTGTGATTTGATTTCTGCATCTAGTGCCATTTATATCGAACTCCTTAGATTTTTCCAACAAGGTCAAGGCTTGGCTTAAGTGTTTCGCCGCCTTCTTCCCATTTAGCAGGGCAAACTTCGCCTGGGTTGTTGCGTACATATTGTGCTGCTTTCAGCTTGCTGACAACCTGGCTAGCGTCACGGCCGATTCCGCCTGCATTGATTTCAACAGTCTGGATAACGCCGTCTGGATCGATGATGAAAGTACCGCGGTCTGCAACACCCTCTTCTTCAATCAGTACGTCGAAGTTGCGGGAAATGACATGGCTTGGGTCGCCAATCATAACATATTCGATTTTGCCGATTGCTTCAGAGTTGTCATGCCATGCTTTGTGAGTGAAGTGAGTGTCTGTAGAAACAGAGTAAACTTCAGCTCCCATTTCTTTTAGAGTTGCATATTCGTTTTGAAGGTCTTCAAGTTCAGTAGGGCAAACGAAAGTGAAGTCAGCAGGGTAGAAGCAAACTACGCTCCATTTACCTTTGAAATTTTGTTCAGAGACGTCAATGAACTCACCTTTGTGGAATGCTTTCGCGTTGAATGGTAGTACTTCTTTTCCGACTAGAGACATAATAGTCATCCTCCTGAAAAATTTATTTTAGAATGATTATAGTAGAAGGTTGCCCTTAACTAACTATAATAATTCTAATTCAATATCAATTATTATATAATACCTATTTCTTTTGTCAAGAATTACGACCTTTTGCTGAGGCTTTATGTAAAAACCTTGGAAACAAGGCTGAATCCTGTTGCAATTTGTCAGCTAATTCCGGTATTTTACTGCTCTGGTTCTATTATATCCAATTTCAGTGAAAAAGAGCAGGATAATGATTCTTAAAGAAAAAAGCACTTCCTCAGGAAGGGAAGCGCTTTTCCGATTAAGATTTTTTCACTGTTTTTCTAACTATTGGGGTTGATGACTGAACCGCCTTAAAAAAGGATATTCCCATTAAGATGATTATAATTGCAAAAGGGAGGGCTGCTATGATCAGCATATTTTGCAAGCCTTGTGTCCCTCCGAAAAAGACAACAACGGCTGCGATGGCCGACTGCAGGAATCCCCAGGCAACTTTAACCGGGTTCCCGGGATTCAGTAGACCATTGGTGCTCAGCATTCCCAGGACAAATGTGGCTGAGTCCGCTGAAGTAATAAAGAAAATCGCAATGACGACGATGGTGAGCATTGATAAAAAACTGCCCAGTGGGTATTCTGCAAGTACACCAAACGTTGAAGTTTCGAGACTGAAGTCGGAAATGGCCGCAATCCCGTTTTGTTCGAGATTCAATGCGGAAACGCCGAATACCGAGAAAAAGATAAAGCAAACCAGGGACGGCAGGAGGAGGACGCCAAAAAGAAATTCCTTTACGGTCCGGCCTCTGGATATCCTGGCGATGAATATCCCGACAAACGGTGCCCAGGAGATCCACCATGCCCAGTAGAAAATTGTCCAGTTATTGATCCAGGTGCGACCTTCCTCATTCAGGGGAGCAAGCCTGAGACTTAAGCTGAAAAAGTTTGAAATATAGCTGCCAAGTGTATGGGTGAACATATTCAAAATATACTGTGTCGGTCCGACAAAGAAGAGAAGCACGAGCAGGACGGCGGCCAGCCCCATATTGACATTGCTTAATATTTTTATCCCGCGGCCAATGCCTGACCAGGCCGACCAGATAAACAGCAGCGTCGCCACAGCCAGAACGAGGAGCTGGACCATAAAGCTGTTTGGAGTCCCAAACAGATAGGAAAGGCCGCCAGTAATTTGGGCGGAACCAAATCCCAGTGTTGCAGCCACCCCAACGACTGTTGCAAACACGGCTAAAACATCAATCCACTTTCCAAGTGCCCCTTGCATAAGCCTTTCGCCCAGCAAAGGCGTGAGCGTTGCGCTAATTAGTCCGGGTGCCTGGCGGTTGAATTTAAAATAGGCAAGGATCAGTCCGACAATGCCATAAACGGCCCAGGCATGAATTCCCCAGTGGAAAAAGGAATAAGTCATTGCCTCTCGTATCGCTCCATTACTCCCCTCATCAGATAAGGGACTATTGATGAACGCATGGGATATCGGTTCGGCAGTTGTCCAAAAGACCAGCCCCATGCCCATTCCTGCACTAAAAAGCATCGCAAACCAGGACGGACGGCTGAATTCGGGTTCGTCATCCTTCTTTCCCAGTTTTACATGACCGAAGCGGGAGAACATCATGTAAACACAGAAAAGAAGGATGGCGAGCACAATCAAGAGATAGAACCAACCAAAATCCATTAGAATCCGGCCGGTCACAGCGGTTGTGAACGCGTTCAAACCTTCTGGGGCAACCGCTCCCCAGACTACAACCATTAAGGAAATGGCTATAGCATACCAAAATACACGGGTTGCATTTCCCATAATCCACCCCTAAATAAATTTTCTGCAGCATAAACAGATATTTAACCCTATTTATATAAAAATAAACCTTATTTTAAACTTTTCAAAAAATGGAAGGATACGTTCAAATAAAAGGTGCCTGACCCCCAGCGCTTTAATGCGCTGGGGGTCAGGCACTCTTTAGTTTGGTGAAGGATTACCTTAGGTCAACCAGGATGAAGCATTGGTCATCGGTTTTTTGCGAGGGCTGTTGATTGTCTTCAAGCGATTGTATGATGATTTGTTTCAACCTGCCGATGGGAATAGAGTGATTTTCCTGTAAGAGAGGAGAGAGGTGGTTGCAGCCCAGAAAGTCGGTCACCCCGTCCGTGTACAGCAGCAGCCTGTCACCCTCGATATAGGAAATGGTCTTTGGTATGTAAGCAGCGCCTTCGAACATTCCGATCGGGATGTTGGTAGAAGCGAGCTCATGTTGTTCCCCGGTTGTCGGGCTCTGCAAAAGTGCTGCAGGGTGACCGGCATTGATGTACTCAATTTTCTTTCTTTTTGTATCAATTAAAAGATAGATGGCCGTGCAATAATGCCTTGCTTCTTCTTCCTTTTGGAAAAGGCTGTGAAGATGGGAATCCAGCTCATTCAGCACTTTCTCCGGCCGTGCTCCGCCAGGAATCAGCCTTTGAAAAAGGGAGTGCAGAGACATGGTGATCAAAGCAGAGGAAATTCCATGGCCCATAACATCCAAAAGGATAACTCCATAGCGATGGTCATCGATTTGATAAAACCCGTAAATATCGCCAGAGAGTTGCCGTGAAGCTTTGTAGAAGGATTCAATCTGGATTGTCGGGTGATCAATGGGATCCGTCAGGGAAATTTCCTGTATTTTTCGCGCCAGTTCAAGCTCTTTCTCGGTTTCCTGTTTGAACCTTTGGTTTTGCCTGTTCAATTTCACCAATTCTCTTTGCTGATCCTTTAAGTTCCCCATTGCCATATCGAGCTCTGTATGGGCTTTATGCAAGGCGATCAGTGCACTTTCCGCTTCCTTTTTGGCAGTGAGCAGTTCATTTTCATATTCGCTTCTTTTGCGAATGGGGAAAAAGATGCAATCTGTTGTGGCTTTTCCATCCTTCTCGCTTTGGACCGCATTGATAATCACAGGGATTTCTTCCCCAGATGGTGATTGGAGGGAAAGATGCATTTCCTCAACCCGTTTCTCCCGTTTTAAAAGCGGGACAAAGTAAAACTGGTAAAAGACCTGAGAAGGCACAGTAAGCAGTGTACTGACAGGCCTGCCGGATAAATCGTCTTGCCGGCAGCCAAGGATGGAAAGCAAGGTTTGGTTGATTTCAAGAATATCGCCGTTAGCTGATAATGTTATAAAGCCACATGGTGCGTGATCCAGCAAGCTGTCCATTAGGCCAGCACGCCTACAGCTGTCTCATTCAAATATTGACGGATGAGCTGAATGGTTTCCTCTGGGTGGCTCATATGCGGGCAATGCCCGGTCGCTTCCATCTGTTTGAACACACTTTTTGAAAGGTGCTGATGGAGATATTCACCAGCAGATACGGGTGCAATAATATCATCAGAGCATTGCAGGATCAGAGTCGGAACGGTTACGCGCGGCAGGTCTTTCCGGTTATCCGAGAAAAAGGTCGCTTCAGCAAACTGACGGGCAATAAGCGGGTCAGTAGAACAAAAGCGCTCCTCAAGCTCTTCTTTAAGGGCGGGACGTGACGAATTGTTCAATACTGTCGCCGCAAACATGGTCGCCCAGCCAATGTAGTTTTTTTCCATCAGTTCCAGCAACCCCTGGAGCTGTTCCCGTTCAAAGCCGCCGAGATATTCCGGAGGATCATTCAAATAGCAGGGCGAAGGCCCGACCATGACCAGGGTGGAAAAGTATTGTGGCTGGCGCAATGACGCAATCATGCCGATCATGCTGCTGACAGAATGGCCGACAAAAACAGCCTGTTCCAGATCCAGGGCTGCACAAACATCCAGTACATCCTGGGCATAGCCTTCAAGCGTGTTGTATCTGATAAAATCATACGCCTGAAGATCCGAGTTTCCAGAACCCACATAATCGAACAGGACAACCCGGTAATCATCCTTAAACGCCTCAGCAACCGTTTTCCAGACAGTCTGGTCACAACCGAAGCCAGGAGCAAACATCATGGCCTTATCGCCATTTCCAAAAACCTTAACATTGTTGCGAACAATAATATCTTGGTCCATCACCGTCGACTCCTTTCCTTTAAAGTGCTTAGTTAACACTATATAAATGTTATTAATATCATAGCATAGGTTGGGAAGGAGAAATCAGTTTGGGGGCTGGAAACCATTTTTTATATTTATTAGGGTACAAAGAGTGGTTTGAAATTAGCAGTTATCGTTGGAATGGTTATATCAAGTTTAATAGTAAGTGTCTTTGAAATATAAGAATATGCCGAAGGATTGTTAGACCAAAATATTGCCACATTTGTATAGTTTATGTATAATAAATTTAGGATATAATTATACAAAAATTGTACAATGGGTGTATTACATGAAAACAGTAAACCTGGTTGCATTAATTTTATTGGTTGTTGGCGGCTTGAACTGGCTGTTGGTTGGTTTGTTTGAGTGGGACCTTGTCGGAGGCCTTTTTGGAGGAATGGACAGTGCACTTGCGAAATTGGTCTACATCCTGGTCGGTCTTGCAGCTATTTACAGCATCAGCCTGCTGCCGAAGTTAAGCAGGAATTAACAGAGGATTTCGGGGACAAGAGAAGAAAAAAGTACGTGAAGGGCATCCCAGTGAATGCCCTTTTTCAATCCAACAGGAAAGGGGGAACAGTGGGGTGAGAAACAGAAGGGTGGCTAAGGTAATACTGGCGGGGACCGTTTCGGGAATCGTGCTAGGGTTATTTTTAAAATTGGTGGAGGAAATGACAGGATTAAAGGTGTACACATTATTAATGAATGTCGATTATATTCCTTTCCTAAAATCAATCCGTTTGCATGAAAGCGTGGAGTTTCTGCTTCACCTGCTGGTTTCAATTACTTTGAGTTTCTGCTTAGCTGTCTTTCTGTCGGCAAAAAGTTGGAGCCCTAGGGGGTACGGCTGGTTTGTGTTTGGCTTTTGTATTTTAATAGGCTGCTTCTGTTTCCCACGACCGCACTTTCCAATAAGACTCCTGAATTAGAAAGCTTTCCCGCTTTGGTTTACTGGCTCATTGGGCATGCATTATATGGCGTTTCGCTCTTCTTATTATTGAAAAAGTTTCATCAAAAAGGCTGAACCACTCAGGTTCAGCCTTTTTTGGTGCCTATGCTTTATTCTTGTATAGGAAATATAAAAACCAGACTGCGTGGTTTTGTTCATCAGCGGCTGCCCGGCGGAAGGTTTCTTTAATTGTCATATCTAGGGTCTTTTCGGCGATGTCCATATAAAAATCGACTGTTTCCTGCTCGTCTAAAAAAGCAGCATCCAGCCCCTTCGTATACGTATCCTGGCATTCTTCCGTCATTTCCGAAGTTGGCTGCATTCCTGTCAATCTTGTATAGATTCTGCGGAAAGCCTCATAATGACGCCTCTCATCTTTCCGAATTTCAAGAATTTGGTCTCTAACCTTTTGTGTCGGGGCCATTTGGGCCAGCTTTTCATAACAGGCAATCGCGCTGTACTCCCCATTGATCGCTTTTTGGATATCTCTCGCCAGCTGACTGTTGTTCTGTGCCCGAACATGACCTTGGTTGTAGGGATCATAATAGTTTTGATAATACATCGATGGTACACCTCCCCAGCTTAATCTGTCTCCTATACTATGGGCAGGGATAGGCAAAAGTGCATGGCTCCAACAAGAATGGTGCCTGACCCCCGGCGCGGTGAAGCGTTAGCGCGCCGGGGGTCAGGCACCGTTTAGTGCTGTGCTGGGCGAAGGGGGCGGTTTTGGTGGTACAGTGGGAGGTCTGGGCTGGTTCCTTCTTTAATTTCCTTGGAAATGATTTTCGACAGCATTTGACTGTAGACAGTTCCGTTGTCGCCGAAGGCAAACAGGAAATAGCTGTTTGGATACTCGTCGTAGATGCCAATGATAGGAAGGCCGTCAACGGTCCCGCCATAAAAGGCTGCCAGATAGTACTCAGGCTCTACTTTCAAATCAGGGAACATGAGGTTGAATTCTTCTATCAGGCGATCCTTCTTGGCCATAAGCTTGCTGTCCCGGTCTTCCGGGTAGGCAGTATTATCATCAAGCCCGCCAATGATGATGCGGTTATCGGCAGTAGTCCGCATGAATAAATACGGGCGGGCGGTCTCCCAAATGAGAGTGCGGTTATACCAGTCTGAAAAATCTTCAACTGGCTTGGTGGTCACGGTATAGGTGCTCACGAACGAGACATGTTTGTCTTTTTTTATGTCGATTCCCTCATAGCCTGCCGCGAAAATGACATAGCGCGCGTGAATGGAATGTCCGGTCTTGGTCGTAACAATTGTGCGTTCCTCTTGCTCGTTATAATGATGGCCGTTCATTTCGGTATTTTCATAAATGCGCACCCCGTTGTTGGCCGCAAAGTCCAGTAAGGCATGCGTAAACTTGTACGGATTAATCTCCCCGTCATTATACGAGTAGATGGCCGCATCCCGGCTAAAAGGATAGTGCGCCTGAATCTTTTCCTGCGTCCAGAAATCGAGCTCGAATCCATGCTGTTTTAACAGTTCATATTCTGCCTTTAGGCGGGGGACATCTTCCCCGCAGCTCGCGGAATAAAGGGTATCCCTCCGTATGAATTCAAAATCCATATCCACTGTTTTTGAAGCAGCCTCAATTTCATTGATCGCTTCTTTTAATAATTGCAAATGCCTCTCAATATAATCCTTCCCGAACGTATGAATCAAATCGGTGAACAGCTTTTCACCAGAGTATTGAATAAGGGCTGTGTTGCTGCTTGTGCTGCCGCTTCCCGCCGTGTTTTTTTCAATGACCACCACATCCAAGGAGGTATCTGCCAGGTAATAGGCACACTGGGCTCCCGAGCTGCCTCCTCCTACAATCAGCACATCGCAGTGTAGATCCTCCTCCAAGACAGGGTATGAAGGACGATCGGGAAGGGTGGCTGGCCAATAGTATTTGCCGGACTGTACGTTCATTTTCTTCCGCTCCTTTCACAATTGCATACTGTTACTATTTCCAAGCTGTGCCATGGCATGCAGACCATTGCAAAGAAGCAGCGCAACGCCCGGAAAACCCTTGCCTGACAAGCATGCAAAGTCATTTCTGCCTGGCCTGTCGAATACAATAGGAAAAAATTCAGAAGGTGGATGAAGGTGGCCATTACATTACCTGTAAGCATAAGAAGTGTGAAAGTCAGCGGCGGGCCGAAGCAAAGTGTCTATTATCCTCAAGTCTATGGCATGCAAAACCAGCAGCTGCAGAGTTTCATCAACAGGACCATTGTTTTGCAAACACAGCAGCTGATCAACCAGCAAGCCGGAAATATGCCTTCGACCGTGGAAGAAATGATTGGCTACTACGAAATGAAAGACAACCAGCGAATGGTACTGAGCCTGTCTCTCTCCAATTACACATACCATTACCAAGCTGCCCACGGGATGACCTATATAAAATCTTTAACGTTCGACCTCCAAAAGGGCAAACTGTGCCAGCTGAAAGATTTGTTCAAGCCGGGAAGCAATTATGTTAAAAGGCTTTCTGAACTTATTTCCACTCAAATCAAACAGCGGAATATCTCCATTCTCAATGGTTTTACAGAAATCAGACCAAATCAGGATTTTTACATTGCCGATAAGGCTCTTGTCATCTATTTTCAGCTCTATGAAATCACGCCTTATGCTTTCGGATTCCCTATGTTCCCTATATCGGTTTATGAGCTGGAGGACATCATCGAAGAGAACGGGCCGCTTGGGAGGATGGCGGTCAGCAATTAGTGGGAACATTGTTTTCATCTTCACTTTCTGCATGCTGCCTAATGGCAGTTTTTTTCATGACGGTGTTTCCAAGTTTATCTGAGAAAAAGGGCATGTATGGTGGTTCCTCTTAATATAGTAAAAATAAACAAGCATAAAGTGACATCTGGGCCAGGCAGGGTCAGGGAAAGGAAAAGGACAAACTGCCAAGGCTGGAGTGGAAAGAAGGATTAGGAGGGGAATTCATGCTGCATATTGTGGCTTGCATCAAGCAGGTACCTGACACAAAAATCATTAAAATGAACCCAAAAACCAACACGATGGACCGCAGGACGGCACCTGCGATCTTAAATCCATATGATGCGCATGCCGTGGAGGAAGCGGTACGGCTCAGGGAAAAGTATGGCGGCACAGTATCCGTACTGACGATGGGCCCGCCGCCGGCAGTCAAGGCGATAAAAAAATGCATTGAAATCGGGGCGGACGAAGGCTATTTGATTACCGACCGCCGGTTTGCCGGAGCCGATACATTGGCGACCAGTTACGCCCTTACAAAAGCGCTTGAGAAGATTTCCAAGACGAAGCCTGTGGACCTGGTTATTTGCGGAAAGATGACCATCGACGGCGATACCGGACAAGTCGGGCCCGGCATTGCCAGAAGGCTTGACATCCCGCCGCTCACTTCAGTAAACAAAGTGGTTGAAATCAACAAGCGTGAAGGCTACGCGGTTGTCCACCGTAAGCTGGAGGATGGCTATGAGGTCGTGCAGTCAGCCTTGCCATGCTTGATGTCTGTTGAAAAAACCATCAATGAGGTGCCGTATTCGCCGTTTCCGAACATGCTGAAGGCAGCAAGGTATGAACCACATATCTGGTCGGTGGATGATCTGGAGGATATTGACATCAAGCAGCTCGGCCTGAAAGGTTCCCCGACGATCGTATCCAAGGTATGGGCTCCGCCAAAACCGGAAGGCGGAACCATCATCGAGGGATCCTCACAGCAGCAGGTTGAACATCTCCTATCTGTCCTGCTGGAGAAGAAAGAATTGTTTCAAGCCAAGGAGGGTGTCTGATGGACTTTAAAGATTACAAGGGAGTCTGGGTCTTTATTGAAGAGAAGGATGGCGAGATTCCTTCTGTATCACTTGAACTGCTGGGGGCAGGCAGGAAGCTGGCTGACAAGCGGGGCGTTGAGCTTGCCGGAATTTTGATCGGGAATAGCATCAAGCATTTAACAAAAAAGGTGTTTGAATATGGAGCGGATACCGTCTATGTGTACGACCAGCCAATTTTTAAACATTACCGGACAGAATCGTTCATGAAGGCTTTGCTTGAATGCTCGAATAAATATAAGCCGGAAATCATCCTGTTTGGCGCAACTTCAACAGGCAAGGACCTTGCCAGTGCGGTGGCGACGGACATGCCAACAGGCTTGACGGCGGATACGACAGAACTGGATGTGGAAGAGGATACAGGATTGCTGCTGGCGAGCCGTCCGGCGTTTGGCGGCAACATCATGGCGACGATTTTATGTAAAAAATACCGGCCGCAGATGGCGACTGTACGGGCGAAAGTGATGAAGGCACTGTCTCCGGAGCCGGGCAGAACCGGCAAGGTGATTGAAGAAAGTGTCTCTTTAAAAGAAGACGATATCCGCACAAAGGTGCTGGAAATTGTGAAGGAAACGACAAAAAAGGTGCGGATTGATGAAGCTGACATCATCGTTGCCGGCGGAAAAGGACTTGGAAGCGCGGAAGGGTTCCAACTGGTGCACCAGCTGGCTGATGCCCTGGGCGGTGCGGTCGGAGCCAGCCGCGATGTCGTTGAAGCAGGCTGGATTGAGCACCATCACCAGGTTGGCCAGACAGGGGTGACGGTAACGCCAAAAATTTATTTTGCGATTGGCATATCGGGGGCGATACAGCACATTGTCGGCATGAAGAACTCCAGTCTGATTATCGCCATTAACAAGGACAGCGAGGCTCCAATCTTTCAATCCTGCCACTATGGAATTGTCGGCGATGCCTTTGAAATTGTCCCGATGCTGATTGAACAGTTTCAAAACGCGTTATCAAGGAAGGAGGTAAGTCATGTCGGAAAAGTTTGATTGCATTGTCGTCGGGGCTGGCCCGGCCGGCATTTCCTGTGCACATGAACTGGCAAAAGGCGGAGCGAAGGTTCTTCTTTTGGAAAGGGGGGAGTATCCAGGATCAAAGAACGTCATGGGCGGCGTGCTTTACCGGAAGATGATGGAGGATGTGGTTCCGGATTTCTGGAAGGAGGCGCCGCTTGAACGGCCGATTGTGGAACAGCGGTTCATGATGATGGATAAAGAGTCGGCGGTCACAGTCGGCTACAAGGGGATGGAGTGGGGCAAGGAGCCCTACAACAATTTTACCGTGCTGCGTGCGAAATTTGACCAGTGGTTTGCGGAAAAGGCGGTACAGCAGGGCGCCGTCCTGATTTGTGAAACGGTTGTGCTGGAATGTATTGTCGAAAACGGCAAAGTCGTTGGCGTCCGCACTGACCGCCCCAATGGCGAGGTGTATGCGGATGTCGTCGTGCTCGCCGATGGGGTTAACTCGCTTTTGGCCCAGTCGCTCGGCTTCCATAAAGAATACAAGCCGGACGAAGTCGCCTTGGCCACGATGGAGATTTTAAAGCTTGATAAAGGCGTGATTGAAGACCGCTTCAATCTCGAGGACAACCAGGGCTGCACCATTGAGCTATTTGGCGACGCAACAAAGGGAATTTTGGGAACAGGGTTCCTTTATACCAATAAGGATACGCTGAGCATTGGCGTCGGCACCCTGCTGTCCGGATTGATCAAGCATAAAATCAAGCCGTACGAACTGCTGGAATACGTGAAAAACCATCCCATGATTCGCCCTTATATACAGGGCAGCGAGCCGCAGGAATATCTGGCGCATCTTATTCCTGAAGGCGGCTTCAACTCGATGGGAAGGATTGTCGGCGATGGCGTTATTGTCATTGGTGACGCATCCCAGCTGGTGAATGCGATTCACCGTGAAGGCTCCAACCTCGCCATGACGTCGGGGCGTCTGGCTGCGGAGACGATTTTAACGGCAAAGGCAGCAGGCGATTTTACCGAGAATATGCTTGGGCTTTACCGTACAAGGCTGATGTCCGGATTTGTCGGCCAGGATATGCAGAAATACAAGGACTCGACCCACCATTTTGATAAGTTCCCGCAATACTTCGATGAATATATCCCGATGATGAACAGGGCGATGAGCCAGATGTTCACGGTGGACGGAACATCCAAGTGGGATAAGCAGAAGAAGATCTGGAAGGACCTCGGAGGCACGAAAGAAAAAATGAAACTTGCTCGTGACATGTACCGAGCCTGGAGGGTGATCAAATAGTATGAGTGAACAGAAAAAGTTTCAGTCTATCGAAGAAAAGCAGTATCTTGTTCGCTTCAACGCCGATACGAAATCACATCTTCATGTAATGGACCCGGATATTTGCATGACCAGCTGCCCGGATAAAATCTGCACCATCTTCTGTCCGGCCGAAATCTACAAATGGGAGGACATCCGCATGCATGTCGGCTACGAAGGCTGCCACGAATGCGGCAGCTGCCGCATCGGCTGTCCGCACCAGAACATCAAGTGGGAATATCCAAAGGGCGGCCATGGAATCGTGTTCAGGCTGGGATAAACGAATAGTGGGGACTTTCCTTTGGGAAGTCCTCTTTGTGTTGGGGGGAGAGGTCGTAGCGCAGGTGGAATTGGACAGGAGGAGAGGATAGAAACAAGGTCGAGTCCGAATGAAGGTCAGATTCGGACAGGAGGCGAGAAAATGAACATGACCGCGTCCGAATGAATCTCGGATTTAACGAGTCGATAGTAACAGAGAGAAAAGGAATTAAAACAGAAGAAATTTATCTGGGGAGCAGGGGGTAATCGGCAGGAGAAATATGTACATTTTTCACAAGGTGATGCAAAAAGGAGATAAGAGTGTTTCTCTTATTCTCTTTATTTTTTTAAAACAGCCAGCCGGTCTTGCCTGGCGATGGCTTCCATCTCTTTGCACAAGTCTTCTGCCTCTTTAAAGGTTTTGACTGGCTGTGAGCGGAAGAAGGGGGACCCATGGTTGAAATAGCCGTCCGCCGCGGTGGGATAAATGACGACTCTCCAGCGGATGGCATTCTCCTTTTCTTCACAGCCTTCAAGGGCAATCAGCCAGTGGGTGCAGGTATCAAACCAGCTTTCTTCCTCCTGCATGGCTGTTAAATCATTCGGGGAGATGAGAAGAGGCTTTCTCTGATAAAACTCCCTAAAGTTAAGCATTCCTGTCATGCGCATCACTCCTTCGCAAGTTATGAGGTTGGTAAGCTTTTAAAAGAAGGGTTATTAGATAGTATATGTGAGGAAAATGAAATAGATGACCAGTTTGGTAAAAATAGGTAAAACAGGCGAGTCTAAGCTCAAACCAACAGCCTTCGATTTGTTCGTATATAAAATGGCAAAGGTCCCGCAATCCTTGTAGAATGCCGAGTTTATTTGGTGAACGAAACATAAAGGGTTTTTCATCCAAATGCCTAAATGGTAGGCAGAGGAAAACGCAGTACATTTTGCAAATAAAAGATTGTCAGGAGGCAGAAGGATGAAAAGGTTCTTTGCGATCATTTTTACTCTAATATTAACAGTTGGGTTGATACAGCCCGCTCTGGCAGCGCCAGTAAAACCACAGGATGAATACTATTCGGTGCTGTTTACGAAAAACAATATCCCGGCAAATTTCAGAAAGCAGGTAACTGCTCTTGGAGGGGCAGTGGTGGATGAGGTGCCTGAGATTGGCTTTGCCCAGGTGAAGGCTCCGCCGGCAGCTTTTCCCAAGCTGAAGCTCCTTTCAGGTGTGAGTGCTGCCAGCCCTTCCCTCTCATGGAGCCTCCCGGAGTCAAAGAGGATTCAAGCCAGCGGTGTGAATACAGGGGACGCAGCTTTGTGGGACCTGCAATGGGATATAAAACGGATCACCAATAATGGAAAAAGCTATGAGCTTGGAACAGGTTCTCATGATGTAGTCGTCGGAATCATCGACACAGGGATTGACCGTGACCATCCGGATTTAATTGGTAATCTGCTCCCGGGTTCAAAAAACTTTGTACCAAAAGGCGGGTTTGAGGGAAAAGAGCCGACAGAGACAGGTGACCCAAACGCCTTTGATGATACAAACGGCCACGGCAGCCATGTCGCCGGCTCGATTGCGGGCAACGGGGCCATGCTGGGAGTAGCGCCCGATACAGGAATCCGGGCCTATCGTGTCTTTGGGACAAGCTCTGCGGAATCAGCCTGGATCTTTGAGGCCATGATTGCAGCTGCTAATGACGGTGTAGATGTGATTTCCATGAGTCTCGGCGGGTTTGATGTGATCGGCCAAGCGTTTTATATTGACCTGGAAACAGGTGAAAAAATTCCGCTTGGAAATGATGTCGCCGACTTCACAGCCTATAAGCGTGTAGTGGATTATGTCACCAAAAAAGGCTCCCTTGTTGTTGCAGCTGCAGGAAATGACGCCATCAATGCTGCCAACAAACGTGAAGTAATGGATTACTTGAATGCCGAATATGGCGGGGATGGACTTTATTATGTTGGTGCGGGCTTCGAGGTGCCTGGAACGATTCCCGGCGTTGTGACGGTTTCTGCTACAGGCCCCAAGGATGTGCTCGCCAATTACTCCAATTACGGACCTGGCTTTATTGATATTGCTGCGGTCGGCGGCGATGCCAGACTGTACGACAAATATGCCATGGAAGGCAGGTTTGATGAATATATTGCCAAGCGGTTATATGAAACAGAATTCAATTTGAGCGCTAGCGAAGATAGCGGCTGGTACTGGTCGATCGGCACTTCCATGGCGACGCCAAAAGTATCCGCAGTGGCAGCCCTGTTGATCGATAAACACGGCAAGATGTCACCGGCCAAGCTTGAAGACCTTTTATATAAAAAAGGTGTGGACGGGGTAAAAGGGAAGGACAGTTCCTATTTTGGCAGCGGCCACCTGAATGCTCTAAAAGCGCTGCAATAAAGTCAGGTCTCCAGCGATTTAATACGCTGGAGCCTTTTTTTGCCTTCGCGGCAGGACCCAACTGGGAGAAAGAGACATTTGATGGTACTATTTAGAATAGGACAAAAAGTTACATAACCATTGAGAGGATGAACAAAATGGCAAAAGTCAGATGGGGGATTTTAAGCACAGCTAAGATTGCGCAAAAGGAGCTGATTCCGGCCATTCTCCGCGCTGAGAATGCCGAGGTGGCGGCCATTGCCAGCGGAAGCGGAAAGGCGGCTGAGGCGGCACGCAGCTTCAACATTCCAAAGGCATATGAAAGCTATGAGGAGCTGCTTCAGGATCCGGACATTGATGCTGTTTATATCCCGCTTCCAAACAGCCTTCATAAAAAATGGACCATCGAGGCCGCGAACCATGGCAAGCATGTGCTTTGCGAAAAGCCAGCATCATTGACGGCGGCTGAAACAAAGGAAATGGCTGATTTCTGCGATGAAAAAAATGTAAAGTTCATGGAAGCATTCATGTACCAGTTCCACCCGCAGCATGACCGGGTGCGGGAAATCATCCAGTCAGGCGAGATTGGCGAAGTGAAGCATATGCGGGCGAGCTTTTCTTTTTACCTGGGGCAGAGGGAAGGAAGCATTAAAACCGACCCGGAAAAAGGCGGAGGAAGCCTTTATGATGTCGGGTGCTACGGAATCCATGCCATCCGGAATGTGCTGCAGTCGGAACCCTCCGAAGTGGACGTGAAAGCTGAGATTGACCCGGACTATGGAGTGGATTTGTCGGCATTCGGTTATATGAAAATGCAGAATGGAGTTCATGCCTATTTTGACAGCAGCTTTGACATGGCGCACAGGGCGGAGTATGAAGTGATTGGCACGAAAGGGCAGATCAAGGTTCCGCGAGCCTTCCGCCCTGACCATTTCGAAGGCGGGGAAGGCCTTCTGATAATCCAGAGTGAAAGCGGCACAAGGGAGGAAAAAATCTACGGCGATATCTACAAGCTGGAGGTTGAACATATTTCCCAGGTGATAGTAGAGGGTGGCAAGCCCTCCTATACAGCGGAAAACGCGATTCTTAACATGCGGGTGATCGAAGCGTGCTATGAGTCGATGAAAAGCGGAAAAACAATCAAATTTGATTAGGGGAAAAGCGCGGCAAAGCTGGCCGCGCTTTTTTATATAGGCTAAGTCTCCTGAAATTTGGGTATATATCTATCACTAGATTCCCTGATAGGAGGAAAAGGCATGCAGTGGAAAGGCAGAAGAGGTAGTTCGAATGTGGAGGACCGCAGGGGAAGAGGAGGAGGCGGCTTACTCGCTGGCGGCGGCATTGGCGGAATCATCATGCTGCTGATTTTTATGTTCATGGGCGGTGACCCTGGCACAATGCTGAACAATATGGGAGGAGTCGGGACAGACCCTGCAGCCCCCTATGTCGAAACAGAAGAGGAAAAGGAACTCGCCGAATTTGTTTCGGTTGTCCTGGCGGATACGGAGGACGTCTGGACGGAAGTTTTCAGGCAGCATGGCATGGTGTATGAAAAGCCGACACTTGTTCTATATACGAATAGCGTACAATCTGCCTGCGGCACGCAAGGCTCCGCAGTAGGACCATTTTATTGTCCTGGCGACCAAAAGCTTTATATTGATTTAAGTTTCTATAAAGAATTGCAGCAGAAGTTCCAGGCCCCCGGCGATTTCGCGATGGCTTATGTGATTGCCCATGAAGTGGGGCATCATGTCCAGACTTTATTGGGAACGACCGAGAAGGTGATGCCGCTGCGGCAGAGGATGAGTGAGGAAGAATTCAACAAATACCTGGTCCGCTTTGAGCTTCAGGCTGACTATTATGCCGGAGTGTGGGCCCATCACGCCAAGGGAATGGACTTGCTTGAGGAAGGCGACCTTGAAGAAGCCCTGACGGCGGCAAGTGCCGTCGGAGATGATACCATCCAGCAGCGGGCCCGCGGCTATGTGGTTCCGGAAAGTTTTACGCACGGTACCTCCGAACAGAGGAAGAACTGGTTTTACCGGGGTTACCAATCCGGGAACCTTCAGGATGGGGACACGTTCAACAGCTGGGATTTATAACGGAGGGTTTTTCCTGCAGGCTGGGCCGGCCATATGCTGCATTGATGGACCGAAACCATGTCTCCTTGAATTCATCTATTCGGACACCGTGCAAAGGTTTGAAAACCGGGTGTGAGGGTACGAGTGAAAAAAATAATTGTTAGGAGAACTGCCATGGGAGATAAGATTCGGGGTAATACGGTATTTATAGTTTCAGCTGCTATCCTGCTGCTTCTTGTTATCCTCGGAGCAGCCATGCCAGCTAAGTTCGGGGAGATAGCAGGCAATTTGTACAGATATACAACGCAGAATTTTGGCTGGTTTTATTTGCTTTCCGTTTTTATTATGATTGTATTTTTAATTGGGCTGGCCATCAGCAAGTATGGGGCAATACGTTTGGGCGGAGATGGTGAACGTCCCCAGTTTTCCTTTTTTTCATGGATTGGGATGCTATTCTCGGCTGGTTTTGGCGCGGGCCTGGTTTTCTGGGGAGTTGCCGAGCCGATGAGCCATTTTTTCTCGACACCATTTGCCGGAGTGGAGGCCCAGTCTGTCCAGGCGGCGAGAGTGGCAATGGGGTATTCATTCTTCCACTGGGGAATCAGCCAATGGTCCGTGTTTGCGATTGCAGGCCTTGCAATTGGATTCCTGCAGTACCGCAAAAAGAAGGAGGGGCTTGTATCCACAGCCCTTGAGCCAATTACCGGAAAGAAACCTGGAGTAAAAAAAACAATTGATTCGCTGGCGGTCATTGCGACCGTAATGGGGATCGCCACTTCATTAGGTATGGGCGTCCTGCAAATGAATGGCGGCATTAATGCTGTTTTTGGGACAGGCAATTCAATCGGCATTCAAATGGCCATCATTTTGGTCATGTTTGCAGCCTACATGATTTCATCAAGCACTGGCCTCGAGAAGGGGATCAAATACTTGAGCAATCTTAATCTGGGCCTTGCCCTCGGATTGCTTGTATTTGTGTTTTTCGCGGGCCCGACCGTATTTATCCTTGAAACATTTACTTTGGCATTAGGAGATTATCTGACTCACTTTATTGAGTACAGCTTAAGAATGCAGCCTTATCATAACGGCAAATGGGTCCAGGAGTGGACCATCTTCTACTGGGCATGGGTTATTGCCTGGTCCCCGTTTGTTGGTGCTTTTGTTGCACGGGTTTCAAAAGGAAGAACCATCCGGGAATTTATTATCGGCGTAATGGTCATCCCGCCGCTGATTGCCTGCATTTGGGTTGCTGCTTTCGGCGGAACAGCATTATGGCATGATTTGAACGCTGGCGCCAATATTGCCGAAGCGGTAAATGCCGATTTGACATCCGCTTTGTTCCAGACATATGAATTCCTTCCGTTAAAAACATTATTATCGGTATTATCGATTCTGCTAATTTTTACTTTTCTGGTCACCTCTGCGGATTCGGCGACTTTCATCCTTGCCAGCATGACGATGAATGGAAGCCCGAACCCGCCGCTGTTTGCCAAAATGGTATGGGGAGCCCTGATGTCGGCGATTGCAGCCGTCCTTCTGTATGCCGGAGGATTGGAGGCCCTGCAGACAGCTTCACTGGTGGCGGCATTGCCGTTTACGGTGATTTTGCTCCTGATGATGTTCGCAATAGGCAAGCTGCTGCGCAAAGAACCGCTTCCAATCCGGAAAGCCGATTTGAGAAGGTTTCGCAGGCTGGAGGAAGCGGCGAAGAAACAGAAAACATCATGAAAAAGTGTCCCTTTTGGGGCACTTTCTTTTTGTATGGCAATAAACCAGGCAGCCTGGCCGTAATTTTTTTTAGGGCTGGTTGGGAATCCTGCTTCCAAAGTTGTCCCAAATGCCTCATAATTGAGATTATTAGTCATGATGCATAAGCTTAATAAAGGAAGGTAGCTATGTCGACAGATAACATTACAAGAATAGATTTGGATGGCAAAGAGATTATCCTGATTGGAACCGCACATGTGTCAAAGCGCAGTGCCGACGAGGTCAAGGAAGTCATTGAAGCAGAGCGGCCGGATGCGGTCTGCGTCGAGCTGGACGAGCAAAGGTACCAATCGATCATGGAAGGCAACAAGTGGAAGGAAATGGACATTTTCAAGGTCATCAAGGAAAAGAAGGCATCGCTGCTGCTGATGAACCTGGCCATTTCTTCGTTTCAAAAACGAATGGCCAAGGAATTGGGTGTAAACGCAGGCCAGGAGATGATACAGGGGATACAATCGGCCAAGGACGTTGGTGCCAGGCTGGTACTGGCCGACAGGAACATTCAGATTACGTTTTCGCGCATTTGGGGCGGAATCGGATTAAAAGGCAAGGCGATGCTCCTGTCCCAGATTATCCTGAGCATTTTCAACAAGGAAAGCATTTCCGAAGAAGAACTGGAAAAGATGAAATCACAGGATATGCTGAACTCGATGCTGAATGAATTTACCGAGCAGTTCCCCCGCCTGAAAAAACCACTGATCGATGAGCGTGACCAGTACCTTGCCCAGAAGATCAAAACGGCGCCGGGAAACAAAGTGGTAGCTGTGCTTGGGGCGGCCCATGTCCCCGGCATAAAAGAGGAAATCAAAAAGGACCATGACCTGGCGAAACTGAGGAGCATCCCGCCTAAGTCAAAGGCGCCAAAGCTGATTGGCTGGAGTATCCCCATCGCCATCCTAGCGATCATTGCTTATACTTTCTTTGCCAATCCGCAGGCAGGACTGCAGCAGACGATCAGTTGGGTCCTCTGGAACGGTTCGCTGTCGGCGATTGGAACGGCGCTGGCCCTGGCCCATCCGCTGGCGATCCTGACTTCCTTTGTGATGGCACCGATCACCTCGCTGAACCCGCTGCTGGCCGCAGGCTGGTTTGCCGGTTTCGTCCAGGCTTATTTCAGCCGTCCGAGCGTAAAGGACTTTGAATCGCTCAATGAGGATGTTTTCAGCGTAAAAGGATTTTGGCGAAACAAAGTCACCCGAGTGCTGCTCGTCATTGTACTGTCAAACCTTGGAAGCTCCCTGGGGACATTCATCGGTGGTGCCGATGTTATCCGTCTGTTCTTCCAGAACCTATAAATTATAAAAAGCCAGCCTGTCTCACTTCAACAGGCTGGCTTATTTGTGTATATAAGGAAGTTTTATTATTCTCCCAAATCAACGTTATGGTACACCTGTCGCACGTCTTCCAGGTCTTCCAGAGCGTCAATCAGTTTCTCAAATTTGGCCTGGCCGTCTTCCGGCAGGGTCACTTCATTTTGGGCAAGCATTGTCAGTTCAGCAACTGTGAATTCGGTGATTCCGGCATTTTTGAATGCTTCCTGGACAGCATGGAACTGGTCCGGGTCGGCATAGACGATGACAGAATCGTCTTCTTCAAGGATGTCGCGGGCATCAACGTCCGCTTCCATCAGGATTTCAAGCACTTCATCGGCACTTTTCCCTTCCATCCCGATAACAGCCGTTGCATCAAACATGTAGGCCACAGAGCCAGAGACGCCCATGTTACCGCCATTTTTACCGAATGCGGCACGCACGTCGGAGGCAGTGCGGTTGACGTTATTGGTAAGGGCATCGACAATCAGCATCGATCCATTTGGCCCAAAGCCTTCATAGCGAAGCTCGTCATAGGTTTCATCGGAGCCGCCTTTGGCTTTTTCAATCGCACGGTCAATGATATGCTTAGGGACATTGTAGGTTTTCGCTTTTTCAAGAACAAACTTCAAGGCCTGGTTCAGATCCGGGTCAGGTTCGCCCTGTTTTGCCACTACATAGATTTCACGCCCGAATTTAGCATAAATACGGCTTGTATTGGCATCCTTGGATGCTTTTTTTTCTTTAATATTATTCCATTTACGGCCCATTATGAACACTCGCTTTCAGCTTTATATGAAGATGCTTGTTTTTTTTTACTAAAATATTTTATACCCGCAAGAAGGATCCCGCAAGCCCCCTTTGATCAGGATGCCTGGGACTTTGGCGATTTCATCCGGGCAGCATAGATCCGGTAAAGCACAAATGCAAGAACAGAAACCAGGATGCCCGAGATATAAGGCAGTCCGATGGCAAGCGAGAACAGCAGTCCGCCCAGGGGAGGGCCAAGGATCCTGCCAAGCGAGTCAAAGGAGGACAGCAGTCCGGTGGTGCTGCCATGGCCCGCTGTGGACGTTTTGGTCAGTAGCGATGACACACTTGGGCGGATCAGTCCGTTTCCGACGCCGAAAATAGTCAAAAAGATAGCAGCCGTCACAAAGCCGTCAATCAGCAGGATGAGTCCGAAGCCAATGCCGGAAACAACGATACCAAGCTGTATGACAAAACCCTCGCCGTACTTCCGTGTCATTTTGCCGACAAGCCCGCCCTGGACGATGGCTCCCCCAAGCCCCATAATCATGAAAATATATCCCAGCTGCACGGTTCCAAGGCCTGCTTTTTCCGCGGCAAAATAAGCAAATGTAGCTTCGAGGCCTGCCAGGGAGAAGGTCACGAAGAAGCTAAGGAAATACAGGATGGAAACGGGCCCCTTAGGCAGCATTCCCCGTTTTTTTACCTGGGTGCTGCGCTGTTCGGGGCTGGTGGACTCTTTCAGGACAAACAGGACAAACAAAAGGGTGATCAATGATAAAACTCCGGCAACGTAAAACGGAATCGCCAGGTTGCCCTGTGAAAAAACCCCTCCAATGGCCGGACCGAAAATGAATCCAAGGCCAACGGCTGCCCCAATGATTCCCATGCCTTTTCCGCGGTCTTCATCCGAGGTGATGTCCGCCACATAGGCCATGACAGTCGGCATATTGGCCGCAGATAAAACCCCGCCGATGACTCTTGCCGCGAAAAGCATCCAAAGCTGGGTGGACAGGGCCAGCAAAAAGAATGAAAGGGCGAGACCGGAAATTCCAATCATAATGACAGGCTTCCGGCCAATCCGGTCGGAGACCCGGCCCCAGAATGGCGAGAATAGCAGCTGCATTAATGAGTATACTGCCATGAGCAGCCCAAGCTGCATGGGCGTCGCGCCAAGCTGTTCGGCATAGAAAGGCATGACAGGGATGATGATACCGAACCCGACCATTACAAGGAACATGACAGCAAATAAAATAGGCAAGGCTTTCTTTTTATTCAAAAAAGTTCACTCCAGTTTTCCAGCAAATAATCTTAAAAAGCATGTCCACCTAATTATACACTTTTCCTGGAAATTTGAATAAAGTGAAATAATCTTATTGGTTGACTTATATGATATTCCCATATATTATTAATTCGAGATAAATTATTTCGAGATAAAAGGAGAGTTTTATATAATGAATGTATTGGTTGTAAAAGCAAATAACCGTCCAGCTTCAGATGCGGTATCAAGCAAAATGTATGAAACGTTTATGGAGAACCTGGAGGGTGTCAACGTCACGACGTTTGATGTTTTTGCGGAAGACATGCCATACTTTGGACAGGATTTATTTAATGCTTTTGGCAAAATGGGCTCTGGCGAAGAACTAACGGATGTTGAACAGCGTATTGTAGCTGCCAAACAAAAGGCAAAGGATGTCCTGTCTGCAGCGGATATTGTAGTGTTTGCTTTCCCATTGTGGAACCTGACAATCCCTGCGAAATTACAGACATTTATTGACTATGTATACGAAGCAGGATATTCTTTCAAATACGATGAAAATGGCCAGGCTGTTCAATTATTGACAGACAAAAAGGCTGTGATCCTCAGCGCGCGCGGAGGCATCTATTCCACTCCTCAAGCAGCACCAATGGAAATGGCTGCTACTTATGTGAAAAACGTAGTAGGTGGAGTATTCGGAATGGAAATCATGGATGAAGTCATTATTGAAGGCCACAACGCCATGCCGGACCAGGCCCAAAGCATTATTGCTGAAGGATTGGAAAAGGTAGCTGCGGCAGCGAAAAAATTATCAGCCGTAACCGTTTAATGGATAGCAAATAAGATGGGGTTACCATAGGAGCAGAGTCAAATTTGACTTTGCTCCTTTTTTTATCCTTTTTTAAAATGTGTGATTCTAATCCTTGGGAGAGGGGAGGGAGATAATGGTAAAAAATGATAGTTTGCAAGAATGTAAACAAAGATGTATACATGTAAACAAAATGAAAACATTGTGTACGCAAAGTTGTATACATGTTTACAAAACTGTACACATATTGATATAAAGGGATGTGTACAAATTGGTAAACTTGTATACAAAAATAGGTGATTTGTATACGTTTTTGAATACAACTAAAGTAGCATTGACGTTTGAGAAATATTGCTATAACCTGTAAATACTAGATTTTATTTATAGTTGAAAGGAATGATTGTATGAGCAGAATTTGTGCAATTGATGTAGGAAATGACTCCGTAAAGGCCCTTTTTGGAAAACTAGATTACGAGCTTTACATACCAAATGTGATTGCCAGGGATACAGAAGATAGACCGGTTATCGGAATTGAGGAGCTAAATGAAAAGGATCCATTGGAAGGAATCCATATCAGGCTCCACTCCCCTGCTTTAAAAGAGAATAATGTAATTTACCGGGTTGGAAGCCTGGCAACCAAAAGCGACCATGCAAGCGAGCTTGACCCAGGCAGCAGCAAGTCGGAAGAAGATCAAACACTCGTAATGCTGTTCGCTACACTTGCATTGGATGCGGTAAGGGGAGAGAATTCTTCCATTTTCAAACGCAACAACAATGTGATTGATGCGAACTATACTTTGGGGACAGGCCTGCCCCTTCGCGAAGTAAAAGAAGGCAAGGATGTAGGCTACCGCTCCCAGCTGCTTGGTTCCGTGCACCAGGTGGAGTTCCTTGTAACACCTAGGTACCAGGGACTCAAGGTCAACATCCGTTTTGACCAGGTCAAAGTCTATCCAGAAGGATTTGCTGCTTATATCAACCTTGTAATGGACAATGATCTGAATATTATTAATAGGGACCTGATCGACAAGAACATCCTGATTCAGGATATCGGCGGGCTTTCAACTGATATCGCCGTCATCAAGAACCGCAATGTGGATGATGACAAGGCTCAGGGCTTCAATTTGGGCGTTTCCGAGGCGCTTGAGGCGATCAGGGAAGAAATCCGTTCCAAACATGGTGTGGAGCTGGACAGCCGCCGCGATGTGGTTGACATCATCACCCGCAAGAACGACCGCAACCATATCAGGGTAAAAGGAAGCCGTACAAGCGTCCATGACATCACGGACAGGATCCTGGTGGAACTGGCGAAGAGACAGTACCGCCACCTGCGCAATGTCTGGCAGAAGAACTCCCAGACGGAAATCTGCTATTTTGTCGGCGGCGGAGCCATGGTACTGAAAGAATACATCAAGACGCTCAACAACAACCTTGATGGCTATAATATCGAGTTCTTCGAGGACGAGAAGGAAAGCATCTGGATGATGGCCAATGCGTACTACAAGCTGATCTCCGACTTTGTCCGCAAGAGCGAGAAAGCTAAACCAGCGAAAGAGGCAGCCAAGCAGCCAGCTCAAAAGTAGATTATAGGGTGATTTCATGGAGAAAAAGGGAATGACTCGCATACAGAGGGGCCAGGCGATCACCTTCCGCCTCCCCTCCGATACCCCTGACCACATTCTTAGACAGCTTCAAAAGCTGAAGGAAACGGAGAAGCGCAATTTTTCCAGTAAAATTGCGGAATTTGCGCTGGAAGGCGTTGGGAACTCGCTGGCGAGGGAAAAGGAAACCCTCACCATACCGCTGCCCAAGCAATTAAGCAAAGAGCAGCGCAACTGGTTGAAACATTCCCACTCCGAGGCGATGCTGGGGACGATTGTCTATCAGTTACTTTCAGATCCGGTGAGGGCATCAGCCATTCTGGCGACTCTTAACAGCAAGGCGCTCGATATTGATGAGGCCTTGTTCCTCCAGGAGGAAGTGCAGGGTGCCGTTCCCCTTCCGGAACCAGTGGGTGAAGAGGAAGCGGCGGATCCACTGAAAATGGAAGAGGATCCTGCGGGCTTTGAAGACGACCTGATGGATTTCGACTGGGAAAAGGCAAGGCAGGAGCAAGCCTTCTCCGAGGAAGAGGCTGAAGAGGAAGAGAGCGCCGATGATCTCCTTGGCGGCTTCCTGGCCAACATGAATAAATGAGCATGAAAAAAAGCAGACAGCCGATGCTGTCTGCTTTTTCGCATTATAGGAAGGTAAGGAGGAAGGTTAAATGACTCCCTGGGCAATCATTGCATCTGCAACTTTCGTGAAGCCGGCGATATTGGCGCCAACTACGAGGTTGTCATGATAGCCAAATTCATCTGCGGCTTTTACGCTGTTGCGATAAATGTTCTTCATAATCATCTGTAATTTTTCATCCACTTCTTCAAAGCTCCAGGACAGCCTCATGCTATTTTGAGACATCTCAAGCGCAGATACCGCCACTCCGCCAGCATTGGCTGCCTTTGCCGGTCCAAACAGAACCTTGTTTTCAAGGAAGAGGTCAATGGCTTCCAATGTGGAAGGCATGTTCGCGCCTTCTCCAATTGCTTTCACGCCATTGTCGATAAGGATCTGGGCATACACTTCGTCGATTTCATTTTGGGTTGCACATGGAAGCGCAATGTCGCATGGAATGCTCCAGATGCCCGTGGAACCTTCGACATATTCAGCTTCAGGATGGAAGTTAACATACTCGCTGATTCGCTTTCTTTCCACTTCTTTCAGGCGCTTGACGGTCTCAAGCTGAATGCCGTTCTTGTCGTAAATATATCCATTGGAGTCGCTGCAGGCGACAACCTTGGCGCCAAGCTGTGTTGCTTTTTCGATTGCGTAGATGGACACATTTCCGGAGCCGGAAACGACAACGGTGCTGTCCTTGAAGCCCATGCCTTTGTCGGCAAGCATTTCTTCTACAAAGTAGACCGTTCCGTAGCCTGTTGCTTCCGGACGGGCAGGGCTTCCGCCATAGATTGGCGCCTTTCCTGTCAAAATGCCGGCTTCGTAGCCGCCGCGGATTCTTTTATACTGGCCGAACAGGTAGCCAATTTCCCTTGCCCCGACACCGATATCGCCGGCTGGCACATCGATATCCTGGCCGATATGGCGATACAGCTCCGTCATGAAGCTTTGCGTAAAGCGCATCACTTCACCGTCGGACTTTCCTTTAGGATCAAAGTCGGAACCGCCTTTGCCGCCGCCGATTGGAAGGCCGGTCAGGGAGTTCTTGAAAATCTGTTCGAATCCAAGGAATTTGATGATGCTGGCATTTACGGATGGATGGAAGCGAAGGCCGCCTTTGTAAGGTCCGATTGCACTGTTGAACTGTACGCGGAATCCGCGGTTTACCTGGACTTTGCCCTGGTCATCGACCCAAGGGACGCGGAAAGTGATCAAGCGTTCAGGCTCGGCCATTCTCTCGAGGATATTGTGTTCAATATACTTTGGGTACTTAGCGAAAATCGGGATGAGGGAATCGAATATTTCCTTAACTGCCTGGTGGAATTCGAACTCATTCGGATTGCGTCTCTTGACGGCCTCGAATACCTGGTTTACATAGGCTTCAGCTGTTTGCCATTCTGCTGTTACTATTTCGTTTGATGTCAATGCCATATATTTTCCTCCTTGTATTTGTATGTATAGAAATGAAATTTTTATCAGAAAATTACAGTTATTTTCAACAAAATCAATTTTATATTTTAATATTAATCAAAGCAATCTTAAAAATAGATGGAAACAATCTTGATTCGAGATGATTAATTGATTTAGATAAAAATATCCGTTTTTTAAAATGGTTTATACCCACCTTATGCCGGAATTATTCGGGAAATTTTTACAGTTAAAAGGAAAGGAATTGATTGTTGACAAAAAACATCTTTCCTGAAATAATGATGTTAATTTAACACTGGTACCTTTAAATTCAGTCCTGTGAGGCTGACAAGGACAGCGGAAGTTGGAAAAGGGGAGGGCTCTCCATAGCCTTCTTCCTTATCCTGTGCAAAAAGCTGCTTGTCGAATCCGGCAAGCAGCTTTTTTTATGCCGATTCCCAATATGTCTGCGAAGGTTTTCTTCGGTACCAGGACATTTAACTCGAGGAGGAATTGGTATGAACAAGAATAAGATGGATGTTGATTTCCCGTTAGGTGCGGTGCCGGCTTCGCATCGCCGGGGATTTTGGAAGATGTTTGTGGTCATGCTTGGATTGACTTTCTTTTCGGCCAGCATGCTTTCCGGAGGGACGCTGGGCATGGGGCTTTCCATGAAGGAATTCATTTGGATTGTGCTGGCGGGGAACCTTATGCTTGGGGCCTATACGGGAACACTTGCTTATATATCGGCAAAAACTGGCCTTTCTACGCATTTGCTTGCTCGCTATGCTTTTGGTGAAAAAGGAGCCTATCTGTCTTCCTTCCTATTAAGCGCTACGCAGATTGGCTGGTTTGGCGTCGGAGTTGCGATGTTTGCGGTGCCGGTTCAGAAAGTGACCGGTCTTGACACTTATCTTGTAATTGGGATTGCCGGCTTGCTAATGACAGGAACAGCCTTTTTTGGAATGAAGGCACTGACCATCCTGAGCTTTATCGCAGTACCCGCGATTGCGGCATTGGGAGGCTTCTCGGCAGTCACAGCGGTTGGCGACATGGGCGGCATCCAGGAGCTGATGAGCTATCAGCCAGCCGAATCCATTGGCCTCGCAGCGGCACTGACCATCTGTGTCGGTTCTTTTATAAGTGCGGGTACGCTGACGCCGGACTTTACCCGCTTTGCGAAAACCAAAAAAACAGCTGTCTCGACAACAGTCCTGGCTTTCTTCATCGGAAATTCACTCATGTTTCTCTTCGGAGCCATCGGTGCAATTGGGACAGGACAGTCTGACATTTCGGAAGTGATGTTCCTGCAAGGGCTGATTCTTCCTGCCATTGTTGTTCTGGGACTGAATATCTGGACAACCAACGATAATGCTCTGTATGCATCAGGGCTTGGCCTTTCCAGCATCACGAAAATCAAAAAGAGCAAGGTGGTCATCTTTAATGGTCTTGTTGGCACCATTTTGGCGATGTGGCTGTATAACAACTTCGTCGGCTTCCTGACGGTGCTTGGAGCAGCCTTGCCGCCGATTGGCGCGATCATCGTAGCGGATTATTTTATCCTGAACAGGGGCAAGTACAAGCCTTTCGAGAAGATGGCGTTCAAATCGGTGAATTGGAGTGCCCTGGCAGCCTGGGGAGCGGGTGTTGCTCTGGCGCAATTCCTGCCAGGCATCGCGCCATTGAACGGGCTGATCGGTTCAGCACTGGTATATGTAGTGCTTTCCCAGCTGGCAAAACAGTTCCAGGCATCAAAAGCACCATCAATTGAATTGGAGAAGGTGAGACAAGCATGATTATCAAAAACGCAAAGCTGAGAAACAGGGAAGGCCTTTGGCAGATCCTGATAGAGGCAGGAAAATTTTCAAAAATCGAGCGGGAAGTCCATGATGGCGGCGGTCATGAAGTGATCGATGCAGGTGGCAGCCTTGTGCTGCCTCCGTTCATCGAGCCGCATATCCACCTGGATACAACCTTGACGGCAGGCGAGCCGAAATGGAATGAGAGCGGCACCCTGGTCGAGGGAATCCAGACATGGGCGGAACGCAAGAAGACCCTTTCCGTCGAGGATGTGAAAACACGGGCGAAAACGGCCCTGAAATGGCAGGTAGCCCAGGGCATCCAGCATGTGAGGACACATGTTGATGTAACGGATCCAGGCTTGACGGCTTTGAAAGCGATGCTCGAGGTAAAAGAGGAAATGGCGCGCTATGTGGATTTGCAGCTGGTTGCGTTTCCGCAGGATGGCATCCTAAGCTTCCCTAATGGAGAAGAGCTCCTTGAAGAGGCCTTAAAGATGGGCGCGGACGTTGTCGGCGGCATCCCGCATTACGAGTTTACAAGGGAGTATGGTGTCCAATCACTGGAAAAGGCTTTCCGCCTCGCGGAAAAATATGATGTTCTCGTTGATATCCATTGTGATGAAATTGATGACGAGCAATCGCGTTTTGTTGAGGTCGTGGCCGCGGAAGCCCTTCGCCTGGGCATGGGAAGCCGAGTGACAGCAAGCCATACAACGGCTATGGGATCGTATAATGACGCGTATGCCTTTAAGCTGTTCAGGCTGTTAAAAATGTCGGATATCAACTTTGTGGCCAACCCCCTGGTGAACATCCACCTTCAGGGGAGGTTCGATACGTATCCGAAGCGCCGCGGGCTGACCCGTGTGAAAGAGCTCAATGAGGCAGGCATCAATGTATCCTTTGGTCATGACGATATCTTTGACCCATGGTATCCGCTTGGTACAGGAAACATGCTGCAGGTGCTTCATATGGGCATCCACGTATCGCAGCTGATGGGCTATGACCAGATTGTTGACAGCATAGATTTTATCACTGAAAACAGCGCAAAGACGCTCGATATTACCGACCGCTACGGAATTCAGGAAGGTAAGCCGGCGAACCTGATCATCCTGAATGCGGAGAATGAGTATGAAGCAATCCGCAAGCAGGCTTCCGTAAGGTATTCAGTCCGTAGCGGCAAAGTGATCGCCGAAACGAAGCCAGCCGAGACAAGCGTAAGGTTTGGGGACGAAGCGGAGATTGTGACGTTTAATAAATAGACAAAAGGACCGGCGCACTTTGCGCCGGTCCTTAATCTATTAAGAGGCTCTCTCCTCAAACAGCTTCGCCACTTCAATGATGACATGTACCGCTTTGACCATGTTATCGACGGAAATGTATTCGAAGCGTCCGTGGTAGTTTTCGCCGCCGGTAAAAATATTCGGGGTTGGCAGTCCCATATAGCTGAGCTGGGAGCCGTCCGTTCCGCCACGTATCGGTTTGATGATTGGCTTTATACCAAGGTTCTCCATCGCCTGATGGGCGAGCTCGACAATTTCCATCACCGGCTGTATTTTATCCCTCATATTATAGTACTGGTCGTTCATTTCAAGAACAATCCGGTCCTTCCCGTATTTCTTCTGCAGATCGTCAACCAGGCTCGCGACCTTCGCCTTCCGATCCTCGAAGCTTTCACGCTCAAAATCGCGGATGTTATAATGGAGCTTGGTTTCTTCCACGTCGCCATTAAAAGAAATCAAGTGGTAAAACCCTTCATAGCCCTCTGTATGCTCCGGGGACTCGGCGGCAGGAAGCTGCTGGTGGAACTCCATCGCCATTTTGGCAGAGTTGATCATTTTGCCTTTTGCCGTACCTGGGTGGACATTTTTACCCTTGAATGTCAGCTTTGCGGCAGCGGCATTGAAGCTTTCATATTCAAGCTCGCCAAGCGGGCCGCCATCCATGGTATAAGCGTAGACAGCATCAAAAGCTTTTACATCAAAGCGGTGCGGGCCCCTGCCAATTTCCTCGTCAGGCGTAAACGCAACCCTGATTCGGCCATGCTTGATTTCCGGATGCTGGATAAGATAGGCCATCGCGGTCATGATCTCGGCGATGCCGGCCTTGTTGTCGGCCCCAAGGAGTGTCGTGCCATCGGTTGTCACCAGGGTATGGTCCTTGTATTGCGGCAGTTCCGGGAAATCCTGCGGTGAGAGGATGATCTGCTGCTCTTCATTCAGGACAATGTCGTTTCCGTCATATCGCTCAACGATACGCGGGCTGACATTTTTGCCGGTAAAATCGGTCGCCGTATCGAGATGGGCCAAAAAGCCGATGGTTGGCACATCCTTTTCTGTATTGGAAGGGAGTGTCGCCATCACATAGCCGTTTTCATCCATTGTCACTTCGGTCATGCCGATGCTTTTAAGCTCGTCGACCAGCTGTCTGGCAAGTGTCAGCTGTCCAGGGGTCGAAGGGCAGCTTTCACTGCTCTCATTGGATTGTGTATCGACTTTTACATAGGAAGTGAATCGCTCAATTATTTCTGCCTTCATCTTTCTCATCTCCTTTCGGTTACTGGATAGGAATAGTTTACCATAGGAATGATTTTCCTAGTACGTTGAAAAATAATTCCCCAACAGAGGCGGACACTATCGTATAATGGAAAACAAAACTTGAAAAAGAGGGAAAACATGACACAGGAATTTATCAACAAGTTCAAAGCAGAACAAAGAAACCGGGGCCGGCTGCTGATCAATTGCCCCGACCAGCCGGGAATCATTGCGGCGGTATCCAAATTCTTATTCGACCATGGCGCCAATATTATGGAATCAAGCCAATATACAACCAATCCGGAGGGCGGGAACTTTTTTATCCGGATCGAGTTCGAATGTCCAGAGCTGGAATTCAAAAAAGATGAGCTTAAAGCACATTTTGAAGAGATTGCGGAGACCTTCCGAATGGAATGGAAACTCGCCCCTGTTTCGGAAGTGAAACGGACGGCGATTTTCGTTTCAAAAGAGCTGCATTGCCTGCACGAGCTTTTATGGGAATGGCAAAGCGGCGATTTGATGACAGATATTGCCGTTGTCATCTCCAACCATGAAGAGGCGAGGCCAATCGTTGAGGCGTTGGATATTCCATTTCATTATATTCCGGCCAGCAAGGAAAACCGGGCAGAAGCAGAAGCGGAGCAGCTCCGGCTGATGGAGGAATACCGCATTGATGTGATTGTGCTGGCCCGCTATATGCAGATCCTGACCTCCGATTTTGTTGCCGCCCATCCTTACAAAATCATTAATATCCATCATTCGTTCCTGCCGGCCTTTATCGGCGCACGCCCTTATGACCGTGCCTACCAGCGCGGCGTGAAGCTGATTGGCGCAACCTCCCATTATGTCACCGATGACCTTGATGAAGGGCCAATCATTGAGCAGGATATCATGCGTGTCGATCACCGGGACCAGGTTGAGGACCTGAAGAAAATTGGTCGTTCAATCGAACGCAGTGTGCTTGCCCGCGCCCTGAAGTGGCATTTGGAGGACCGCGTGCTTGTCCATGGAAATAAGACAATCGTTTTTTAGTTTTTTTAAACCGCCAGTCCGGCGGTTTTTTATTTCCCGAAAAATAACTGTGGAAGGAATTATTTTGCTCGATAGGGGAAAATTCCTTGTAATGAGTTTTTTTACATAGAAAGAGATGACAACTGTCAAGACAGTAGCTTAAAATGAAGCTTATGATTATAAAAAAATACTTTCCAGCAAAAATTCTAGGGGGTTAGCAGGTGAAAAAGCAGAAGGAAGTTTCGGAACGTAAACTGCTTGGAATATCAGGCTTAGGCTGGATGTTTGATGCGATGGACGTCGGTCTATTAGCATTTATCATCGCCGCTTTGCAGGTAGACTGGAATCTCACAGGCAAGGAAATGGGCTGGATTGGCAGCATCAATTCGATCGGCATGGCCGTAGGAGCGCTTGTTTTCGGACTGATGGCCGACAGGATCGGCCGCAAGAATGTCTTTATCATCACTCTTTTACTATTTTCGATTGGAAGCGGGGTATCCGCTTTTGCAACGTCACTGACGGTATTTCTGATCCTTCGTTTCCTGATTGGGGCAGGCCTTGGGGGTGAACTGCCGGTTGCTTCAACGCTTGTTTCGGAAAGTGTTCCGGCGGAAAAACGGGGCAGGGTCGTTGTCTTGCTTGAGAGCTTTTGGGCGGCCGGATGGCTTGTGGCGGCGCTGATCGCCTACTTCGTCATCCCTGATTACGGCTGGAGGGCCGCGTTGCTGATCAGCGCTGTGCCGGGGTTATATGCGCTGTATCTGCGCATGAACCTGCCTGACTCTCCGCGCTACATGAGAGTAAAAGACCAGGACAGGCCAACCGTGTGGCAAAGCATCGCTTCTTTATGGACGAAGGAGCACGCAAAAAAGACCACCATGCTTTGGATCCTCTGGTTCTGTGTTGTCTTTTCCTACTATGGCATGTTTCTTTGGCTTCCAAGCGTGATGGTCATGAAGGGCTTCAGCCTGATTCAAAGTTTTCAATATGTGCTGATCATGACGCTTGCACAGCTGCCAGGCTATTTTACGGCAGCCTGGCTGATTGAGCGGGCAGGCAGAAAGTTTGTCCTGGTGGTTTACTTGATTGGTACCGCTTTGAGCGCCTATTTCTTCGGCAATGCCGATACACTCGCTTTGCTGATCACGGCAGGAATCTTCCTATCGTTCTTCAATCTTGGTGCCTGGGGTGCGCTTTATGCCTATTCTCCGGAGCAGTATCCAACCAAGATCCGCGGCACAGGGGCCGGGATGGCCGCGTCCTTTGGCCGGGTTGGCGGCATCCTCGGGCCGCTGCTCGTACCGTACCTGATGGCTGCCAATGTATCGATCTCCGTTATTTTTGCGATTTTCTGCGGTGCCATTTTGATTGGTGCAGCAGCCGTCTTCTTCCTTGGCGAAGAAACGAAGCAAACTGAACTGGCATGAGTAAGAAGGCTGAACCACTACAATGGTTCAGCTTTTTTTATTTTCTTTGCCTGGTGATTGTGTAAATATCCCCGTTTATTTGTAAAATTATAAATAATAAATAGTAATATATTCACTGTTTTCGGAAAATTATGTATGTTAAGATTGCTCCACTGATTATTTCGAAAATCGAAAGGAGAACAGGCATGAAGAAATTATTATCCGTTTTATCTACCGGTGCCCTGGCGCTTTCCTTGCTGGCTCCAGCAGCTGTGCCGGGACAAAGTGCCCAGGCAGCAGTAAAAGAAAAATGGGATGTGGAACGCTATGGCGACCGCGTCGATATCGATGGCTATTTGAATCAGCTGTCGGAAAGCGAGTCTTTCCTGAAAAAGGCTGAGCAATCACTTCAGGAACAGGCAGAGGGAATCAATTTTAACGAAGAGGAAAGTAATGGTACAGAAGGAACAAATAATGCAACTGCAGTTGAAGGTGAAAAAAAATTCTTCCTGGATCGCGATTTAAAATTTAAAGAATTTACATTAAGAAGTGTTGGGGAGAATGTTGAAATCTGGGTCGCTGACGACCTGAGCTTCCCTGAAGGAGATGAAAGACCTGCCCATGTGGTCACCCAGGAACAGGTGGACAAGCTCCGCGACGAATTTGACAGCAACATCTATCCGGTAGCAACTGATTTCTTTGGAACTCCTGATTCCCTTGATGGCTCCCATTCACCGCTTCCGGAAATGGTAGGTCTTCCGGATGGTTATTATGAAGGCAGCGACAAAGTTATCATGCTCGTCGACAATATCAAAGATGATGGCTACTATGATTCTACTTACCCATTCTTTGTTGCCGGATTCTTCTGGCAGACACTCGAAAACTATATTGACAGAAACATCATCACCATTGATACAAACAGCTGGGAAACAAGGCTGGAAAGCACCTTCTTCGGTACAACAATCCATGAGCTTCAGCACTTGATTCATGCAGACAATGATGGAGACGAAGAGACCTGGATCAATGAAGGGATGTCCACTTTCTCGGAATACCTGGGTGGATATGGCTTTGATGACCGTTCAATCAATTTCTATCTTGATCATCCGGAAAACTCGCTGACAAACTGGGATGATCATCGCAGTGCTACCACCGGCCCTGAGACCATTGCCGATTACGGACAGGTGCAGCTGTTTACTGCCTACATGAACGATAAGTTTGGCCGCGAGTTTATCCGCGACCTGGCTTTGAACGAAAACAACTCAATTGACAGTGTGAATGAAACATTGGCTCAGCATGGAGCAGAGATTGATTTTACAAAGCTTTATCAAAACTTCATTACGGCCTTGGCGATTGACAGCGACAGACCAGGGGATGGAGTTTACAAGTTTGACAGCCTTAGCTTGCGTGACCTTGTTGTCGATAACAACGGCACAAAGCGAGGCAAAACGGTAGACTACGAGAAAGCACTGAAGATTGAGAAAGAAGGCGTTCCGGCATGGGGCGGCGACTTTAAAGAGCTTGATTTTAACGGGAAGATCAGCGGCATCTCATTTGACGGTGTAGATTTCCTATCCCTGCCGTGGAAGTCGATTGCCGATCCAACGGATGAAGGCAACCAGGTTCTATGGGGCAGCAATGGAGACGAAGCCGACCATGCCCTAATCTTTGAAGCGGATTTAAGCGGCGTGAGTGCAGCAACTCTTAACTTTGACCATTACATGGATATTGAAGAGCAGTGGGACTTCGGGGTTGTCCAGGTTTCAACGGATGGCGGACAAACCTGGAAGAGCCTGGCCAATGAAAACACCCGCTCCGATGTTGTAGACCAGGGATATCCAAAGATCAAAGAAAATCTTCCTGGATTTACTGGTAATTATAAAGAATGGCAGAATGAAACCTTCGACCTGAGCGACTATGCGGGCCAAAAAGTCCTTGTCTCTTTCCGCTACCTGACAGACTGGGGCTACAATGATACAGGCTGGTTCATCGACAACATTGAAATCCCTGAAATCGGCTTTGCCCATGACGGCAGCTCAACGGAAGGTTTCATGTCCATGAATGAGGTTCTTGGGGAGTATGTCGAGTATACGGTGACATTCATCAACGAAAGACAAGCCGGAGCAAAAGCCGGCGGGAAAACAAACTATAAAGTGGTTACAGTAGATCCATTCAATGTAACCGAAGAAAACGCGCTTCAGTTAAGGCAGCTGTTCCAGGATGGCAAAAACTACATGATCACATCCTATGCTGCACCAGCCGACCAGAAGTCAGCTGTTAACTTCAGCTATGAAGTGCAGTTGAAGGAAAGCAAAAAGAAATAAGGGAAAGCTGCGCTCCGGATGGGGCGCAGCTTTTTGATGCTGTTTAAGAGCTCTTGGCATGCTTGAATACGTTGAGGGCAAACAGGATCCCGCCCAGGACCACAACAAGGGAACCGATAATGGCCAGGACGACAAGCGATTCATTTCCGGTGAAGGTCATGGCTGATATGCCGCCCTGCATCAGCGGCAGTCCCAGATTATGGAGCCAGAAGTGCGTTTTCGCAAGCCCGCCTTTTCCCGCTTGAGGATATAAGTGATAAAAAATGCCGAATAACGCCATCGATACCCAGCCGAGCAGATTCAGGTGGGCATGGACAGAGGTGAGTGAGAAATCATGGGTGATTCCCATAACAATCCCAAGGATGATGGCAATGACAAAATAGACAACGGCAATCTTGAAAAATCTTGCTCCCATTGCTTTTCCCCCTTAAACTTTCTGTATTTCCTTAAAAATGTATGGAAAATAAACCGGATTCATGACTTTTATCCTGAATGGAATAGTTCAAAAGTTATAGATTCATACGAGGCAGGATACTAACAAAAAACAGACATAAAAACATGGGCAGGAATATATCGTAAAGGGAGGGAAGCGTGATATAATGTGTGCAAACGTTTGTACAAAATCTAAAAGGGTGATATAGCTATGAAAAGATTATTTGGTATCGATAGCTGGAAAATCGTCGAGACGGAACTCCATATGGAGGATTTTCGGCTTGCCGAGAGCATCATGAGCCTTGGAAACGGCCATATGGGAATGCGCGGCAACTTCGAAGAGAATTATTCAGGTGATTTTCATCGCGGCTCCTATATAGCTGGTGTTTGGTTCCCTGACAAGACACGGGTAGGCTGGTGGAAAAATGGCTATCCGGACTATTTTGGCAAAGTCATTAATTCTACTAATTATTTGGGGATCCGCCTGTTTATCGAGGACGAAGAAGTTGATCTTTACACAGCCAATGTAAAGGACTATTACCGTGAACTTGATATGCAGCATGGCGTGCTGACGCGAACCTTTACGGTCGAATCTGGCGGCAGGGAGACCGCTGTGAAGGCTGTCCGCTTCCTGTCTGTAGCCGAGAAAGAGCTTGCGGTTATCTCCTATAGTGTCACACCAATCAATTATAGCGGCAAAATCACCTTCATTCCGTACCTGGATGGAGATGTGCGCAACGAGGATGCAAATTACGAAGAAGATTTTTGGGATGAAATTGGCCGGCAGGCATCTGAATATAAGGCAAGTCTAGTGATGAAAACGAAGGATAATCCATTTGGAACTCCGACGTTTAAAGCAGCGACTGTTATGCAAGCGGTTGCCGAAGGAGAAGTCCTTGGCGTCAGTGTGTATCAAAAGCCGGAATACGCCGAAAACAGGATTTATCTGAAAGGAGAACAGGGTCAGACTGTCACTCTTTACAAGTATGTGGCCGTGACAACGGACCGCGACCATGAAGCCAGCCACCTTGTTGTCAAAGGGGAGGAAGTGCTTCAGCGGTCACTCCAGAAAGGCTATGTCCAGCTTCTTGAAGAACATAGGCAAGGCTGGCTGAAACGCTGGGAAATTGCCGATGTCGAAATCAAGGGCGATGATGAAGCGCAGCAGGGCATCCGGTTTAACCTTTTCCAGCTGTTCTCCACCTATTACGGGGAAGATTCCCGCTTAAACATCGGCCCTAAAGGGTTTACCGGCGAAAAATACGGCGGAGCTACATATTGGGACACCGAAGCTTACGCCTTACCGCTTTATTTGTCAACGGCGGAGCCTGAAGTGGCTCGCAATCTCGCTATCTACCGCCATAACCAGCTTGACGGGGCCTTCATCAATGCCGGGAAGCAGGGCCTTAAGGGCGCACTGTATCCGATGGTGACTTTTACAGGCATTGAGTGCCATAACGAGTGGGAAATTACGTTTGAGGAAATCCACCGCAACGGGGCGATTGCCTATGCGATTTATAATTATGTGAATTATACGGGAGACAAGGACTATCTCCATGAGTACGGCATTGATGTGCTTGCCGGCATCTCGCGTTTCTGGGCGGACCGGGTGCATTATAACAAGCGCAAGAATGTTTACATGATCCACGGCGTAACGGGCCCGAATGAGTATGAAAACAATGTGAACAACAACTGGTACACCAACACCATTGCTGTCTGGACCCTGAAATATACGCTTGAAGCCATTGAGTATTTAAAGGAGAGCGGCAGGGCGGGCCGTGTTGCGGAGCTTGGAATTACAGGCGGGGAGCTTGAAAAGTGGCAGGATATCATTGAAAACATGTATTTCCCTTACGATGAAGAGCTTGGGGTCTTCGTGCAGCATGACACCTTCCTTGATAAAGACCTGATGACGGTGGATGAGCTGGCGCCGGAGGAACGTCCGATTAACCAGAACTGGTCATGGGACAAAATCCTGCGCAGCTGCTTCATCAAGCAGGCGGATGTGCTGCAGGGCCTGTACTTCCTGAACCATGAATTTACGGAGGAAGAAAAGCGGCGCAACTTTGAATTTTACGAGCCGATGACAGTTCATGAATCTTCCTTGTCGCCGAGTGTTCACGCTGTCCTGGCAGCCGAACTCGGGATGGAGGAAAAAGCGTATGAAATGTACAACCGCACGGCCCGCCTCGACCTCGACAATTACAACAATGACACCGAGGACGGTCTGCATATTACGAGCATGACGGGAGCATGGCTGGCAATTGTCCAGGGCTTTGCCGGAATGAGGACCGCCAATGAAAACTTAAGCTTCGCTCCGTTCATTCCGAAGGCCTGGAAGGAATACAGCTTTAAGATCCTGTATCGCAGCCATTATCTAAAAGTGCAGGTGAGCCAGGAAAAGGTCATCCTCACGCAGCAAGGCCCGGAGCTGGAGCTGCAAATGTACAATGAAACACTTAAGCTGCCGGTTGATGGGAAGCTGAGTGTGGAACTGCGTTAATAGATTGCTAGTAAAATGGGAAGGGAGCCTGTCTCCCTTCTTCACAATGGCAAATGGGAGTTGGTTTAGTATGGCAAGAAAGCTTGAAGCCGTCATCTTTGATTTGGACGGCGTCATCACAGACAGTGCCGAGTATCATTTCCTGGCGTGGAAGGAGCTCGCGAGCTCGATTGGAATTCTTTTTACACGTGAGGATAACGAAGCGCTGAAGGGCGTTTCGCGGATGGAGTCACTGGAAATCATCCTCCGGCTCGGCGGAAAGCAGGACGCTTTTACGTTAAAGGAAAGAGAGGAACTCGCGGCCAGCAAGAATGATCACTATGTGCAGCTGATTCAAAGAATCACACCTGGTGACCTGCTGCCGGGAATACGCCAGATGATTGACGACATCCGGGCTAAAGGCCTGAAATTGGGCTTGGCGTCGGCCAGCAAAAATGCGTTTACGGTCATGGAACGGCTGGGGCTGATGGAAGAGTTTGACGTGATTGTCGATGCCAGCACGGTGGTGAATGGCAAGCCTCATCCAGAGGTTTTCCTGCGTGCAGCCGAAATGCTCGGCGTCCATCCTGAGTTCTGCATTGGCGTGGAGGACGCTGCGGCCGGCGTTGAGGCCATCAAACGTGCAGGCATGTTCGCGGTTGCCGTCGGCCCTGAGGAGAATTTCGATAAAGCCGATCTTGTCTACAGCAGCACGGCGGAACTGTCGCTGGATAAAATAATGGAAGCCTATCGTTCCTGATTGGCAGCGCCCCCTTGAGTTTGGGGCGTTTTTTTATGTTGATAAAAGATTACGGCTTACTGTTAAGGGAATTATGAATAAGAGTGAACTCAAAAGGATGGTGAACCTGTTGATCTACGATACAATCATTATCGGCGGCGGGATTGCCGGATTGCAGAGCGCAATCCAGCTCGGGCGCTATAAACATAATGTCCTGGTTATTGATGCGGGTGAGGGCCGCTCGTCCATCTGCCATTGTTACCATAATGTTCTCGGCTATCCTGATGGAGTGAGCGGCCCCGAACTCAGGAGTCTTGGAAGGAAGCATGCCGAGAAACTTGGTGCCGAGTTTGCCAAAGACCAGGCTGTGACAGCAGAAAAAACGGATGAAGGCTTTATGATTGGCACGGAAAGCGGCAGGCTGTACCAGGGAAAAACTTTAATGATTTCAACCGGAATCATGGACCGTCTCCCTCCCTTTCCGGAACTGATGCCATGCCTTGGGATGTCTGTCTATGTGTGTCCGGACTGCGATGGCTATGAAGTCTCCGGCCGGGAGACAGTCGTGATGGGCTCAGGCAACCCGGGGGCCAATATGGCGCTGACACTGAATTATTGGACAAGCAAGCTTACGTATGTGAACCATGAGGGAACGGCCGTTGACGAAGAAATTCTCGCGAAAATGGAGGAAAAGGGCATCACCTATGTGAAAGAACCCATTAAAATGGTGCTGGCAGATGAAGCTGATTTCTCGGGAGTTCAGCTGGAAAACGGGGAAATGGTCAAAGGGGAGCGCGGCTTTGTTGCCTTTGGCGGCAATGAAGTGAAATCCCAGCTGGCCAGGCAGCTAGGGGTTAAACTGCACACCAATAAGCATATCCTAGTGAATCCGCGGACGAAAATGACCAATGTCCAAAATGTCTGGGCGGGAGGCGATGTTGTCGCCCACTCGGAACAAGTGACCATTGCGATGGGCGATGGCATGCAGGCGGCCATCTGGATTCATAAGGTATTGATGGGAGCGGAACTGGAATAGGGTGATTGAACCGGTCTTGTGTATGGGCCGGTTTTTTAATGGGGATGAATACTCCGGGGTTGAGAATCATGTTCTGGATTCTGGTTTATGTTGGGGATTCTGATTTTTGTTCCGGTTTCTGATTTATTGTCCATTTTCCGTAATTTATGTTCCATTTTTAACATTTTATATTCCATTCCAGCAGATTTACTTTCCATTAAAAACATTTTATTTTCCATATTCACTGATTTATAAGCCAAACACCAATTTTATCCAAAAAAAGAAGCCCAGTTCAAAGGGGCTTCTGATGGTGTTCAGCTATTTTCCGCAATCCTTTTCAGCGGTGTTTCTGCAGGTCCTTCCATGACTTCACCTTTATAGGAGAAGCGGGAGCCGTGGCACGGGCAGTCCCATGAGCGTTCGCCATTGTTCCATTCCAGTTCGCAGCCCATATGGGTGCAAGTGGTATCGACCAGGTGGAGAACACCGTTTTCATCGCGGTACGCCCCGGCGCGTTCACCGTTGATCATAACGGCGGCGCCTTCATCGTTCTTCAGGCTGTCCGGGTCGGTGGCCGGTCTTTCAAGCTTGCCTTTAACCAGATCCTTGGCAACGACGGCATTCATGGAAATGAATTTCTTGACGTCCGGATCAGCATGGAAGCGATTCGGATCAAACACGTCTTTAAACGGATTATCCCTTTCCATGATCAGGTCGGTCAAAAGCAGGGCGGCATTGGTGCTGTTGGTCATGCCCCACTTACGGTAGCCGGTGGCCACATAGATATTGTCCACGGTCGGAGAGTAGCGGCCGACGAACGGGAGCTTATCCAATGTGGTCGGGTCCTGGGCTGACCAGCGGTACGGAATTTCAGCGATGCCGTATGTTTCGCGTGCAAAAGCTTCAATTGCTTCATAATACTGGTGGGTGTTCTTCTCCTTCCCGGTATGGTGCTCATGTCCGCCAAACAGGATCAGCTGTTCACCATTGTAGGTGACGGAGCGCAAAGAGCGTGTCGGCTTCTCGGCATTGATGTACATCCCGCCTGGATACTTCTTCTCCGGTTTGACGGCCAGAACATAGGAACGCGACGGCTCAAGCCGGGAAAAATAGAATCCCTTCGTATCATAGAACGGGTAGTGGGAGGCGATGATCATCTGCTGGCAGTAGACTTTGTGGCCATCCCTTGTGGTTACAACCGGCTGATCGCCTTCTTCCATATCAACGGCGGTTGTATTTTCATAAATCTGCCCGCCCAGCTTCGTTAATTGCTCGACAAGATGTTTCAAATATTTTAACGGGTGGAATTGGACCTGGCTCCGCATGGCAATCGCTGCTTTATGCTCGACGAGAATCTCGATTTCCGAAAGGTATTCCGTATTTTTGATGCCAAGCCTTTGATATGCTTCATATTCATCAATCAGGCTCTGCATCTTCTGGGAGGAATTGGTGTAAATATAGGCGTCTTCTTCGGAGAAATCACAATCAATCTCATGCTCCCTCACGATGTTTTTTATGAATTGGAGCGCCTGGTCGTTGGCCTGGTAGTATAGACGGGCTTTGTCTTCGCCAAAATGGCTGATCAGTTCATCATAAATAAGGCCATGCTGCGCGGTCGCCTTGGCCGTTGTATGTCCGGTCGTGCCATTGAAAATCTTCCCAGCCTCAATCACCGCCACTTTCCGGCCTTCTTTGGCAAGCAAGTAAGCAGCAGTGATGCCCGTCATGCCGCCGCCGACAATGGCGACTTCAACTTGGGCGTCACCCTGGAGTTTCGGGAATGTTGGCAGGTCAAGGTTCTGGAACCAATACGATTCCGGGAACTGGGGCATTGATTGGTTGGTCATGGGCGTGTCCTCCTCATTCGTCATACTTTTACTTTTTCCATTCCTTTTCAATTCATGCTGTCTTTTCCACATTTACCCGGCGGAAATTATTTTACTCGCATTTGCCCATGAGGCCGGCCAATCAGTAAAATGGAGATAACAACGTGATGGAGGAATAAATATGGCAGGCAGTAAGACAAATGCAATGCGGCTTTTGGACAGCAAAAAAATCCCCTATAGTGTGCATTCATATGATAATAAGGATGGGAAAATTGACGGCGTATCCGTGGCTGCCAAGATTGGCAAGGAGCCCGGCCAAGTGTACAAGACACTTGTTGCCCAAGGAAAAAGCAAGGAGCTGTATGTGTTCATCATTGGAGTCGAGGCCGAACTGGACCTGAAAAAAGCGGCCGAGGCGGCAGGTGAGAAGAAGGTCGATATGCTGCCGGTAAAGGATATCCAGAAATATACCGGCTATGTCAGGGGAGGCTGCTCGCCTCTCGGGATGAAAAAGCTGTACACTACCTTTGTCGACCAGCAGGCCGAAGCGCTTGAAACCATCGTTGTCAGCGCGGGTAAAATCGGGCTGCAGGTGGAACTGGCTTCTGCTGACCTGGAGAAGGCAGCAGAAGCGACGTTTGCAGATTTAGTGAAGTGAGTCCGTGCCCAGGCACGGGCTTTTTTTATCAGGAACTTGAGATGGGCATTCACCTAGCGCCCACCGGCCGCATAAAGTAAATGGGAAACAATTTCGCCGTCGGTGGCGGCTGAAGGGAGTGTTTCAGATGGGAAAGGTATTGAATTATTATGCCGGCGGAAATACAGCCCGCGGATTTTATAGTTTATATGAATCGAATCTGGAGGGCCTGTCCCGCCTGTTCATTTTAAAAGGGGGTCCGGGGACGGGCAAGTCCTCGCTGATGAAAAAGCTCGGAAAAGAGTGGAATGAAAGAGGCTATGACATTGAGTATCTTCATTGCTCCTCCGACAATGAGTCGATTGACGGCATGATCATCCGCTCGCTGGGCGTGGGGATTGTGGACGGAACGGCTCCTCATGTGATTGAGCCAAAAGCTCCGGGAGCGGTGGAAGAGTATGTGAATCTCGGAGAGGCCTGGGACTCGGCCGCGCTCAAGGAGCAGAAGGCAGAAATTCAAAAACTGACAGCCGGGATTTCTGCGGCGTTCTCGGCTGCTTACAGTTCGTTTTACGATGCCCTGATTGTCCACGATGAATGGGAAAAGATTTATATTGAGAACATGGACTTCGGGAAGGCGGATGAACTGACAAATGAACTGATTGAAAAGTTCTTTGGTGGGCAGCGGCTTGAAAAGAGAGCTGATATCCGGCACCGTTACCTCGGTGCGGCGACACCAAAAGGAGCGGTTGATTTTGTGCCGAACCTGACAGAAGGGCTGAACCGCTACCTGATCAAAGGGCGCCCAGGTTCAGGGAAGTCGACGCTGCTGAAAAAAATTGCCGCCGAGGCGGAGGACAGGGGCTTTGACACCGAGGTCTATCATTGCGGGTTCGATCCACATAGCCTTGATATGATTATTGTCAGGGAGCTGGGTTTCGCGATTTTTGACAGCACCGCTCCGCATGAGTATTTTCCGGAACGGGAGAATGATGAGGTTGTCGAGCTGTATGGAACAGTGATCAACGGCGATACCGACGAAAAGTTCGCGGCAGAAATCGCCGACTGTGCAGGCAGATACCGGGAAAATATGAACAAGGCGATTGCGTCGCTTGCCAAAGCAAAGAGCCTGCATGACGAGCTTGAAGAGATCTACAAGCCGGCGATGGATTTTGGAAAGGTTGAGGAATTGGCCGGAAGGATTCATGCGGAAATTGAAAAGCTGGCCAAAAAGTGAAATGGGAGAGCACTCGGGATGAGTGCTCTATTTTTGCTCCACCAATGCGAAAAAAGGTGCCCCAGCCGGAGCACTTTTTATCTTAAAAAATCATATGGGCAACAAGGACGACGATTGGCAGGGTAACCAAAGTACGCTGCAGGAAAATCACGAACAGTTCCCAGAAGGAAATCGGGATTTTCGATCCTAGCAGCAGTCCGCCGACCTCGGACATGTAAATCAGCTGGGTCACGGAAACCGTTGCAATGATGAATCGGGTCATTTCGCTTTCGATGCTTGCGCCGATGACGGATGGCAGGAACATATCGGCAAATCCCACAACCAGCGTTTCTGAAGCTGCTTTTGCTTCCGGAACCTGCATCAGCTCGAGCAGCGGAATGAACGGCATGCCAAGCCACTGGAAGAACGGTGTATATTCCGCGATGATCAGGGCGACGGTCCCGAGTGCCATAACAATCGGCGCTACGCCCATCCACATATCGAGGATGTTCTTTCCGCCGGCAACAAAGAAATCGCGGAAACTGCGGTTCTTGGCTGCCTGGTCAACGGCCATGCTCAATCCCCAGGAAAACGGGGTGTAGCCATCGGGAATTTTATCTTCCGAATAATGCTCCGATTTTTCCTCATAGTACGTATCGGGCTTCCGTGAAAGCGGGGGGATTCTTGGAACGATGATGGCGGCCGCCAAACCTGCCAGCGTCATGGTCAGGTAAAACGGAACAAACATATGCCCAAGTCCAACCTGGGAAATGACGACAAGGCTGAATGTGATTGATACAACCGAGAAGGAAGTTCCAATCACGGCTGCCTCGCGTTTTGTATAAAAGCCTTCTTCATACTGTTTGCTTGTCAGGAGGACCCCGATGGTGCCGTCGCCAAGCCAGGAAGCCAGCGTATCGATTGATGAGCGGCCCGGAAGCCTGAAGATTGGGCGCATGACCTTGGTCAGCAGCATGCCGAACAGCTCAAGCAATCCGAAGTTCAGCAGCAGTGGCAAAAACATTCCTGCAAACAGGAATACGGCGAACAGGACCGGAAGCAGGTCATTCAGCAGCAATCCGCCGGTATTTTCAGACCAGACCATTTCGGGTCCGAGCTGAAACAAGACCATAACCGCGAAGATGGCGCCAAGGATCCTGGCAATGAACCAGACAAGCGGAACATCGAATAGGGATTTGAAGAACTTGTTCCGCTCCATCATTTCGGGGCGGATTGTTTTCGCAAGCAGTGTGCCAATCAAGGTGATGACGATGATGGCTGTCATAATCTCCGGAAGGTAGGCCCCAAGCCAATCCTGGACCCAGCCGGAAAGAATCGCAATTGGAATAGTAATTTCCCCATTGTACGAAAGTGGGACCATAAATAAAAAGATGCCCAGCAAGGAAGGGACTAAGAACGGTAAAACATTATATATTGTCAGCTTTTTGCGTAATGCCTGTTTCAACTAAACCACCCTTAAAATACATATTTATAAAGACTTGTTCATTTTAATGCAGAATAATATTTTTGCCAACCCTTTTTACGTATCTGATAATTCCGTGTATTATTTCCCGGGATATTATTAGCTTAAACGAACTGGGAGAATATTATTGTAAAAAAACAAAATAGTCCGGATGGTAGCCGAACTTTTATGCTTGATCGCCCCGGAGCTGCTGCTGGGCAAGCTCCCTGTATAAATCATGGTTGGAAAGCAGTTCCTGATGGGTACCGATTCCGGTTATCTCGCCTTTTTCTATCACGACAATCTGGTCGGCATCGACCACTGTGGACAGGCGGTGGGCGATGACAAGGGTGGTCCGTCCTTCCATGAGCACAGCGAGAGCCTTCTGCACCAGCACCTCGGAAGCGCTGTCGAGGTTGGAGGTTGCTTCGTCAAGCAGCAGGATCTGAGGGTTGCGGATTAGTGCGCGTGCGATAGCGACCCGCTGGCGCTGTCCGCCTGAAAGCTTGATCCCCCGTTCACCGACCTCGGTTTCGTAGCCTTTGGGAAGGGATTCAATGAATTCTGCGGCATTGGCACGCTTTGCAGCTGCCCTGATTTCTTCATCTGTGACTTCCCGTTCCATTCCATAGGCAATGTTGTCCCTTATGGTGCCTGACATGATGGGGCTTTCCTGCGAGACATAGCCAATCTGGCTGCGCCATGAAGCCAGACTGAAATCATGGATTGGGCTGTTTCCAAGCAGGATGCGCCCTTGTGTTGGCTGGTAAAACCGTTCGATTAAACCGAAGATGGTGGTCTTGCCGCTGCCGCTGGGTCCAACAAAAGCGGTCGTTTTCCCCGCAGGAACCTCCAGAGAAATGTTCTTTAAAATCGGCGTTTCGTTTTCATAGGAGAACGAGAGATGTTCAAAGGAAAGGTTCTGGTCGGCATGATGGACAGGAAGCCCTTTTCCGTTGTTTTCCCTTTCGAGCGCGAGGATTTCCTGGATCCTTTCCGTTGCGCCGGTTGCTTTTTGAAGCGCCGTAAAGAAGGAGGCCATCTGCGCAAACGGCACGACGATTTGGAACATGTAAATGATGATGGCCACGAGCGAGCCAGCCGTCAGCGTGCCGGAGGCGACCCTGACGCCACCGTACCCGATGAGAATGGCGAGCACAAGCATCATGATAAAAGTCATGAATGGCGAAATCACTGCCTGGATTTTTGCTTCCTTAAGGCCGAACTGAAACAGGTGGGAAATGCCTGTGTTGCCTTTGGCTTCTTCGGCGTTTTCGGCATGATAGGCTTTTACGAGCCTGATATCGGACAGCACTCGCCCAAGGTTCCCCGAAAAGCCGGCCATTTCGTCCTGGGTGGCCTTTGAAATTTTATACATTTTCCGCCCGAGCGGCATGATGATCAGCAGGGCGAGGGGAACAGAGGTAATCATGATCAGCGTCATCTTCCAGTCGATAACCAGGAGGATGGCGACCGCACCGATGATGGATATGATTCCGGTGATAAAGGTGATTAGGTGCTGGGTGATCAGGTTTTTGACAATATTGGTGTCCTGGGTGATGCGGCTCATCGTTTCGCCAGATTCATGCTGGTCGAAATAAGGAATCTGCAGGTGCAGCACCTGGTTCCACAGCTCCCTCCTGATGGAAGCGACCACGCTTTCACCCATATACGCCAGGAAGTAATAGGAAAAAGCACCAGCGGCTGTCTGCAGGATAAAGGTGATTCCCAGAAGCACGATGATGGAAGGATCCAGGGCCGCAATCGACAACTGGTCCACCAGGTTCTTAGTAAACCAGGGAACAATCAGCCTGGCCACCGTCTCCAGCAGACTGAGGCCAATCCCAAGAGCGATCATCCACTTCGGCACATTGGCCCCCCTCATCAAATGAAAAAGCGATTTCCAATCAAGACGTCTTTCAGAACGCATGCCATTAGCTCCAGTCTATTTTATGGTTGGCTGTGTTAACGGCGATTGGTGATTGTCAATCCTGTTGATTGGAGTGGAAGGCGCGAGACTCCTGCGGGAGTACGGGTCAGGGGAGACCCCGCAGGTGCCGAAGCACCGAGGAGTAAGAAATGCGTATGCCGACTGTCCAGAAACGAGCAAACTGGAGGCTCCGACAAAGAAGCGTTCTTTGCTTCTGCAGGAGGAGCTGAAGTTTGTTGAGTTTCTAGGAGGCGAAGCAAGACAGGCTCTCCGGGCCGCCCGCGGAAAGCGAAGCGCCTGTAATGGAAATCAACAGGCTAATGTAACACAGCCAGGTTATAATTAATTGTAAACGTAACCGAAGCCAATATAAAGGAATCACCCCAGTGCCATACGGCAATAATGAAAATATTCAGGATAGAGGTAACGACATGAAAAAACTGGCGGAACAGTTAAGAAGCATGATGGCAGAAAAGGCAAATAAGGAAAATGCGGTACATATGAAGGCCTATATGAAAGGTAAATTTCCGTTCTTTGGCATCAAGACGCCGCAAAGGAGGGAAATTGAAAAACAATTCTTTACGGAAACAGGCATTCTGAAGCAGCCTTTTAGCGAGGAATTTGTCCTTTCTTTATGGGACTTTCCCGAACGGGAACTTCAGGCAGCTGCAATGGATTATATTGAAAAATTCCTTAAGCAGCTCACGAAAGAGCATTTTTATCTGATGAAGAAGCTGATTACGAGCAAATCATGGTGGGATACGGTCGACATGCTAGCGCAGAAACCGGTTGGGAAAATTGCCGCGGATCATCCCGAACTGATTCAGGAGGAAATCGAGCACTGGGCTGTGGCCAGTGATATGTGGCTAAGAAGGTCGGCAATCATTTTTCAATTGAAGTATAAGGAGCGGACAAATGAGGAGCTGCTTTACCGCTATATCACGCTCAATGCAGACAGCAAGGAGTTTTTTATCCAGAAAGGGATTGGCTGGGCGCTCAGGGAATATTCGAAGACCAATCCGGAATCGGTGAAAAGCTTTATTTCCTCCCATCGGCTTGCGCCGCTCAGCGTTCGTGAAGGAAGCCGCCATTTGCCTGCAAGGCTTTTTCCGGGAGAATGAAGACAATTCATGGTAGAATGGCACATATCCAAATTCCTGGCAGTAGTGGCGCCTGGATAAACTACATAGAAGGTGAAAAACATGATTAAGTGCATTGCAACAGATATGGATGGAACATTATTGAATTCGGCGCAGCAAATTACGGAAGAAAACAAGTCGGCAATTTTACAAGCAAAGGAACAAGGCGTTGAAGTGGTCGTGGCAACAGGCCGTTCATACGATGAGGCGATGTTTGTCCTGAGGGAGGCCGGGCTGCAGCTGCCCGCGATCTGTGTCAATGGCGCAGAAGTACGCTCCCCTGATGGCGAAGTGGTTGCGACCAATCCGCTGTCAAAGGCCCAGGCGAAGGAAGCTGCAAGGATCCTTAATGAAAAGGAAATTTATTTTGAAGTATATACGAATCAGGGGACCTTTACGGATGACCGCGATAAAGGAATCACGGTCATTGTGGACATTTTCTCTTCAGCCAACCCTGAAGCTCCGGTGGATGTCATTTTAAAAGGAGCAGAAGAAAGGTTCGAGAAAGGGCTTGTTCATGTGGTTGACAGCTATGATGAGCTGTTTGACAATGATGAGCACCAGATTTACAAGTTTCTCGCCTTTTCCTTTGATGACGAGAAGCAGGCGGAAGGCCGGGAAGCATTGTCGGTGATTGAAGGGCTGGCGCTCAGCTCATCCGGGCACTCCAATATTGAGATCACAAGCGAAAAAGCGCAGAAAGGGATTGCACTTGAAGCTTTTGTAAAAGAAAGAGGATTGGAAATGTCGGAAACGATGGCCATTGGCGACAACGAGAATGACTTGTCAATGCTCACGCGCGCAGGAAGAGCAGTGGCGATGGGAAACGCTGGGTTTGCGATTCAGGCCGAGTGTGATGTAGTAACCTCGACCAATGATGAAAGCGGAGTAGGAAAGGCGATTCTGGAAGTATTGGAATAGCAACTAGACAAACATCTTTCCGGCGCCAAATTTTTTGGTGAAAGGAATGGTTGGATGAGAGGAATCATGTTCATTATGCTGGCACTCCTGCTGGGAGCGTGCTCTAGCGGCGGTCCGGGCCAGGATGAAGCAAGCCAGCCAGGCGGGGCGAAACAGCCGGACCGGGTGGAGGAACAGGAAACAGCGGCACGGCCAGCTGAGGCGGAAGTGCTGGCAGACAATTTGAGGATTCCGTGGTCGATCAACAAGACGGGGGAAGTCTTTTATGTGAGCGAGCGTGAAGGGGCAATTGTCCGAATCGGTGATGGCGGACAGGCCAGACAGGAAGTGCAGCTGGAAAAGCCGCTTTCGGAAGCGGCAGAAGCAGGGCTGCTCGGCCTTGTGCTGGCGCCTGACTTTGCGGAGTCGAACCAGGCCTTTGCCTATTACACGTATGAAGACGGAGGTCAGTACAACCGGATTGTGCAACTGACGCTGAAAAAGGATGTCTGGGTGGAAAGTAAGCTGTTGCTTGATCAGATTCCGAGCGGCAATGTGCACCATGGCGGCCGGCTGGCAATTGGGCCTGACGGCAAGCTGTATGCGAGTGCAGGGGATGCTTCACGGCCGGAGCTGGCCCAGGATCTGGGTTCACTTGCTGGGAAGATTCTCCGCCTGAACCTGGACGGTACGATTCCGGATGACAATCCATTCGCGGATTCCTATGTATTCAGCTATGGCCACCGCAACCCGCAGGGAATGGTGTGGGATGAGGACGGGACGATGTTTGCGAGCGAGCATGGCCCGAGTGCCCGCGATGAAATCAATGTGATAGAACCAGGGAGCAATTACGGCTGGCCGGAGATCACTGGCGATGAAGAAAAGCAGGGAATGGAAAGTCCGCTGTTCCAGTCGGGCGAGAATACGTGGGCGCCTTCAGGAATGGCGGTGCTGGACGGGAAACTGTATGTGGCCGCACTGAGAGGCAGCGCTGTGCTTGAATTTGACATTGAAAAGAAAGAGAAAAGGGAGGTCGTGTCCGGCCTCGGCCGCATCCGCGATGTCATGATCCAAGACGACGAGCTGTACTTTATCTCCAACAATACCGATGGACGCGGGTCGCCGCAGGAAGATGACGATAAGCTGTATAAAATCCCTTTGTCATCGTTTAGTGAATAAATAGGAAGAGAGCAGCTGCTTGGGCTGATCGGCAACACTGCAGGCAAATCTTTTGAACTGCCTGCGGTCTTTTTTTATTGGCAGGATGTCGAACCATTTGGGGAGATAATGCCGCCTTGTCACAATTTGGACACCGGTATGGCGAATAAAACAAATAATTGATGCAATATCTTCGGGAATTGATGCAATAATCCAGGGAATTGATGCAATCCCGGAAAAAATTGATGTAATCATGTGATGAGGAGTGCTAAGCAAGGCAATTATCCTTTAAGAACGAAGTTATCTTGGATAAAACTGGCGCAATTTCGCTGTCTCTTCTTGTTTTAACCAAGAACTTCGCACCATAATTGCCTGTTTTTGTCTTTCACAACCAGCCTTGGGCATTTTTAGTTTGCAAAACGAGAGAGCAGCCATTCGGGGCTGCTCTCTTTGTGTTATAAAAGCTCGATCTTCAATGAATCCACCTGGGAAACAAGAAGCTCTTCGTATTTCTTTTCGGCGGTGAACTGGACTTCCTGCGCACTTGCTTTAGGGTTTTCCTGCTTGACCAGCTCCACGACGTCCTGCTGGACCTTTTGCGTCAGGACAATTCTTGCGTATTGCTCCTGCTGGTACTTCCAGAACTTTTCCTCTCCATATTGTTCAATCAGCTGTTTGGCAGCAGACGATTCATTGTACTGGCTGCGGACCTTGGCGATTTCATCGTTCACTTCCTGCTCGCTGGCGGTGTGGCCTTTTTCGCTTCCGAGCATTGCCATCGCCCGCAGGCGGATGATTTGCGCAATCAGCTGGTTTTGGTTTTCATTCATTTCCAGCTGCATATCCCAGTAGGCCATGGCTTCTTCTAGCTCGTCGCCGCTGTATTTTCCACGGTCGGTTTCACGAGCCATTTCGATATGCAATTCATTGATAAAAGCATAGAAATCAAGGTCTTCCTGTGTGATCCACTCGCCGTTGATGGCAGCGACGCCGTCTGCTTTTTCAACATTCATTTCGGCGACTTGTTCAAGCTGCTTGCCGTCTTTTTCGAGGGTGAACACAGCTTCCCACTTCCCGGCCATCGGCAGCTTCACTTTGGCGGCGTATGTTCCGTCTTCCTGTTCTTCCAAGGCAGCATCAAAACTTCCATGATCCATGTCCACCATGGTTAGCTGCGCTTTGATGCTCAAATCACTGACAGGGGAGCTGTTTTCCGAAACGGAGAGCACCATTTGCGACTCCTTTCCGCTTGAAAAAACAGGTTCTTTGGTGATTTCCGCTTTCCAGTCCGGTTTCCCGCTGCAGGCGGCGAGGACAAGGGCCAGCATCATAATGAGCAATAGGCTCCACTTTTTCATGTTAAAAACCTCCCAGGCGCTGTTGGATTAAAAATCCGTCTACGGTATATTTCGTCATCTTTCCTTCTTCCAGGAAAGCAACAGTGCTGCAGATCTGCTGAATTTCATCCAGATGATGGGAAGAAAGCAGGATGGTCTTGTTTTTAAGCTCTTTCAGCACTTTCAATATTTCCTGCCGGCCGATGGGATCGATGCCGCTGGTCGGTTCGTCCAGGATGATGATGCCGCTGTCGGGGTAAAGGATCACCGCCAGACCGAGCCGCTGCAGCATTCCTTTCGAGTAGCTTTTGACAGGAAAATCGCGGTCTTTCCAGAGTCCCACAGATGTGAGGATTTCCTTAATCCTCTCCTCATTTGCCTTGCCCTTCCCCGATTGGGCGAAAAACTTCATATTTTCATAGCCGGTTAAGGCTGGGTAAAGCATGAATTTCTCCGGAAGATAGGAAATTTCGTTTATCCAGCTTTTTGTTTTGGCCTGCTCCTTGCCATTGATGGCAATGCGGCCTCCCTGTGCAGGCGCGAGGCCGAGCAGGCAGTTGATGAAGGTTGATTTCCCGGCCCCGTTCCGTCCGACAAGAGCGCAAATTTCATTTTTTTCGATATTAAGTGAAACATGGTCCAGTACCTTTTTACTGCCAAATGAAAGAGTCAATCCGGATACGTCTATCATTCAAATCCCTCCTTGCGATGCATCAGGACGGCCCCGCCAAAGGAGGCGCCCAGCCAGAACAGCAGGTTGATGCTGAAAAAGATGCCTGGCGAAAGCCACATGAACGACTGCAGCAGCCTTGACATGTGCCCGAACGAGTAGAGCCCGAGACCCGACTCGAGAAACAGCCTTCCAGCCTGGATCGGGTTAAGGAAGAAGGCGGTAGAGAACAGCTTGACGTTGTCATGCGTCACGTCAGGTAGGAGTGACAGCAGGACAAAATCATGCAGGAAGAAGAAGTAGAACCATAGAATGACAGCCACCCCGGTAATCTGCATTCTGGACCGGCTGATGCTCCCAATCAGGACACCAAGCTGTGTGAAAACGAGCATGAGGCTGGCCAGGGCAGCCAGGAACAGGAAGTAATGGGACAGCTGGACATCAAAGTAGAACTTCAGCGGCACCAGGTAGACAAAAAACCAGATCAGCACGGGGCCAAGCAGGGTCGCCTGGATGCCGAGGCTCTTTTTCAGTAAAAAGCTGAGACGGCTTTCCTGTCGGGTCAAAAGCATGACCAGTGTTTTCTGCTCTTTCTCCTGGAAGACGGAAAAGCCGCCAAGGAACAGGCAAAGGATGGGAATCACATACAGCAGGCTTTCAAACAGGTTCACGAGCAGAATATAAAAGCCTTGGTCATAGCTGAATGAAGACCTTGTGAGCAATAGGATGGTGACGACGAGGATGATGGCCATGGAAAGCCAGAAACCTTTGCTTCTGATATTTTCAAGCCATTCTTTCCAGATAAAATGCATGGCGATGTCTCCCTTTTATAGAATCCTGGTTTTTAAAATCTTTGAGATAAGGAGGGCGGCGGCACCAATCAGCAGGCCGGGCCAAAACCACCCCGATCCTTTGCCGGCAGAGAGCGGATGATCATCCTCGAACATGATCTTACCGTTTCCAAAGAGCTCGTTCATTTTCTCGTAGATGGTGATTGCCGGGCTTTTCAGGAACAGGTAGGTCAGCTCCTGTTCTTCGATTTGCTGGAACAAGGCAGATTGATAGACGGCCTTGCTGTCGCCGATACCGTCCTGGTCAAGGTCGTGCAGGGGAAAGGTGCTGCCCCACATGTTTCCGGTTCCGTCCTGGCTCCAGCTGTTCCTGCCTGTTCCGCCAAGCGTCACGGCAGGCAGGGTGTTGTCGGATATTTCGTTCCCGGTAAAGACCTGGTCATTGGAGCTGGCCCACAGTTCAATCCCGATTTGGTTTTGATGGATTTTATTCCTGGTGATTAGGTTTCTTGTCGCCTGATCTATATACAACCCTCTTTGATTCATATAGAAAGTATTGTTCTCAATGTGATTGTCATTGGCAGACAATAGCAGGAGGCCGAAGGAACGGTGTCCGTAATTGAAGACGAATTGGTTGTCTTCAAGCTTGAGGCCGCTGGAATGCATGATGGCGGCTCCACCTGTATTGAATGTGAATATGTTGTTTTTAAATTCGTTTTGGTTGGAATACATGAAATGCAGTCCATACCGGGTTTTGGAGATGCTGTTGCGGTGCATCACGTTATCATTGGCATAATCAAAGAACATGCCGTCGCGCGTTCCTTCAATCTCATTATTCGAGAGTGTGTTTCCATTTGAATAGTAAATATGAAGCCCGTTGCCCTGGCCGGCGATTTCCTCTTTGCCGCTGCCGAGGACGGCAACGTGGTCGATCGTATTTTCATGTGCCTTGCTTAAATAAATGCCGTGAAAGGAGTCGGAGATTTCCAGGTTCTTCAGTGTGTTTCCATTGCTGTACACTTTGATACCGGCATACTCCTCAGGGCTGTTTCGGTCCATCGAGCTGTTTTTGACGGCAAAACCGTCCAGCGTGACACCTTCGGCGGTGACCGAGATGACATTGCCTGTTCCGTCGCCCTCGATGATGGTGCCTTCTTTTCCTAAAAGGACAAGCTGTTTGTCAATGACGATATTTCCATGGTAGGTGGCTGCCTCAAGCTGGATGGTCGCTCCTTCATCGGCAGCATTTATGAGTGCCTGGAGATCCTCCTGTGCCGCTCCCGGCCTGGTTGGGGCAAGGAGGACAAGGAGAAGGAGCAGGCCAAGGATTTTTTTCATTGCTTTCGGTCCTTCCATAATGGAATGAGAGTTAGGATAAAGGCGGCAACCACCAGATAGGAGCCTGTTCCAAGAGAGCTGTAGGTTGTAAAGTTGGCGACGATGTTTTCTCCCAGGATAGGGGGAATGAAGGGGTCCATTTCAATCGGCGCCATCGGGTCAAGGTCGGTGCCGAAGTCTTTCAGCCAGCGCCTCAAGTCCCAGACCCCCGCGGCTCCTCCTGCAGCAAACAGGGCAATGACGCCGTACAGGTAAGCTTTATTCCGGATTAGGCCAGTGAGCAGGACAAGGACGGCTAATCCGCCGATCAGCCATTTCAGAAACTGCAGTTCCGGGAAGTTCTCCTCGCTGAAGGTTTTCATGCCAATATAGTGGTTAAGAGCGTTGATGTTGTCGATTTCGCCTTCCAGTTTGTCGGGGTAGACGATGATATTAAGTCCCTCGGGATACTGAGGAGCGAAAAACTCCATCTTCCACCACGGGAAGAACAGGGAAGCTCCGACCAGCAGGGCGGCCATCACAAGCAGCACCGACGAGCATGGGGAAAGCCGTTTTTTGTTCATGGTCTGACACGCCTTTCTTTTAAAATAAGAAAGTATAAATTTCAGCACTTAGATAACTGTCCAGCTCCAGCGCCTAGCCCCTCGAGTCATAAGCCACTCCAGAATTGAAGGCAAAGAACGCCTTCTATTCTGGAGCGTCTTATGCTTGTCGGGGCTGAGCAAGGCGCTTCCGCTTTTCTAATAAAAGGGAAGGGGGCATCGGCCATTCAGCTGATACCCGTTTCCGCTAAATCTTGGATTACTGTCTAGCTCCAGCGCCCAGCGACTAGTGGACTTCGCCCACCTTCCTACGATAAGTCAACATCGAATCGCTAACGCTCTTCGTGTTTCCTTTATCTCAGTCGCCGGGCTCCAGTCCATACGTCGCTAAACGGGCGCTTCCGCTTTTCTTTTAAGGTTTTACAAGGAAGTATCCGGTCATTTCCTGGTGCAGCGCCGAGCAGAAGTTCGTGCAGTACAGCGGGAAGGTGCCAGCTTTATCGGCGGTAAATTCCACTGTATTGACCTGTCCCGGCTGGACTTCGATGTTCAGGTCGTAGCCATTGATAGCAAAGCCGTGGGTGATGTCTTGGTCAAAGTCGATATTCGTCAGGTGGATATAGACTTTGTCGCCTTTATTGACTTCAATCACATCAGGGCGTTCCGCTTTTGCATCAAAGATGAATTTGGAGCGCATTGCGATGCCATAGACATGGACTTCATTTCCTTTGCGCACGATTTTCGCGTCTTCCTGTTTGTAGACAGCGTCCTTGTTGGTCTCATCTTTATCATAGACAGAGATCGTCTTGACTTTGTCAGCCTTGATCATTTGCGCGTAATGCGGTTCCGGATTGACAGGCGCCGACTGGATGACTTCCATTTTGTCGCCGGACAGGTCGATCAGCTGCATCGATTCCGGATGTGATGGTCCGACAGACAGGTAGCTGTCCTTGGCAATTTTGTTCAGGGCAATGATGTATTTTCCGTCCGGAGCAACGGTATCGCCCTCGGCTGCGACTGAATGTCCAGGAGAATACTGTACAGGAACACGGTCAAGGGTTTCTCCTGTGGCCGGATTCCATTTAAGAATTTCAGAAGAGATGAACATGGTTGTGTAGGCCATTCCTTCTTCATCAAACTGGGTGTGCAGCGGTCCAAGCGCATTTTCCGGGTTGACTTCCCGTTCCATGACAGATTCGTACTTGATGATCGGAATTCCATTGCGTTCGCCGGCAAAGTCCTGGTTTTCGATGGCTTCGATGGCTTTTTCAAATGAGAAGACCGTCATCGCCGGTGCAAGTTTTCCGGAAGCGATAAAGTGCTTGCCGTCCGGAGTGACATCGACACCGTGAGGCGATTTGGCAACAGGGACGAGATAGATGCCACCTTTATGCTTTTCCGGGAAAATCATTTTTTGGCCGGTCACTTCATCATACTGGCCGTCTGCGATTTTCTTCTCTAGCTCGCGCCAGTTGAACAGGACGATGAAGTCGCGGTCCGCCTGGGAAGCGTTGATTTCAAGGTTGGTGGTTGCTTCTTCGGTATTGTAGGTGGTCATGACAGCCCAGTCGGCAGAGCTTTTCTTGCCGGCATCGGACAGGTCATACGACCATGGCGGCAGGGCGACCTGATAGGCAATGTCCATTTTTTCTTTTTCCTGGTCGAATGTCACAGCCGACATCACGCCGCGATACTGCTCGCTGTAATCATCGAGCGAGGCATATTCATGACCGATCGGAACGGCGAACCGGGTAGGGAGGAACATGTACTCCGTATTTTCGGTCACAAAGGCCGCACAGTGGGGGCCGCTTGTGTTTGGCACATTGATAATGTCTTTTGTCGTAAAGGTTTCAAGGTTCAGGACGGCGGCCCGGCTGTTGCCGACATCGGTCGCAAACAGGTATTTGCCGTCATAATCTCCATTTGTCTCGGAAAGGGCAGGATGGTGAAGGTCACCCCAGGTGAATCCGCCGAGCATTTCTTTCGAGTGTTTGTCATATCCGTAACCGGTCGCCGGGTCGGGAGTGAATACCGGAACGGTTCGGATATGGCGCATCGATGGCACGCCGTAGATGAACATCTGACCGGAGTGTCCGCCGGAAGCCATCAGGTAATATTCGTCTTTCTCGCCAAACGGGACATATACTTTTTCGGCATTGCTTTTGTTTTTGCTGTCTTCGGCTGTCACTGCTGGAGTACTTGGCGAGAAATCAGCAAAGAACACTGTGGCAGCCAAAAGTCCGGTAAGCAAGCCCGATACCGGAGGAATCCATTTTTTCATACAATTTGCACCACCTTATCAAAATTTATTTTTCGGAAGCTTCTTTGAGGGCATCGACAACTTGCTGGACTTCTTCATCACTCAGCGGGCTTCCGCTGATCACCCCTGACATGACGGCCGATGTCGGTGCTTTCATAAATTCGTCGAGAGGCTTGCCATGCTTATCTTCCACATTGGTGAATGCTTTGGATAAATCAGGTCCGGTAGCTCCGCCCTGCAGATTTAGCGAAGAAACAGAGTGGCAGCCGAGGCAGCCTTTCGAGGTGAACACCTCGCTGCTGGCCGATACGGTTTCAGGCTGACTGCTTTCTTTGGCTTCTGGTTCCTGCTTGCTGCTTTCCGCTGCTTGTGCAGGTGCGCTTTCCGTTTCTGCCGGTTTGGCTGAAGAAGAGGCATCCTCTTTTCCGGCGATCTCATAGCCGGCGAAGCCAATTCCAAAGCCAAGGATCGTGCAAATGATGAAACTGGCGACAGAGTTTGACATCGTTCTTTCCCCCTTTTGTTTTTGTTTACAGTTTCATCCTATCGTGTTGTAAGGGATTGGAAATGTGATGCTGCTCACTTATTGGTGTCTGCATTGTGAAGATTGTGTGAAGAAGTTGTGCGCATGGTGATGCAGAGGCGCTTTAAAGCAAAAAAAGGTGCCTGACCCCCGGCGCGTTAACGCGCTGGGGGTCAGGCACTCTTTAGTGAGTTAAAGTTTGTAGGTATAGAATTGCTCGAAGGTGAGGCGTGTCATGACTTGGGGGTCTTTGTTCTTGAGCCCTTCCGCCATGGCGTCGATCATGTATTGAGTCTGCGACTGGTGCGCCTTGATTGCGGCGAGCTTCTGGTCGGCCACGGCACTTATGTCATGGACAATATCGGCTTCACCCAGCTCATCAATCGTATTATTCGCAAACGCGACAAGATGCAGTTTCGGACGCTGCCCGGCAGGCAGCTTTGCGACCGCTGCGACAACGGCTTCCCCGGTGGCCTCATGGTCCGGATGGACAGAGTAGCCAGGATAAAAGGAAATGATCAGCGAAGGATTCAGTTCCTCAATCATATCGGTGATCTGTCCAATCAGCTTGTCGGGATCTTCAAATTCCACCGTCTTGTCACGGTAGCCCAGCATCCGCAGATCGGTAATGCCAAGGACGCGAGCAGCTTCCTTCAGTTCATGCTTGCGGATGTTCGGAAGGGTCTCCCGAGTGGCAAACGGCGGGTTCCCCATGTTCCGGCCCATTTCCCCAAGGGTCAGGCAGGCATAGGTGACCGGTGTTCCCATATTGATATGTGAAGCAATCGTTCCGGATACGCCGAAGGCTTCATCATCAGGATGCGGGAACACGACAAGTACATGCTGTTCTTTTTCCATTTGCTTTCAACGCTCCTTTTTAGGCCCTATTCAAATGCTGTTTCGCTCAGCTGCAGGGCAACGGCCAATTTTCCGTCATAATCATGGCCTGCGAGCAGCAGCCGGCTTTTACTATCGATCTCATAATGGGTGATTCCCTCGGCATATACCCAGCCAAAAGGAATTTTCAGTCCCACCCGGTAAGGCCCGGGACCAGTGATTTTGGCACGCTCATAGCTGAGCTTGGCATTGCGGATATAGGCGCCTGCCGAGAAAAACTTGTCATTAAAATGCGAAGCATAGGCTCCATTGGTCGTCTCCATATGAAGATAAACCTCTTTATCCTTGAAGCTGTCCAATGCTTCCTGCACTTCCTTCATATTGACGGGATCCATTCAATCAACTCCTTCTCCGGCGCTTTTAAAGCTTGTTCCATACGCTGGTTGTGCTGTTTCTTTCAAATGTTCAGGCTTTGCGGCCGTTTCCGAATCTGGTATAGGCGCCATGCATGACAGGCCCCACATATTGGTTCAGCTGGAAGCCGTGATTGATTGCCTCTGTAACGAATTCCTTAGCCACGGAAACAGCCTCTTCCACTGGTTTGCCCAGGCCAAGGCCGGCGGTAATGGCTGCCGCAAACGTACAGCCTGCACCATGGGTGTAGGTGGTTTCCACTTTCTCCGACTCGAACAGGGTGAATTCCTTCCCATCGTAAAGCAGGTCTACGGCTTTCTCATGATCGACATCGCTGCCCCCCTTGACCATGACATACTTCGTTCCAAGGTCATGGATTTTGGATGCTGCTTCCTTCATCTGGTCCACGTTCCTGATTGGTCCTGTCTGAGCCAGCTGCCAGGCCTCGAAAAGGTTCGGGGTGACGATCGTTGCCCTTGGAAGCAGGAATTCACGCATTGCGTCCGTATTTTCCGGCTGCAGGACCTCATCTTCGCCCTTGCAGACCATGACAGGGTCAATGACGACAGACTGAAGTCCGTGCTGGTCTATTTTCCGTGCTGCCAGTTCAATGATCTCCGGTGATCCAAGCATGCCGGTTTTCATCGCATCAATTCCGACGGATAGGATGGTGTCAAGCTGCTTTTCAACCAAATCGACAGGCTGGGGGAATACACCATGATGCCAGCCATCCGGGTCCATCGTGACGATGGTGGTCAGTGCTGTCATCCCGTAAACGCCAAGCTCCTGAAAAGTCTTGAGATCAGCCTGGATGCCGGCACCGCCGCTGGAATCCGAGCCTGCAATTGTTAGAACCTTCTTCATTGTCATTGCTTCTTGCCTCCCTGAAGTCTTCTTATTAATAAGGCCAGATGGTCTATTTAACGATTATACCAAAGTGGAAACCACAGGCAAAACATGTTGGCCTGAAGCCGGGCTGGCGGGCTGGGAAGAGTGGATTTTCAAGAGAGGCCGTGACATAAGTTACTGCCGGCGGTCAAACAGTTCCTTTAGGATAAGAGTGCGGTTGAATGGAAGGACAATAGTCCCAAGTCTTTTGGTCATAAAATGGACAATTTTTCGAAATGCATTTGTAACATTTCCTCCGGAGTTCATTCAGGTTCTTCCTGTAAATTGGAATTATAAGGGGCGTTTTATGCCTATTAATTTATTTTTATGGTAAATAGTGTAATTTCCCAAACTGTGACAATTTAGCTAACTGTGACGTTGTTAACAGAATGCACCTGCCAAAGTTTCTAAGATGGAGAGGAAGTCAACTGATGCTAATACATGGCAAACAGTTAAGGGGTGATAAGAATGATCAGGAAAGGCTGTCCTGATGAATACCCAATCAATCTGGTGGTCAACGGGTTTGAAATTGCCGTTTTTCAGCTCACAAACCAGGATCTGGAGGATTGGGCCTATGGATACCTCTATTCGGAGGGATTGATTGACGGTGCGGATGATGTCGAAGCTGTCCATTTTTACGAAGGCTCTGGAACTCTGCAAGTTTCCTTGAATAATAGTTTTGACCCTGAACAAATGTTTTCGAAGAAAAAGCATTATACGGCTGGATGCGGCCGCGGCGTGACCTTTTTCTCGATGACGGATGTGAAACAATTCGAAAGGGTGCAGTCCCAGCAGGTGTACGACTTAAGCTACCTGTTGAAAAAGCGCAGCGAATTCGCGCAAAACTGCCCGCTTTACCTTGAGTCAGGCGGCATGCATGGCGCCTGCATCGTTCATGAAGATGGCAGCATTGAGGTCCGTGAAGACATTGGGCGGCATAACGCCGTGGACAAGATAATCGGCCATGCCCTTAGAAAGCGCTTGCAAACCGAACAGTTAGTCCTGCTGACAACCGGAAGGGTTTCCTATGAGATGCTCTCAAAAGCAGCGAAGTTTGGTTTTGCCGTCATAGGCTCGCGCACCGCTGCCACCAAGCAGGCTGTCCAGCTCGCCAGATTTTTAAATATTGAAGTTGTCGGTTATCTACGAGGCAAAATGGCGACCGTCTACACATCAGCCGGAAGAATCCGTAACGATGTCACCGGACCCGCAGCCGCCACAAAGCCAATTGAAAGGGGTGAAGTCTTGCCTCTGTTCAATTAGGCTGTGTGAAAGTCAGGCTTGATTCTACTCGTGTTGATTGAAGTGGAAGGCGCGAGACTCCTGCGGGAGCAAGGGTCAGGGGAGACCCCGCAGGCGCGGATAGCGCCGAGGAATAGGAAATGCGTATGCCGACTGCCCAGAAACGAGCAAACTGGAGGATCCGACAAAGAAGCGCTCTTTGCTTCTGCCGGAGGAGCTGAAGTTTGTTGAGTTTCTAGGAGGCGAAGCAAGACAGGCTCCCCGGGCCGCCCGCGGAAAGCGAAGCGCCTGGAACGAAAATCAACAGCCTGTTGAACACAGCCAGAATTTAAAACTTGGGATAAGGGATGTTCTAGTAAAAATTGGGAGGGAGAGAGAAGGATGGTTGAAATCAACCTGAATCGCCGGCAGTTTTTAAAACTGTCGGGAGCAACAGCTGCGACTTTGGCAATCGTAGAGCTTGGCTTCAATGAAAATGAAGCAAAAGCAAAAACAAAAGAATTCAAGATTGCCAAATCAACAGTCACACCAACCATTTGCTGCTTCTGCGGTGTAGGCTGCGGCATCTTGGTGCATACAAAGGACGACACGGTGGTCTATACGGAAGGGGATTCGGATAACCCAATCAACGAAGGGACCCTTTGCAGCAAAGGAACCACCATCCGCCAGGTGTACACATCAGAGAAGCGGATTGAAAAGCCATTGTACCGCGCTCCTGGCAGTGACAAGTGGGAAGAAAAGTCCTGGGACTGGATGTACAAGACCATTGCCCAGCGCGTAAAAGATACACGGGACAGGACGTTTGTCGAGAAGGAAGACGGCATCACGGTCAATAAGACGGAAGCCATCGCCAGCCTCGGCGGCGCTGCGCTCGATAACGAAGAAACCTATTTGCTTGCCAAACTGATGAGAGGGCTTGGCGTCGTCTATCTCGAACACCAGGCACGAATATGACACAGTTCTACGGTTGCCGGTCTGGCACCTACAGTAGGGCGTGGAGCAATGACAAACCATTGGAGCGATATCCAGCACAGTGATTGTGCGCTGATCATGGGGGCGAATCCTGCCGAAAACCATCCGATCTCATTCAGATGGCTGACGAAAGCACAGGAAAAAGGCGGGAAAATCGTTTCCGTCGACCCTCGTTTTACAAGGACATCCGCCAAAGCTGATGTCTATGCCCAGCTTCGTTCGGGAACAGATATTGCTTTTATGGGCGGAATGATCAAGTATGCGCTTGATAACGAACTTTACCATAAAGATTATGTTGTGAATTATACAAATGCATCATTCATTCTAAAAGATACCTATGAGTTCAATGATGGAATTTTCAGCGGCTATGATGAGCCAACACGAAAATACGACAAAACGCAATGGGCATTCGAAACCGATGAAGAAGGAAACCCAGTCAAAGACATGACGCTCAAACATCCGCGTTCTGTCTTCCAGATGATGAAAAACCATTATTCCCGCTATGATGCCGACACTGTTTGTTCCGTCACGGGCACACCAAAGGAAGACTTCCTCAAGGTCTGTGAAGCATTCTGCGCTACAGGCGCTCCGGACAAGGCGGGAACGATCCTGTATGCGATGGGCACAACCCAGCATACGGTTGGCACGCAAAACGTCCGTGCATTCGGAATGATTCAGCTGCTGCTTGGAAATATGGGTCTTCCGGGCGGAGGGCTTAATGCGATGCGCGGAGAGTCCAATGTTCAGGGGTCCACTGACTTTGGCCTCCTTTACAATAACCTGACAGGCTACCTTGGCGCGCCGACAATGCTCCATCCAACCCTGGAAGCCTATAACGAGAAGGAAACGCCAAGTGCCGGCTACTGGAGCAACAAGCCGAAGTTTTTGGTCAGCCTCTTGAAGGCATGGTACGGCCCGAATGCGACAAAGGACAATGAGTTCGGCTATCAGTATCTGCCAAAAGGCAACAAAAACTATTCGCACATCAACCTGTTCAGCGCGATGTACAAGGGGGAGCTGGAGGGTGCGTTCCTGTTCGGTACCAACCCGGTTGTCGGCGGGCCGAACGCCGGCAAGGAAAAGGAAGCTCTTGGCAATCTGAAATGGCTGGTCGCTGCCGACCTTTGGGAAACCGAATCCGCTTCGTTCTGGCAGAAGGAAGCAGGCAGCAATCCATCCGCGATCAGTACGGAAGTATTCCTGCTGCCGGCAGCATCCTCCTATGAGAAGGAAGGAAGTGTCTCCAACTCCTCCCGCTGGATGCAGTACCGCTGGCAGGCGATTAAACCAAAAGGCCAATCACTGGCCGACCTGGAGATCATCCATGAAATGTACCTTCACCTGAAAGATCTCTATAAAAATGAGAAAACACCGGCTGCAAAGCCATTTAATGCGCTTGACTGGAACTTCGGAAAAGGGAACCACCCGGACATCGACCTGGTGTGTAAAGAAATCAACGGCTACGACCTGACAACAGGCAAGCTGGTGCCGGGATTCGGAGCGCTTAAGGACGATGGCACGACAACTTCGGGCAACTGGATTTATTCCGGCTTCTATCCGGAAGAAGGAAACAACCGCGCCAAGAGCCGAGACAACAAGGACACCGGCGGCGGCAACTACCTGAACTGGTCCTTCGCCTGGCCGGCAAACCGCCGGATTTTGTACAACCGGGCGGCAGCCGACTTGAACGGCAAGCCTTGGAGCAAGAAAACAGCGATTATCTGGTGGGACGCTTCCCAGAAAAAGTGGGTTGGAAACGACGTCCCTGACTTCGTTGTCGACAGGGCGCCAACCGATCCGGGCGGAACAAATCCGTATACAATGCTGAAGGACGGAGTTGCAGGATTGTTTGCAGGCAACCTGAATGATGGTCCGTTCCCTGAACACTATGAGCCGTTTGAAAGCCCGGTTGCCAATGCGTTCTCAAGCCAGGATTCCAATCCGGCCATCCAGCTGTTTGACGGCGAATTCAACCTGAAAGGCGATTACAAGCAGTTCCCGATCGTCGCCACCACTTATCGTGTAAGCGAGCACTGGCAGTCAGGCTCGATGACGCGGAATCAGGAATGGCTCTCCGAACTGGTCGGCCATATGTTTGTCGAAATCAGCGAAGAGCTTGCAAAGGAAAAAGGCATCAAAAACAAGGATAAAGTAATTGTCAGCTCTGCCCGCGGCGAAATCGAGGCATACGCCATGGTGACAAAACGCTTTAAGCCATACACCATCCAGGGCCAGAAGGTACACCATATCGGAATGCCATGGCACTTTGGCTATAAAGGATTTGCAACAGGGGATACAGCAAACCGTCTGACTCCTCATATCGGGGATGCCAATACGACCATTCCGGAATACAAGGCATTCCTCTGCAACGTTAGGAGGGCGAACTAATGGCCACTGAATATGTAAAATTAGTCGATGTCACCAAATGCGACGGCTGCCGTGCCTGTATGGTCGCCTGTAAGAACTGGAATGACCTGCCTGCGGAACCCCAGGATTTCCTGGGGACGATGCAGTCGCATGCAAATGTGTCCGCCGATACATGGAACGTCCTGACGTTTGTTGAGCATGAAAACTCGAAGGGCGGCCTGGACTACCTGTTCCGCCACTCTTCCTGCTACCACTGTGTGGATGCAGCCTGTGAAAAGGTATGCCCGGAGAGCGCGATCAGCTACACCGACTTCGGAAGCGTCGTCATCGACCATGACAAATGTGTCGGCTGCGGCTACTGCGAGCAGAACTGCCCGTTCGATGTGATCTCCCTTAAGGAGTATAAGGATAAGAACGGCAAGGAATACCGCAAGGCGAATAAATGCACGATGTGTACCGACCGCCTTGAGGAAGGACTGCAGCCAGCCTGTGTCACAACCTGCCATCCAGGTGCGATGCAGTTCGGCGAGAAGGAAGAAATGCTTCAAAAAGCGGAAAAGCGTGTCAGTGAAATCAAGGAACGCTATCCTAATGCAACGATCTATAACCCGGCTGGAGTGGGCGGGACCCATACCATCTATGTCCTGGCCGAAAAGCCGTCAGTATATGGAATGCCTGAAAATCCAAAAGTCCCAACATCGGCTGTCCTTTGGAAAGACTATGCGCAGCCAATCGGAAAAGCAATGGTCGGGGGTGTGACAATGGCGCTTGTCGGTGCCTTTGTGGCCAACAAGTTCTTCGATAAGAAAGGCAAGGAACACGAAGAGGATGGAGGTGACCGCCATGAGTAAGCAGCAAAGTTCTGAAGTGCAGGTCAAACGTTTTTCGAAAGCATTCGTCTGGGCACATGGCATCAACGCGATCGCATTCATCGGTTTGTATATCACGGCGCTGCCGATGTACACGGATTGGTTCAACTGGCTGTATGTGGTGTTCGGCGGACCGGAAAATGCCCGCCTGATCCACCGAATCCTTGCGGTTGCGTTCATCCTGCCAACATTCATCTGGCTGATTTTCGACCACAAAGGCTTCTTCATGTGGCTGAAGGAGCTGGTTACCTGGAAAAAGAGGGATTTCCAGTTTTTCAGCGAATTTGTTAAGGAGCTGTTTGGCTTCAAGTTCAAGCATGTCCGGCAGACATTTTTCAATGCCGGTGAAAAAATCAACTCGATCCTGCAAATCTTCTGTGCCATCCTGCTGATTGGATCAGGCTTCCCGATGTGGTTCCCTGATTTGTTCCCAAGTGCACTTGTGCAATGGTCGTACTTCCTGCACAACGTTGGCTTCGGCCTTGGATTCGCGGTCGTTCTCGGACATATCTACCTGAGCGTCATCCACAAGCATTCCCGTCCGGGATTCACAGGCGTCATCACCGGAAAGGTTCCGGCCAAATGGGCAAAGAGCCACTATACAGAATGGTATGAAGAAGAAGTCAAAAAAGGCAACTTCCCGGACCTTGATGATCCAAAGAAAAATAAGAAAAAAGGGGCTTAACTCGAAAAGCGGAGGCGACCGTTTAGCGACATATGGACTGGAGCCAATCGGGTCTTTACGGGCAGTTAAGAATTTAGTGCCCGTTTAGACGCGATAAAGGAAACACGAAGAGCGGCAGCGATTCGATGTTGACTTATCGTAGGGAGATTGGCGAAGTACACTAGTCGCTGGGAGCCGGAGCTGGACAATTGAAAATCCCATAACCTTGGATGGCTGTCTATTTAGGCAGCCATTCCAGTTTAACGATAATAGCCAAAACCAATGAAAGAGGTGCAGCAATGAAAAAATCCGTTGTTTCAAAAGAATACCAGAATCTGCAGAAGGAAATTGCCAAGCTTCAGGAACAGTGGAAAAAGAGCCTAAACCCGGATGTTGTGAAACCAAATCTTGACCAGGCGGCAATGAGCGCAGGGGTGCCGGTGGCTGCGCTGGCGGCTATTGATTTTGATATTTCACTATTTTTACAGTGGATAGATGAACTTAGCAAGCTGATTGTGGATCAGCACCAGGAGCTTGAAGAGAAGCTGGGAGAGGTGAGGAGCCTGCTTAACGAGGAAACGGCCATCCGCTGGATTGACGAAGCTTTTTCATTAAACTCCATTTATTTTGCCCGCTTCGCTGAAGAAAATGGAATTGATGAATGGATTCCGCAATTCCTCGCCGAGAATGCGCTCCGCCCTTATCTTCAGCTGACGGCGGACAAGGTCCAGGATGTGGCGAAGGCTGTCCATGGAGCAGGCTGCCCGGTGTGCGGCGAGCCGGCCAGGCTTGCACAGCTTGAAGGAGAAGGGAAAAAAGTGATCCACTGCCCGCGCTGCCATGCGCATTGGCCTGAAAAACGCATCCAGTGCTCGCACTGCGGCAATGATGACCATAAGACCATCCAGTTCATCACCGTCGAAGGAGAAGCTTCCTCCCAGGTCCTCTGCTGCGAAAAGTGCAAGGGATATACGAAAGTAATTGACACAAGACAATTCATTTCCAGGCCATCTTCTGCTATTCTTGATTTAACAAGTATTCATCTCGATTTTGTTGCCCAGGAAAATGGGTACCAGGCAGCTCCTGGCAATCTGGAGACAAACAACTAATCTTTTAAAAAAAGAAGGTGCTTCGCATGAAAGCCGGGGCAATTATTTTATCTGGCGGGAAATCCAGCAGGATGGGGACCAACAAGGCCCTGCTTCCTTTTCACGATAAAACAAATATTGAGAGAATCAGGGATGAACTCGGCTCTGTATTTGACGATCTCGTGCTTGTGACCAACGACCCTGAAACCTATGAATTTCTTAATATGAAAATGGTGCGTGATGCGTATCCCGGAAAGGGGCCGCTCGCGGGCGTCCATGCAGGATTAACATCTTCCCATTATGAAGAGAATATCGTCGTTGCCTGTGACATGCCATTTGTTTCGGCGGACCTCGCGGGCAGCCTCGTAAAAAACCTTAAGCATTTAGATGCCGTGGTACCGGTGATAGGAGGCAGGCAGCATCCGCTCTTTGCTTCCTACCAGAAGCGGATCCTGCCTCAGCTGGAAGAGTGCCTGGAAAACGGCCGCCTGCGCATGGTCCATCTCCTGGAACAGCTGCAGGTCCGTTATCTTGGGGAATCCGATCTCCAGGCCTATGCTGACGGCAGCCTGGAAAAGATCTTTTTTAACATGAACCATCCAAATGAATATGAACATGCCAGGAAATGGGCAGAAACTGAGAGATAAACGGTGCTGACAGAAAGGGTGTAGTGAATGCAATTCTTTAAAGTGAAAACTGTGGAGGAAACCTTTGCCTTAATCCAGGAGCATATTCCGGAAATCAGGGAGGTGGAGACCCGCACGCTGGAAGAAGCTCTTCACTGCATCCTGGCTGAACCTATTGTTGCGGCTGAAAATGTGCCAGGCTTTGACCGTTCGACCGTGGATGGCTATGCGGTTTTTGCCAAGGATACGTATGGTTCATCCGAATCGATGCCAGGCTTTTTGACAGTGGCGGGTGAAGTGGAAATGGGGAAAGAAGCGGGAGCACCGCTATCCAGGGGAGAAGCGATTTATGTCCCGACTGGAGGCATGGTTCCTCCTGGCAGCGACAGCGTGCTGATGATCGAACACTGCGAGGAAATCGGCGGGCTGCTGAACACCTACAGGCAAGTGGCACCGGGTGAAAATATCATCCGCGCCGGAGAGGATATCAAAGAAGGCGAAGTGCTGCTTGAGGCAGGGACAAAGCTGCGGCCCCAGGAAATCGGCGCGCTGGCGTCATTGGGCATCAGCAAAGTAAACGTTTACCGGAAGATCAAGGCGGCCTATCTGTCGACCGGGGATGAAATTGTTCCATATGAAACAGAGAGCCTAAAAGTGGGTCAGGTGCGCGACATTAATTATTTAACCGTTGCCGGACTCGCAAAGGGATGGGGCGTAGAGACCATATACGGTGGCATTACCGCGGATGACTACGATATTTTCGCCGCGAAGGCCCGCGAGCTTTACGAACAGGCTGACATCCTGATTTTATCCGGCGGAAGCTCTGTTGGGGCGAAGGATTATACGACAGAGGTCATCCAGTCGCTTGGCGAGCCGGGGGTTTTTGTCCATGGCATTTCAATCAAGCCTGGAAAGCCGACGATCCTGGCTGTGGCGAATGGCAAGCCTGTCATCGGGCTTCCGGGCCACCCCGCTTCAGCGATGATCATCTTCCGCTTGTTTGGCGAGAAGATCATCAAGCAGCGCCAAGGCGAGCGCCATGGTAAAAAGCCGGAGCGCCTTTTTGCACGAAGCACGAAAAATATCCCTTCCGCACCGGGAAGGTCGGATTACATCCGGGTACGTTTGTTTGAGAAAGAAGGAGAATGGTGGGCAGACCCGATCATCGGAAAATCTGGTTTGATCACTACTCTTGTAAAAAGCGACGGCATTGTCGAAATCCAATCGGAAAAAGAAGGAATCCTGCAGGGCGAGCTTGTGCCTGTCATAGCATCGAAATAAGGGGGAGCACAAATGGGTGAAAAGAGATACCAGCGCAAAATCTATCTGGAGGACAAGCCAAGGGCAGAGGCATTGCAGGAAATCCTTGAAGCTGCCAGGCTGGCTCCGGAGACGGAAATCATCCCGACTGTCGAAGCCCTTGGGCGGGTCACGTCCTCCCCGATTTTTGCTAGCATTTCCATGCCGCATTATCATGCTTCGGCCATGGATGGGGTCGCGGTCAATGCCGAGGACACATATGAAGCCCATGAACAGCGGCCGCTGCATTTGAAAAAAGGCAGCCAGTTTGTCTATGTGGATACAGGAAACGCCATCCCGCAAGGCTTCAATGCTGTCATCATGATTGAGAATGTCCAGATACTGGATGAGGAAACGATTGAAATCATCGAGCCGGCAACACCATGGCAGCATATCCGCCCGATTGGCGAGGATATCGTCCAGGAGGAGATGCTGTTTCCTCAGGGACACGTCCTCAGGCCTGCCGATCTTGGCGCGCTTCTGGCGGCCCAGGTCACACAGGTCCCAGCGGCGAAAAAGCCGCTCGTCACGATCATTCCCACCGGAAACGAGCTTGTCCAGGCGGACGATAGGCTTCCATACGGGAAGATCATTGAATTCAATGGCACCGTTTTTGCGAATTATATTAAAGAGTGGGGCGGAGAACCCGTTCTTACCGGGATTGTCAGGGACGAGCCCGAAAACATCAAAGCCGCTCTTTTGCAGGCAGCTGAAGTTTCCGATATTATCGTCATTAACGCCGGCTCGTCGGCAGGTTCCAAGGACTATACCGTGCATATCCTGAACGAGCTGGGCACCGTGTTTACGCATGGCGTGGCCACCAGGCCGGGAAAGCCTGTCATCCTTGGGCAAATCGCGAATAAAATTGTCGTGGGTGTGCCAGGGTATCCGGTATCTGCCTATCTGGCGCTTGAGTGGTTTGTGAGGCCGCTGATCTGCCAGTACCTGCAAATACCCGTGCCGAAAAGACAGACCTTGAGCGTCAAGCTTGGCCGCAGGATTGTATCCACCATGGGGGCAGAGGACTTTGTCAGGATGAATATCGGCTATGTGAACGGACAATTTGTGGCCAATCCGCTTACAAGGGCGGCTGGTGTCACAATGTCGCTTGTACGTGCGGACGGCTTGCTTGTCGTCCCGCCGGAGCAGCTTGGATATGAGCAGGGTGACATGGCGGAAGTGGAGCTGTTAAAGCCGCTCGAAGACATCATGAACAGCATTGTCTTCTGTGGAAGCCATGACCTGACCATCGACCTGCTGTCATCGCAGCTGAAAACCCAGCGCAGCGACATGAAAATTGTTTCTTCCCATGTTGGAAGCATGGCTGGTGTCATGGCAATCAGGAAAGGGGAAGCCCATATAGCGGGCATTCATTTGCTTGACCCGGAAACAAGGGAATATAATATCTCTTACGTGAAAAAGCTTCTTTCCGGACAAGACGTTGTTCTCTATCCATTTTTAAAAAGGACCCAGGGCTGGATGGTGCCAAAGGGCAATCCTCTCGACATCAAGTCCGCCGCGGACCTGGCCGAAAAGGAAGCGGAGTATGCCAACCGCCAGAAAGGGGCCGGAACAAGGATACTGTTCGATCTTCTTTTAAAAGAACAAGGCCTCGCGCCTGAACAAATCAATGGCTATGACCGCGAAATGTTTTCGCATTTAAGTGTAGCAGCTGAAGTAAAGGGAAATGGAAAGGCAGCAGGGCTTGGAATTTATCCTGCCGCCAAAGCGATGGGACTGGATTTTGTGCCGGTTGGCGACGAATCCTATGACCTGTTGATGACCAGGGCTTTCTTCGAGAGCGAAAAGGGGCGCTGGCTCATCGGAGTGATCCAGTCGGAATCCTTCAAGGCTGAAGTGGATAAAATTGGCGGCTATTCGGTCGTCAGCAATGCTGAATCCCTATTACTTGATGGGCAAAAATGAGGTGAGCAGAATGAATTATGAAATAGCGAAAGAAAACATCGATATCCAGTCGGTAATCGACAAAGTGGTCCAGCGTGAAGCTGGGGCCATCACGACTTTTATCGGCACGGTAAGGGAGCTTACAAAAGGTAAGAAAACCCTTTACCTGATCTATGAAGCCTATGAGTCGATGGCGGTCAAAAAGCTGGAGCAGATCGGCAATGAAATCAAGGAACGCTGGGAAGGCGCCGAAGTAGCGATCACCCACCGCGTCGGCAAGCTCGATATCACAGATGTCGCCGTCGTGATTGCCGTATCGACGCCCCATCGTGCTGACGCCTATGAAGCCAATCGCTATGCGATCGAGCGCATCAAGGAAATCGTGCCAATCTGGAAAAAAGAGCATTGGGAAGACGGGCAGGAGTGGATCGGCGACCAGCTTGAGAGGGTGGCCTATCCTAGCGGAAAGCCGGAGGCAGGTGATTTGAATGAATAAGGTTCTGTTTTTCGCCCATTTGCGCGATGAAGCCGGAGTGGAATCGGCGGAAATCGAGGCAGCCGGAAAGACGGTAGCACAGCTGAAGGAAATCGTCGCAGAAACGTACAAGCTGGGCAAGCTGGATAGTGCCATGGCTGCAATAAATGAAGAATTTGCACCAAATGAAGAGGTTATTCAGGAAGGAGACGTCATTGCCTTTATCCCGCCAGTAAGCGGAGGCTGATGTCTCCTGCTTTTTCTTGATTTTAACTACTTTTAAGGGAGGAAATTTTTCGATGTCAACACGTTATTCACGCCAAACGCTGTTTCCTCCAATCGGCAAGGAAGGGCAGGAGAAAATCTCCAGCAAGCATGTGCTCATCATCGGCGCGGGCGCCCTAGGTTCGGGAAATGCCGAAGTGATGACTAGAGCCGGAGTCGGCAAACTGACGATCATCGACCGCGATTATGTCGAGGCAAGCAACCTGCAGCGCCAGCAGCTTTATACCGAGCAGGATGTGGCCGATAAGCTGCCAAAGGCGGCTGCGGCTGAAAAAAGACTGAGGACCATCAACTCCGATGTGGAGATTGTCGCTTTGATTGGCGACGCTACGCCTGAAAAGCTCGCTGAATTGGCAGAAGGAGTCGACCTGATCCTTGACTCCACCGACAATTTTGAAACAAGAATGGCTATCAATGATATCGCCCAAAAATACAAGATTCCGTGGATTTACGGGGCCTGCGTGGCAAGTTTCGGAATGAGCTTCACGGTGATTCCGGGTGTGACGCCATGCCTGAACTGTCTGCTGAAGACGGTGCCGATCCAGGGGCTTACCTGCGATACAGGCGGCATTATCGGCCCGGCTGTCCAGATGGCGATCGCCCACCAGACGGCAGAAGCCTTGAAGATCCTGGTTGAGGACTGGGAAGCCGTGCGGGCTTCGTTTGTCAGCTTTGATTTGTGGCGCAACCAGTACACAAGCATGAAAATGGGCCGTGCCAAGGATCCAGGCTGCCTGTCCTGCGGCGAGCATCCGGAGTATCCGTACCTGAGCGCTGAAAACATGACGAAAACGACTGTCCTCTGCGGCAGGGATACCGTCCAGATCCGGCCGCCGCATTCTGAAGGGGTGGATTTGAGCGACATGGCCGCCAGGCTGAAGGCACTCGGATACGAGGTGAAAGGAAATCCGTACCTGCTGTCCGCCGAGATGGATGAAAACCGCTTTGTCCTCTTCCAGGATGGACGGGCGCTTATCCATGGGACAAAAGATTTGGCCCAGGCGAAGAGCATCTATAATCGTTTGCTTGGGTAATAAGAAAAGCGCAAGCGCCTTGCTCAGCCCCGACAAGCGCTGGAGGTCCAGCTGATGAAGTCGTTCTTTGACTTCAACAGATGGACCGAAGCGACTCGAGGGGCTAGGCGCTGGAGCTAGACAGTTATCTAAGTGCAGAAACTTTATACTTTCTTATCCTGTAATAAAAAATAGGTGTCCCTTGGCAGGGACACCTATTTTCGTTTATTTTACTTCATCAGAAGCCACTAGGACGAGACGGCCTTTATCCAGCTCGACTTCGTACTGTTCCGCTTCTTGTGCGCTCATTCCAAGCGATTCAAACTTGGAGCGAAGCTCGTCGCCGCGAGACTTGAAAACATTAGTGACCGAATTCATGATGCCTTGTTCCTTCAACCCGACTTCGCCTGTATCCGTTGCTTCGGTCAAGTGCTCGCTGCGGTCCTCATCATGCGCAAACAGATAAATGTGTTCTTTTGCGAATCCTTCTGTCTGCAGAGTTTGGATTTTATCCATTGCTTGTACACCGTTTTCGACTACATGTACTGTAACCATTTAAAAAACCTCCTTGAAATTCATCTATATCAAAGGAACTCTTCAACCGTGGTTCCTGTTATACTTTTATATAGCCGCTGACAGCAAAGTTAAACCTGGATGCTTTTATGGGTAAAGAGAAAAAAATGCGGCAAAGGGGAAGATAATATGGTCGGAAACAGACCGGAAAACACTTGGGGCGAGCTTTTGCAGGATGAATTCAGCAAGACTTATTTCTGCAATCTGGAAGAATTTCTAGAGAAGGAATATGAGGAGAAGACCATCTATCCAGCCAGGGAGAATATATTCAATGCCTTGAAATATACCGATTATGACGAGGTAAAGGTGGTGCTGCTTGGACAGGACCCTTATCATGGTGAGGGACAGGCCCATGGATTAAGTTTTTCTGTCCAGCCTGGTGTGAAAATTCCGCCCTCCTTAAGAAATATTTATAAAGAGCTTCATGAGGATTTGGGATGTAGCATTCCGAAAACAGGCTACTTGAAAAAGTGGGCCGACCAGGGGGTGCTGCTGCTGAACACCGTCCTGACAGTCCGGGAGGGGGAGGCCCATTCGCATAAGGGAAAAGGCTGGGAGAAGCTGACCGACCGGGTCATTTCCCTGCTGAACGAACGGGAAACGCCCGTTATTTTCCTGCTGTGGGGCCGGCCTGCTCAGAGCAAGATGAAGCTCATTAATGCAGACAGGCACTATATCATCACATCTGCCCACCCAAGTCCATTGTCAGCCAGCAGAGGCTTTTTTGGCAGTAAACCATTCTCAAAGATAAATGACTATCTTCGCAATAAGGGAGAAAGCGAGATAGACTGGCAGATAGAAGAAGGTTGATCTTCGACATGTTCCACGTGAAACATTGAAGATATTGTTGGTTTAAGATTTTTACCGGAGAATTTTGGCGGGCAGGTTCGAAATTCCAGCTCCATTGAGGTAAAATGGAGAGCGGAAGTACAAGTGAAGCGTGGTGATGGAATGAATATATCGCTTGAAAAACTGCTGGCGAAAATGGAGGACGAGCTGAAGGGCGCACGAAACGCGGCAACAGACGCTGGGATGCGTGAAAAAATCCATTCGCTGAAGACATTGTGCGAGCTGGTCCTCGATGAACCGAGCCGGGAGCGGCCTGCTGCTGTCCGGACCGAGGCACCTGCTGCGGTGGTGCAGAACATGCAGATTCCTGTCGTGCAGGCCCAGCCTCAGCCTCAGCCTCAATACCAGTCGATGCCTAACCAGCAAAAGAGGCTGGAGATGGACAACGAAGCGAATGGTGAGTCACTGTTTGATTTTTAGAGTTTGAGCAGGAATGAAACTGGGGGAGAATGAACATGAAAATTTTCATCATAATCGGTGCAGTAAATGCTTTCCTTGCTGTTGCGCTAGGCGCATTTGGCGCTCATGGCCTCGAGGGGAAAGTGGAGCCTAAGTATCTTGAAACCTGGAAAACCGGAGTAACCTATCAAATGTTCCATGCGATCGGCATCCTGATCATTGGCGTGCTGCTCGGCAAACTGCCGGCAACAGCATTGCTGAGTACATCGGGCTGGCTGATGCTCGCAGGAATCATCCTTTTCTCGGGAAGCCTTTATGTGCTTACTCTTACAAAAATCAGCATCCTTGGGGCGATTACTCCGCTCGGCGGGGTAGCCTTCCTGGCAGCCTGGGTGCTTTTGATTATCGCAGCTGTTAAATATCTGTAATGAAAAAGGAGTTCCGCGAATCAGCGGAGCTCCTTTTTTATGCCATAGATGTGCGACCTTATCGAGGCGGGTAAACAGCCAAGCCGCCGCCTCCGAACGGATAATCATATTCCAGTTCTTCTTCAAAGGTGACATAGTCGAGATACACCATCAGCAGCAGGTAGCGCATGCCGGTCTGCGGATCGCTGAGGATCAGGTGGTCGCGGCCGGCCGCTTCAATGATTCCTTTGAAAATCTTGGAGTTCCATTCAGTGCTTCCTTCAAAACTCGTATAAACGGTGGCAAGCTTTCCTCTGTTCAAGCGCAGAATGTTCTCGATATAGGAAGCTTCAGCCGGCAGCATGCCCGGCATCTGGACACCGGGTGCACCAGGCGACATGCCGATTGGAGCGGTGGGCTGGGAGCCGGGAAGCTGCTGTGGGGCCATTTGCTGCTGCCCCGCAGGGAACCCCATCTGGCCCATCTGACCCATTTGCCCTTGCTGCTGGGGCGTGTAGCCTTGCGGAAAGGCCCGGTAGTTGTAATATGGAAAGTACGACTGGCTCATTCTTTTTCCCTCCTGAATGAAAAATATAAGACTTCAAAACCTATGAAAAACAGGAAGTCTAGCTAGTTCATGTCTATGAGAGGGACGAGGATTTATGACAAGAAAAGTGGAAGCGCCTTGGGCAGCCCCGACAAGCGGTGGAGGGCCAGTTGATGAAGTCGTTCTTTGACTTTAACAGCTGGACCGAAGCGACTCGAGGGGCTAGGCGCTGGAGCTGGACAGAAGAAAAGCGGAAGCGCCTGTCCAGCCCCGACAAGCAAAAAAACTCCCGGCACGTCTAGCCGGGAGCTTGTGGAGAACTTATTTTATATCAAGGAAAGAAGCGATTCGGTCTTCACCGAGCAGCACTCCAACGAAGAATGCGCCGAATTCGCCGTAGCGGGCGCTTACTTCATCAAAACGCATTTCGTAGACAAGCTTTTTGAATTGAAGCGGATCGTCCGCAAACAGGGTGACGCCCCACTCGTAATCGTCGAATCCAACAGAGCCTGTAATGATCTGCTTTACCTTGCCTGCATACTGGCGGCCGATCATGCCATGGCTGTACATTAATTTCTTGCGGTCTTCCATCGGAAGCATGTACCAGTTGTCATTGCCCTGGCGGCGCTTGTCCATCGGATAGAAGCACACATGGCTCGTTTGCGGCAGCTTAGGGTACAGGCGTGCACGCACATGCGGATTTTCATATGGATTTTCGCCGTCGGAGAGATAGTTGCTCAATTCAACGACCGATACATAAGAATGGGCTGGAACGGTGTACTCAGCAAGCTTTGACTTGTTGAATTCGGTTTCAATTTCATTCAATTCTTCCATTGTCGGGCGAAGAATCATCATCATGAAATCCGCTTTCTGGCCGACGACCGTATAGAGGGCATGGCTGCCTTTATCTTCATTCTGGGTGGCATTCCATTTTTCAAGAAGTCCAAGGAATTCATGGATGGCGGCCTGGCGCTCATCGCTAGGGAGCATTTTCCAGGTTGTCCAGTCAACAGTGCGGAAATCATGAAGGCAATACCAGCCATCAAGGGTTTTAGCGGCTTCGCTCATAGTGATCACTCCTAGTTATTCATAAATGTACATCCTAACTATATCACAGTTTGCGGACGGTATGAAAAGCACGCGGTTTATACCATGATAAATAAGGATATTCTGTAAAAGGAATGCAGATAGTATAAAGGTGGAAGTGCTCTTAATTCCAATATTCTTAAAACATAAACTTCTAGGGTGTAAGCGGGTTCAACCTTGAATTTTAGCATTGGTAAAGTATGCTAGGAGTGTAGAGATTAAAGGAGGATGTAACATGGGTGACTTATTTACCGGCCTTAAAGAAAAATTGAGTGGACAAAACTTGCGCATCGTGTTCCCTGAGGGTACAGACGAACGAGTATTGCGTGCAGCAGGACGTTTGGCTGCTGATGGCGTACTGATGCCAATTTTGGTTGGCAATATTGAAAGAATCCAGGGTTTGGCAAGAGACTGGGATGTTCCGCTTGAAAATGTGGAAATCTATGACCCAAGTTCATTTGCGATGATGGACGAGCTTGTAGCAGCGTTCGTGGAAAGACGGAAAGGGAAAGTGAACGAGGAGCAGGCCCGCCAGATTCTGCTTGACGAAAACTACTTTGGCACCATGCTGGTGTATGCAAACCGTGCGGACGGACTTGTCAGCGGTGCGGCCCATTCAACTGCCGAAACTGTTAGGCCGGCATTGCAGATTATCAAAACAAAAGAGGGCGTAAAGAAAACTTCTGGCGTGTTCATCATGGTCCGTGACGATGAGAAATACGTGTTTGCCGATTGCGCCATCAATATTGCGCCTGACAGCCAGGACCTTGCCGAGATTGCGGTTGAAAGCGCCAAGACGGCCAGGATGTTTGACATGGAACCGCGCGTGGCGATGCTGAGCTTCTCGACAAAGGGTTCTGCAGTCTCCCCGGAAACAGAAAAAGTATCGAAGGCAGTGGAAGAAGCCAAACTGCGCGACCCGCTGCTTGTGGTTGACGGTGAATTCCAGTTCGATGCGGCTTTCGTTCCTTCCGTTGCGGCTAAAAAGGCGCCAACATCCCCGCTTCAGGGTGATGCGAATGTGTTTGTCTTCCCAAGCCTGGAAGCAGGAAACATCGGCTACAAAATCGCCCAGCGTCTTGGAAACTTCGAAGCCGTCGGACCGATCCTTCAGGGATTGAACCGTCCGGTGAATGACCTTTCCCGCGGCTGCAGCGAAGAAGATGTATATAAGCTCGCCTTGATCACAGCGTCCCAAGCGCTAATAAGGTAAAACTAAGGCAAAGCCGGTTTTCTTAGGAAAGCCGGCTTTTTCTGTGAGCGTCGTTGGAGCCAGGGGAGAAGCGAAGAGGCAGAGATCGGTCGCCAATGAGCTTTTTGGAGCCCGGGGAGGAGCGAAAATGCAGAGAGCGGTCGCCAATGGGCCAGCTTGGTGCCCGTGGAGAAGTGAAGAGGCAGAGATCGGTCGCCAATGAGCCCGCTTGGAGCCCGGGGAGGAGTGGAAAGTCGGAGAGCGGTCACCAATGAGCCTTCTTGGAGCCCGGAGAGAGGCAAAGAAGGTAAAAAAGGTGACGTAAAAAGGCAATCACCACCAGTAATGTCGATGGCATACCAGCGGGGCCCGGAAAGTGCTATAATAACCTGGTTAAGCTTATTTAAAGGAGAATGACAAATGGATGAGGCGCTTCATTTATTGCGTCAGGAACGCTGGCGGCTGATTGACCAGTCTGCAGTCGGCCCGCACTTTCATGCCCTTCAATCGTTTGCCACGGATGACACGCTGTGCGAAGGTGTTGGATCAGGAACATCACCAGCTGCAGCGCGGTCCTGGGTGCACCATCGGACGATTGTGCTGGGCATTCAGGATTCCAAACTGCCTTATTTAAAGGACGGTCTTCAATACCTTGAACAGCAGGGGTACCAATATATTGTCCGCAATTCGGGAGGGCTTGCCGTCGTGCTTGACGAGGGAGTCCTTAATCTTTCGCTGATCCTGCCGGAAGCCGAAAAAGGAATTGACATCAATCGCGGCTATGAAGCGATGTGGCATTTGATTAAACAGATGTTTTCTGATTTTGCTATAGAAATAGAAGCAAGGGAAATTGTTGGCTCGTATTGTCCCGGCAGCTACGACCTGAGCATCGGCGGCCGGAAATTCGCCGGCATCTCCCAGCGCCGCCTGAAAAGGGGCGTCGCCGTCCAGATTTATCTTTGCGTGACCGGAAGCGGCAGCGAACGCGCCGAGCTGATCAGGAAATTTTACGAACTGGGAAAAAAAGGAGAGACGACAAAGTTTGCCTTTCCGGAGATCCAGCCTGAGGTGATGGCCTCCTTATCTGAACTGCTGGGCACACCGCTTAGCATCCAGGATGTAATGCTGCGCTTCATGACCGTTCTCAGCAAGAACGGCCAGCTCATCCCCGGCCAGCTTTACCCCGAGGAATTCGAACTTTTCACACGCTATTATGAGCGGATGATCGAGCGGAACAGCCGGTTCTTGCCGGAAGCATAGACAAGCGGTAGGCGCCGGAGCTGGACAGTAATCTAAGTTCAAAAAAACAGGCCGTGAACCTCGTAGGTGTTCACGGCCTGCTTTGGTAGGGGATGGTGCTGCCTTCTCCAAACCTTTTCTATCAAAAATAAGAGATTGCCTTATTCGGCGACTTTTTCGAGATTTCCGTTGCGGTCCATTTTGAACTTTGTTGCTGAGCGCTCTTCTTCCTCAAACAGCACGAGCTTGCGCGCCCTGTTCATGATCTCGATCAGTGTCTCGTAATCTTCCTGCATCGTTTTCGCTTTGTCCTCGAGCTGCTGGATTTGTTTCTTCAGCTCTTCATTTTCCTTCCGGATGCCTGCCATCTCGCGCTGCAATCTTTCATTCTCGCTCTTGTAGATATCCGCATGGAAAGTGGTGCTGTTCATATTCTGCAAAAAGGCGATTACATGGCCAAGTGTCATGCGGCTTTGCTGCTGCATGGCAAGGGCGGGCTGGGACACCTGCGGCGGCACGGGCTGCTGTTCTTCAAGTTCAGACTCGGAAACTTCCGGGGCCTGGGCTGCGGGTTCCGGCCCACTCTCCGAATTGGAATCTTGTAAAAGCATCGACTCTTGCAAATTCTGCAATCCGTCAAGGCCATACTTATCCTGCATTTCCAGCGTGTCTAGCTCAGCTGGCGGCAGTGTCAGCTCGGCGGACATTTCGGCCGGCTGGATGCCAATCTCGTCGAGGGTCGGCACCGGCGGGGAATAGAGCAGCTTCTTCTTTCCGCCCTGGTCCTTCCCGAGAACTCTTTGGCGCTGCTTCCGCTGTTTCTTAGCCAGCTGCAGGGCCTTTTCATAGCGGTGGCGGACAACGGCATTCCATCTGAAGCCGCAGGCCGCCGACGTGCGGTCAAGCTTGTCTCCGACTTCCTCAAAAGCATTGAGCTGCGTACTTCCTTCTCTCACGTGGCGCAGCACCGTTTCAGCAAGCAATAAATCATTTTCTTCCGTCCAGGCATCCTGGCGAACTTTCATATTTCTTCAACTCCCTGTAAAATATTGGTCAATGGATGAATGTCTAGTCCAAGCTTGCCCGGATTTTACAAGGTTTATACATTCCTGATTAGCAGGATAGTAGATTTTTTCCAGGTTTTTCATAGAGAAATGGTGAGTGTACCCCTGAATGTGCGGAAAAAGGCCCCGGTTGCATCAGTCAGCGATATTATGTAGAATAGCCTTTAGCGAGTCCGGCTCGGGATGGGCCGGTGCGACCGTGATTTTTTAGGAGAAAGGGTTGTCCACGATGGCAAATGAATTTCGTGTTTGTGACGACTGCCAGGCCGTTAATATAAAGACGCTGATTCCGAAGCTGAAGGAAAAGGATCCTGAAGCCAAGATTGAAATAGGATGCCAGTCCTACTGCGGACCGGGCCGAAAGAAAACCTTCGCGTTCGTCAACAATCGTCCGGTGGCTGCATTGACAGAGGACGAACTGATGGAAAAGATCGATAAAAAGCTGAAATAAGGAGTCGCCTTTAAGCCGCCGTGTTTAAAGGTGACTTTTTTCATTGAAGGCTCGGAGATTTAAAACTATAAAAATGGCAAAAATTTTCACCTTGGCCGCCATAAGGACTGGCGCCGTTTTTGTAAAAAATTGTAGAAATTTGCAGGATTTCAAGGTGAAGTGAAAGGGAAAAGAGGCTATAATAGATACATGTTAACAAGGGAGTAGAAACCAATGGCGTATTCGGCGGAAAAACTGAATGAAGAAAAGGTGTTTAAAGACCCGGTCCACCGCTACATCCATGTCCGGGACAGGGCGATCTGGGATTTGGTCGGAACAAAGGAATTCCAGCGCCTGCGTCGGATCAAGCAGCTTGGAACCACATATTTGACCTTCCATGGCGCCGAGCACAGCCGTTTCAACCACTCGCTTGGCGTCTATGAGATTGTGCGCCGGATTGTGGATACGGTGTTTGCCGGCAGGCCGGAATGGAACGAGGAAGAGAGGCTGCTCAGCCTTTGTGCCGCCTTGCTGCACGATTTGGGGCACGGACCTTTTTCCCACTCGTTCGAGAAAGTGTTTGACCTCGACCATGAGAATTTCACGCGCGCCATCATCCTCGGGGATACCGAGGTGAACAAGGTGCTGACGCGCATCAGCGCTGATTTTCCAAAGAAAGTCGCCGATGTGATTGCCAAGACCTATGAAGACAAGCTGGTCGTCAGCCTGATTTCCAGCCAGATTGATGCCGACCGCATGGATTATTTGCAGCGCGATGCCTATTTTACCGGCGTCAGCTACGGGCATTTTGACATGGAGCGCATTTTGCGTGTCATGAGGCCAAAAGAAGACCAGGTCGTATTCAAGCAAAGCGGGATGCATGCCGTCGAAGACTACATAATGAGCCGCTACCAAATGTACTGGCAAGTGTATTTCCATCCGGTTACCCGGAGCGCAGAAGTGATCCTGACGAAAATTCTCCATAGAGCGAAGCATCTCCATGAGCAAGGCTATTCCTTCAAGCATATGCCGCTCCACTTTTACTCACTGTTCGAAGAAAAGGTGACACTCGAAGACTATCTGAAATTGGACGAAGGCGTTTTCCTTTATTATTTCCAGATTTGGCAAGAGGAAGAGGATGAGGTGTTAAAGGATCTTTGCTGCCGGTTCATCAACCGGAATTTGTTCAAGTATGTCGAGTTTGATCCGGCCAGGGAATATAAGAAGCTCGCAAAGCTGTCACAGCTTTTCGTTGAAGCCGGGATTGACCCTGAGTATTATCTCGTTGTGGATTCATCGTCCGATTTGCCATATGACTTTTACCGTCCGGGAGAGGAAGAAGAGCGCCTGCCGATCCATTTGCAAATGAAGAATGGCGAGCTGCGCGAGCTTTCACGGGAATCCGAAATTGTCGATGCGATTTCCGGCAAACGGCGGACGGACCATAAATTGTACTACCCAGCCGACTTCGTGTCGGGCAGCGAGGAGATTAGGAAGCTCCTTGAATTGTAGGCAATGGAGATTAGATACAGGAGTTGACTAGTTTTGTTAAAAGATCATGCTAAAATCATTCATGCGATCGCGCTGTCGGGAGAGGTCATCGGCCGGAAAAAGCTGCAGAAAATGATCTATATTGCCAAGAAAATGAATTTTCCCTTCCAGGAGCGTTTCCAGTTCCATTTTTACGGGCCATATTCCGAGGAATTGACGCTTCGGGTCGAGGAGCTGTGCAACATGGGTTTCCTGAACGAAGTGAAAGAGCAGAAGGGCGGCTATTACCAGTACCGCTATACGCTGACAGAAGCTGGCGAAGAGTTCCTGGGCGAGCACAGCGTGGACATGCCTTGCCTCGGCGACTGCCTGGGGGACATCAACAGCCAGAATGCCAGATTCCTTGAGCTGGTCTCCACGATTTTGTATTTTGACAGCCTGCCGGAAGACGAAGTGAAGGAAAAGGTGCTGACGGTAAAAAAGAGCCAGAAATACACCGACGAAGAATTCGCGAACGCCTATCAATATATTGAAAATTTAAAGGGAATGGCCAGGCAATGAGATTGCCTGGTTTTTTTGTTGGGAGACGGCTGCAGAAAGTGAAATCAGGAATAAATCAACTGAAATCAGGATTAAGTCGAGGTTAATCAGGAATAAATATTACGTAATCAGGAATAAAACGCGGTTGATCAGGAATAAAATGCATTTGAAAGAGTTCAATACTTTAAAAATAAAAAAACCCCTTAAAAAAGGGGTTCTACTCGTCACTCAGCCGTTTTCCGCCTACGGCATAGTGGCTTTTTTCCATTTCTTCGATGAAAACGACGACTTTTTCCTTCGAAGCACCGGTGGTTTCGACAACGGCGTCGGTCACTTTTTCAACAAGTGCCCGCTTTTGGTCGTCGCTGCGTCCGGAAAGCATTTTTACGGTTACATATGGCATAATGTTCCCTCCTTGTTATGATGGCTTGATAAAAGTTTTCCATAATTCGGGGAAATGTGCAAGTTTTCCATTTTGGCATGGATAAGGTATACTTGAAGCATCTATGGAACGGGGGAAAATGGCATGTGGTTTTCACTTGAGCAGTTGCCTTATATCGCAGTGACGCTGATTATCGCCTTTACGCTCCACGAACTGGCCCACGCCTATGTGGCCTACAAGTTCGGGGACCCTACTGCGGCCAGACAGGGGAGACTGACGCTGAACCCGCTCAAACACTTGGATCCAATTGGAACGATCCTGATTTTCATTGCCGGATTCGGCTGGGCGAGGCCTGTGCCGGTGAACCGCTTTTTCTTTAAAAACCCGCGCCTTGCAGGGGTACTCGTGTCGGTCGCCGGGCCGCTGAGCAACTTTCTGCTGGTCGTGCTTGCCTACTTCTTTGTCTATGGCATGGGAGCAGCTGGTCTGGGGGAAGCCATGCCGGAGTTTATATTTGAATTTCTCAACATGTTTATTCGCCTGAATATGGTGCTTTTTGTGTTTAATCTGCTGCCGCTGCCACCACTTGACGGCTACCGGATTATTGAAGATTTGGCGCCGGCGAATATCCGGGCCAAGATGACGCAATATGAGAATTATGGCTCAATCATTTTTCTGATCCTTGTAATCACACCGCTGTATCAGTATACTATCGGACCCGTGATGCATACTGTTATTCCCTTCCTAATTAACACATTAAATACATTTTTCCAATTGCTTTTACGCTAGGAGGTTATCGTGATGGATGAAAAAAAGAAGAAACCTATTGGATTTAATATCATAAAACCAGATCCGATGGACGGCCATAAGGGATTTGGAAAAGGCAGCCTGAGCCTTGACAATGTTTCGCCGGTCATCGTCGATGTGGAAGCAGGCGAGGCACAGGTGGATGTAGGCGCGATGCACGCCCGCAGCGTTGTGGAAAAGGGAATCAAATTCCTGCCAAACCGCGATGAAGTGCCGGATGCGAAGCTTTATTGGGTTGTCTGGGTGACCATTGACCGCGGGGAGGAAGGGCCTTACTACGCCGGCGTCACAGCCTGCGAAATGACGGTAAACCGTGAAATCCGCCGCGGCTACAAGTTGCTGCCGGAGCATGTGAACCGACTTGACAAGTCGATCAAGCGCCACATCATTGTCGACCATATGGATGATAAGTCTAAGAAAATACTGGCCGACTACCTGCAAAACCATGATGCCGGCATGTGGGAAAGGTCAACTGCAGAATTGAAAACAGGGTTGAATGCCGGGCAGTAAGGTGGGGTTGTCAGAATGTTGTAAAAATTCAAACTTGAATTATCTCACTTGCCCAAATCCTAGGAAGAATGTAAACTAATAACAGCGTTGGACACGCGTTTTTAACAAGGACAGGAGACCCCCCGGATTCGGACGTCCGGGGGGTCTCCATTTTTTTTGGTTTTATTTTTGGGAAAAGGGTGCTTGTTTGCTTGATGCTGTTTCTATTGTCTGGTTACGCTGTTTTATTGTCCGGAAATACACTTTTATTGTCCGAAATGCTCGTTCTATTGTCGGGCATCGCCTTTTAATTTGCCAAAATAGTGGTTCTATTAGCCGCAGCATTTTCTATTGTCCAGACACGCTGTTTTATTGTCCGGAAACATACTTTTATTTTCCGAAATGCTCGTTCTATTGTCGGGCATCGCCTTTTAATTTGCCAAAATAGTGGTTCTATTAGCCGCAGCATTTTCTATTGTCCAGACACGCTGTTTTATTGTCCGGAAACATACTTTTATTGTCCGAAATGCTCATTCTATTGTCGGGCATCGCCTTTTAATTTGCCAAAATAGTGGTTCTATTAGCCGGTGCATTTTCTATTGTCCAGTTACGCTGTTTTATTGTCCGGACCCACACTTCTTTTGTCCGAAATCAGCATTCTATTTGCCGCAAAACGAATTTAATTAGCAGAACTCCCTCAATATTTGCAGAGAACCCTCATTTATTTGCACCACACCTCAAAATGAAAAATCCTCAAACTTACTATCTTCCAAATATTCGCCTATACCAGGGCTTTTTCTCACGCTTTTCGTGATGCATTTCTTCTTCCCCTTCATGATGCTGGTCCAGATGCTCGTTACAATATTCCTGCGGCTCTGTTCCTTCAATAAAATGGGTCATTACCTTGACCGGGCATCCTTCGGTGGCCAGTTTGCCGTTCTCCGGGTTGATGTAGACGCCGACTGTTCCTTTGGCGGCTTTGAATTTTTTCACTGGCTCGTCTTTCAGGGCATTTTCCATAAAATTAAGCCAGATGTTTTTGCTGTAGCCTTTTTCGGCCGGCAGTTCGATTGGTTTCCCTTTATCATAGCCAGTCCAGACGGCGGCCACAAGCTGCGGAGTATAGCCAATCATCCAGCTGTCCGTATTGGTGGAGCCCGACTTTCCGGCATATGGGCGGGAGATTTTGTCGGACATCGAGCTGCCTGTCACGGAGGCGTAGCCATTCAGATTTTCATCGAACATTCCGGTCATCATATGGTTCATCACCGAAGCCAGCTCCGGCTGCAGTACATGTTCGCCATCAGGTTTATGCTCGTAAATTACGTCGCCATTATGGCTTTCGACCCGCTGGATCAGGACCGGGTCCAGCTGTTTGCCGCCATTGGCAAGCATGCTGTAGGCATTGGCCATTTCAATCACCCGGACGCCCGAGGTGCCGAGCGCAAGGGAAGGGACCTCCTCCATTTCCGACTTGATGCCAAACTTTTTCGCTGTTTCCGGAAGCACATCCTCTCCAAGGAACAGATGTGTCTTCACGGCGTAGACATTGTCGGACAAGGCCAGGGCCTGCGCCATCGTGATGTCGCCCTCGGCATATTTATTGTTGAAATTATGCGGCGTATAATCAGCTGTGCCGTCTTCAAAACGGAAGGTCGTCATTTCGCTTTTCATCATAGTTGCCGGCGTGAAACCTTGCTCAAGGGCCGCGTAATACAAAATCGGTTTGATCGTCGAGCCTGGCTGGCGCACGGCCTGGGTCGCCCGGTTAAAAGAACTTTCTTCGTAGCTGCGGCCACCGACAAGTGCTTTGACATGGCCTGTTTTCGGGTCCATGGCGACAAACCCTGTTTGGATTTCCGAGTCCTTCGAGATCATGTTCTCCACTGCCTGTTCAGCCATCTCCTGCTGCTTGAGGTTCAGTGTCGTGTACACTTTCAGCCCGCCAAGCTCGATCGTACGGTCATCAAGTCCCAGTCCATTTTTAAGCGCCTGGCGCACGGCATCCTGGAAATAGGGGGCCTGGCCAAGAATCTCGCGATGCTGACCAACCAGCACCAACTCCTCGGCGGCTGCTTTTTCGGCACGCCTGCTGTTGATATAATCTTTGGAAACCATCGCGCGCAGCACGGTTTCCTGGCGGCTTTCCGCTTTTTCAAGCGACGCGAATGGCGAGTAAATGCCCGGTCCCTTGGGAATCCCGGCTAGCATCGAAGCTTCAGCCAGGGAGAGTTCGCGGGCGTCCTTGCCAAAATAATACTGGCTGGCAGCCTGGACACCGTAGGCGCCGTTTCCGTAATAAATTGTATTTAAATAGCCTTCAAGAATTTCATTTTTCGAGTAATTGACCTCAAGACGGAAGGCATAGAAAGCTTCCGCAATCTTGCGTCTCCACGTTTTATCATGCCCGAGGTAAAGGTTCCTGGCATACTGCTGGGTGATCGTGCTCGCTCCCTGCACCTTGGACATCGCTTTTATGTCGGCAATCACGGCGCCGGCAATCCGTTTATAATCAAACCCGCTGTGCGCGTAAAAATTCCGGTCTTCAATCGAGATGGTCGCCTTCACCAGCTCAGGTGAAATTTCCTTGAGCGGGACCCAGTAGCGCTTCTGGCCATTATGGCTTTCGCCGATCACCGTGCCGTCATCCGCCATGTACAAAGTCGACTGGGGAACGGCAAGCGGCGGCGGTCCAAGCAGCTTCACATAGCCAATCAGCAGGAAATAGGCAAGCATCCCGACCGCCGCAGCAATCAGGCCAATAAAAAGCAGCGCCCGGAAAATCTTCGCACTCTTCCTGAACCGCTGGTTAGTCATCAGTTCCATAGCTTGCAACCCCCTTTTAGGATAGGCTGTGTTAAAAGACATTATATTTTTCAAAGTCTGCTGATTGAAGTGGAAGGTGCGAGACTCCTCGAAAATGCTACCGCATTTTCTCGTGCGTGGGCGGATTCAAGGAAGCTCATTCAAAGTCCTGCGGGAGTACGGGTCAGGGGAGACCCCGCAGGTGCGGATGCACCGAGGAGGCTCCCCGGGCCGCCCGCGGAAAGCGAAGCACCTGGAACGGAAATCAGCAGCCTAAATTAACACAGCCATAGATAAAAAGATAATATTATCCAGTATGAAAGAGTTTGGCCTCTTTTAAACGCTGGGAAAATATTAATATTGACATTTTTAAAAATTGCTTGCATTTTCGCGTGATTCAACTATACTTTTTCTGTGTTTGTCTCCAGAAATTAATGTTTTTTATTGACAGCATGGGGAAACATAAACTGGAAGAGCAGTATTTATGAACGAGACTTTTAACCGAAAGGAATGAAAATAAAATGGGTCTTTGGTTTACAGAAAAACAGACTGAGAACTTTGGAATTACAATGAAGGTGAATCGCACGTTACATACAGAGCAAACCGATTTTCAAAAGCTTGATATGGTGGAAACAGAAGAGTGGGGCAATATGCTCCTGCTTGACGGCATGGTCATGACTTCGGTCAAAGATGAATTCGTTTACCACGAAATGGTGGCGCATGTTCCATTGTTTACGCATCCAAATCCTGAGAACGTCCTTGTTGTCGGCGGCGGCGATGGCGGTGTCATCCGTGAAGTGCTGAAGCATCCTAGCGTGAAAAAGGCGACACTTGTCGATATCGATGGCAAGGTAATCGAGTATTCCAAGAAGTTTTTACCGGAAATTGCCGGCAAGCTTGACGATCCGCGCGTGGATGTACAGGTGGATGACGGCTTTATGCATATCGCAAAAAGTGAAAATGAGTACGATGTGATCATGGTGGATTCCACCGAGCCGGTTGGCCCTGCGGTAAATCTGTTCACGAAAGGCTTTTACGCGGGCATCTCAAAGGCACTGAAGGAAGACGGCATCTTTGTTGCGCAGTCGGACAACCCTTGGTTCAAGGCTGACCTGATCCGCGATGTCCAAAGGGATGTAAAAGAAATCTTCCCGATTACACGTCTCTATATCGCGAACATCCCGACCTACCCAAGCGGCATGTGGGCGTTCACAATCGGAAGCAAAAAGTATGATCCGCTGGAAGTGAGCGAAGACCGTTTCCACGACATCGAGACAAAGTATTATACAAAAGAACTTCACAAAGCTGCATTTGTTCTGCCTAAATTCGTCGGCGACCTTGTGAAGTAAGGAAAGAGGGTTTAGCATGCGTTTTGATGAAGCTTATTCTGGCAATGTGTTTATCGGGATGAATTCCGATTTTAATGAAAGCAAGGTTGTTCTGTACGGAATGCCGATGGACTGGACCGTCAGCTACCGCCCGGGTTCCCGTTTCGGCCCGGCGCGCATCCGCGAAGTGTCTATCGGCCTCGAGGAGTACAGCCCGTACCTCGACCGTGAGCTGGCCGATGTGAAATATTTTGATGCCGGCGATATCCCGCTGCCGTTCGGCAACCCGCAGAAGAGCCTCGATATCATTGAGGATTTTGTTGGCAAGCTGATGGCGGAAGACAAGTTTCCGCTTGGCATGGGCGGGGAGCATCTTGTGTCCTGGCCGGTCATGAAGGCTGTTGCCGCGAAGTACAAGGACCTGGCGATCATTCATATGGACGCCCATACCGATTTGCGCGAGCATTATGAAGGCGAGCCGCTTTCGCATTCGACGCCAATCCGCAAGATCGCCGAGAAGATTGGGCCGGAGAATGTCTATTCGTTTGGAATTCGCTCTGGTATGAAGGAAGAATTTGAGTGGGCCAAAAACGCTGGCATGCATATTTCCAAGTTTGAGGTGCTTGAGCCGCTGAAGGAAATCTTGCCGAAGCTGGCCGGCCGCCCGGTGTATGTGACGATCGACATCGATGTTCTCGACCCGGCGCACGCGCCAGGCACAGGCACGGTGGATGCAGGCGGCATCACATCGAAGGAATTGCTTGCCTCCATTCATGAAATTGCCCGCTCACAAGTGAACGTTGTTGGCGCCGACCTTGTCGAAGTCGCGCCAATCTACGACCACTCCGAGCAAACAGCCAACACCGCCAGCAAGCTCATCAGGGAAATGATGCTGGGGTTTGTGAAGTAAATGGGCTTAAACTGGTAAGGACAATAAATTAGGCAAGGAAAAAACTGCGTTTTTATCTAAAAATCGCAGTTTTTTTATTGTTAATCCTAAGTAAATGAACATGTTTTTGATATGATGGTTGAAAAATAAACGGAAGGATTCCGTTTAAATAGGGAAATACTCATATTTCCCTAAAAATAAGAGGAGTTTTTCCGTTTATATTATCCCAATGCTTCGTTTTTGTCTTAGTTAGGGCAGTTAATCTGAATATCTCCGCTTATATTTGATACTTAAGCTTTCATTCTTACATTAGCCGGAAATTCTCCGTCTATGTATTCTCATACTTACACGAAAAGCAACAATAAATCATAACAGAGCCTATTAGGTTAATTGGGGCCGTTTTTTTATACCCGTGCCCTTGAGATTTTTCCAGCGAATATTTATACTATTGGTTTATAATAAGAAAATAAGCAATGTCTAAAAGGATGTGTTGACGTGGCGACGAGGCCCGCGGACCAGAGTCCTGTGAAAGTGAAGGTGACAACGGCCATTGATGACGGAAAGCAAAAGGAGACTTTTGAACTGACCACTTTTGGCCGATATTATAAAAAGGGCAGCAGTTCGTATCTGCAATACGATGAGATGATGGAGGAAGGCACGGTTCACACGACTGTGAAGATCAAGGACCGGGAAGTGCTGATTCTTCGTTCGGGTGTGGTTTCCATGCGGCTGCATTTTCTGCTGGATAAAAGAACGCCGGGGAACTACCAGTCTCCTTACGGCCTGCTTCAGACAGAGGCCGATACGAGGCGGATGGATATCGATTTTAAAGAAGAAAGCGCAGAAGGCAATATTGAAATTTTATATGAATTCATCATCCAGGGTTCGCCTGCAGGTACATACCAGATGAACATCGATTACAAGGAGGAGCGGAAATGAACATAGTCGAGCAAGTCCAGAACAAGCTCAAGGAAGAAATCAAACAAGCCGTTTTGAAAGCGGGTCTTGCACAGGGAGAGCAGATCCCGTCCGTTGTGCTCGAGCTGCCAAAGGAAAAGGCGCACGGCGACTATTCGACCAATATGGCGATGCAGCTGGCGCGCGTTGCGAAAAAGCCGCCGCGCAAGATTGCCGAAGAGCTGGTTGAGAGCTTTGATAAAAGCAAGGCATCGATTGAAAAAATTGAGATCGCCGGACCAGGCTTCATCAATTTTTATATGAACAACAGCTATCTGACCGACCTGATTCCAACGATTCTGGGAGCTGGGTCCAAGTACGGGGAGACCAATGTCGGGGCCGGCGAGAAAATCCAGGTGGAGTTTGTTTCCGCGAACCCGACCGGAGACCTGCATCTTGGCCATGCTCGCGGCGCGGCAGTAGGGGATTCCCTTTGCAATGTGCTCGCGAAAGCTGGCTATGATGTATCGCGCGAATACTACATCAATGATGCCGGCAATCAGATCAACAACCTTGCTTTGTCTGTTGAGGCCCGCTACTTCCAGGCGCTTGGCCAAGACAGGGAAATGCCTGCGGACGGCTACCATGGCGCCGATATTGTCGGCATTGGGAAAAAGCTGGCCGAAGAGCATGGCGATAAATTCGTCAACATGCCGGACGAGCAGCGTTTCGAGACGTTCCGCGACTACGGCTTGAAATACGAAATGGAGAAGCTGAAGCGGGATCTTGAAAACTTCCGTGTGAGCTTTGATGTCTGGTATTCGGAAACGTCTCTGTACCAGAACGGCAAGATTGATACGGCATTGGCCGCTTTGCGTGAAAAAGGCCATATCTATGAAGAAGACGGTGCAACCTGGTTCCGTTCGACCACGTTCGGCGATGACAAGGACCGCGTTCTCATTAAGCAGGACGGCTCCTACACCTACTTGCTTCCGGATATTGCCTACCACAAGGACAAGCTTGAGCGCGGCTTTGAAAAGCTGATCAACATCTGGGGTGCCGACCACCATGGCTATATTCCGCGGATGCGTGCAGCGATACAGGCGCTTGGCTATGAAGGCGATGCGCTTGAGGTCGAAATCATTCAGCTGGTCCACCTTTATAAAAATGGTGAAAAGATGAAAATGAGCAAGCGGACCGGAAAAGCGGTGACGATGCGCGACCTGATCGAAGAAGTCGGCCTTGATGCGACACGTTATTTCTTCGCAATGCGCAGCGCGGATACGCATATGGACTTTGATTTGGACCTGGCGGTGTCCCAGTCCAATGATAACCCGGTTTACTATGCGCAGTACGCTCATGCCCGTATTTGCAGCATCCTGCGTGCAGCCGAAGAGCAGGGCTTTACCGTTGATGAAAAGGCTGATTTCAGCCTGGTTGGCGCTGAAAAAGAGGTTGATTTGCTGAAGAAGCTTGGCGAGTTCCCGCAGGCGGTGGCCGAAGCGGCCGTGAAGCGTGTGCCTCATCGCGTGACCAATTATATCTTTGAATTGGCCTCCGCGTTCCACAGCTTCTACAATGCGGAAAAAGTGCTGGATGTTGAGCAGAAGGAGCGCACAGCCGCCCGTCTTGGACTGGTGCAGTCTGTTCAAATCACCTTGAAAAATGCTTTGAGCTTGATTGGAGTTTCAGCTCCGGAGAAAATGTAAAACAGGCTAGAGGCCTTCCCAAGTTTGGGAAGGTCTTTTTTTTGGTGGTTTATTCCCCGTACAGGGAATAAAAAATACCCGCCCGCCTATAAAAACAGCCTTTTTAGACACTAGGATACAGAAAACCCTGCATTATGCGATGCAGGGCTTCTTATTTCCACTCCAAAACCCCTCCGCCAATCCGCTTGACGCCGCGGATCTTTGCCAAATCCTCGATCAGTTGCAGACAGGCCTGGTCTTTGCGCTTTGCTTCGATCATAAAATCGACATCGGCACCGATCCGGCGCAGCACCGGGAGCAGGGGCTGCAGGAACTCGGGGTCGACATAATCGGCATGCGAGCGGTAGGCCTTCTCCGTCTTTGGGGATGAGATGTGGATTTTGGGCCTGAGTCCAATCCTTTCCCATGTGGCGAAGCCGGCGGTCAGGAGGTCCTCAAGCTCCATTGAGCCAGGATTGGCCATATGGTGGTGATAATCGAACATCAGCGGCACATTTTCTTTTTGGCATGCCGCGAGGGTCTCGTCGCCATGATAGGTTTTATCATCGTTTTCAAGCGTCATCCGCTCTTTGATGTGCAAGGGAAGCTTCTTCAGGTTCTCATGAAACCGGAGGATGGTTTCCTCCTTGTTGCCATAAGCCCCGCCGATATGGATGTTAAGGACGCCGTCGTTTTCAAGGCCCATTGCTTGAAGCATGCTGTAATGGTATTCCATGTCGATCACGGCATTGTCTGTCACCTCGGGCCGGGGGGACGTAAACAGGGTATATTGGTTGGGATGGAAGCTCGTCCTGAGCCCATTTTCCCTGACCAGTGTCCCAATTTCCCGCCACTGTTCCAAAAACGGGTTCACAAAATCCCATTTGACCTCGGGGTGGGTGGCCAGCGGGGCGATTGAGCTTGAAAACCGGTAAAGCGGCAGGCCGTACGCCAGGTTGTAATAAATCATTCTCTTTGTGCTATCGAGGTTGGAGCGCGTGATCCTGTGCAGCTTGTCGAGACGCTCTTCCTTCGGCATCTGGCCGTAGCGGGCGAAGGTCATTGTTCGGGAAGGAGATGCTTCCCAAAGGGAAATTGCTGTTGATACATAACCGAACCGTATAATCATCATAAAACCTCTTTATTTTTATAAAAAGTATGCGACGGTGCGCGCCGCACGCTCCTTCATGCTTCGGAAAGGGTTGAAGCCGTTGAGTTCGTGCTGGTTGATCGATTCCGAATCGAGAAGGTCCTGGCGCAAAATGCTGTTGACCTTCGAAATGAAGGCCTGGTCATAGATCAGGCAGTTTAACTCAAGGTTCAGGAACATGCTGCGCTGGTCAAAATTCGCCGTGCCGATATCGCAAATCTTATCGTCAATCACCATCACCTTGGCGTGGTAAAACCCTTTTTGGTACTGATGGATTTCAGCTCCATGCTTTACCATTACCCGTAAATAAGGATACGAAGCTTCTTTTACTAAAATATGGTCGGCCTTGAAGGGTACCAGGAGCTTAAGCTTTACGCCCTTCTCCATACATCTTAGCAGCTCATTGAAAATCCGGCGGCTTGGGATGAAATAGGGCGTTCCGATAAATATGGACTTTTCCGCTTTTTGAATCAGGTTGAATAAAATGTCCTCGAGCATCTGCCCTTCGGATGGGACAAACTGCTGGCGTATGCGGCCTTTTTCCAGGTCAGGAAAATAGATTTTGTTTTGCAGCAGGTTGATGCGGGAGGCCATTTTCCAGTCCAAAAGAAATTCTGTCTGCAGATCCTGGACTCCTTCTCCCGTTACTTTAAGATGGTAATCCCGCCATGGCGAAAGCTTTTTTTGGAGGTCGATGTACTCCTTGCCAACATTGAAGCCGCCGGTGTAGCCGGTCTTTCCGTCGATAATGGTGATTTTGCGGTGATTGCGCACCTGGGATGAATAAAAGAGGAAGGGCAGGCTGGGTTTGCGGCTGAAAGCAAACTCTGCGCCGCTTTCCCTGAGCTGCCTGATGGCTTTGCGGGAAAGGGTGGCCCCGACCCAGTCGACCATCAGCCGTACTTCGACGCCTTCCTTTGCTTTTGTCTGCAGGATGGACAGGAACTCCTTGCTGAAGGTGTCGTTTTTGACGATATAGAAAAGAATGTGTATGTGGTGTTTTGCCTGCCGGAGTTCATCAAAGTAGTCTGCGAACAGTTCAGGCCCATGGGTAAAAATGTCGAGGTTGCTGTTTCGAATTGGGAAGTATTTTTTATTGACCTGGTCAAGGTGAAGCTTTCTCCCGATCTTGAAATCAAGCGCCAGCAGCAGAATCAAGCCCGCGATTGCGCCTACTATCCAATAAGCAAGTTCCACAGCAGTCCCGCTCCTTTAAAGTAAATTTTCTTTAGTGTTACCGAAACAGAAGGAGATATGACTTTTTAACCAATTTTCCCTTTCATGAAAAGACAAGGGAATTTTTTGTGAAAAATCGTTGACTGAATGCTCATTCATTATATAATGGTAATATAGGTATATTCAGAAAATTTGCTTGTTTTTAAATTTTCACCGAATGACTTCAGATCTTCGCAGAAAGGGGAAAGTGGTATGAACGGTTTGTTGTGGATTAACCTCATTGCGTTCCTTCTTGTAACCGCTTACGCTGTCAGCCTGTTCGTGTATGTGGTCAAAACAAGGATAGAGTTCGTCAGGCTTGGAAAGAAGTCCGAGTTTGACTACGCAGTGAAGGAGCGCCTTGAGAGGGTCAAGGTTCAGGTGTTTGGCCAGAAGAAACTGCTGAAGGACAAGAAAAGCGGTATTATTCACGTCATGTTTTTCTATGGATTCATTCTTGTCCAGTTTGGAGCGATTGATTTTATTTGGAAGGGAATCAAGCCGGGGTCGCATTTGCCGCTTGGCCCTTTATATCCTGGGTTCACGTTCTTCCAGGAAATTGTCACCCTGATCATTCTTGTTGCCGTCGTCTGGGCTTTTCACCGCCGTTATGTGGAAAAACTTGTCCGCCTGAAGCGTGGATTTAAAAACGGACTTGTCCTGTTGTTCATCGGCGGCCTGATGCTTTCCGTCCTTGTTGGAAACGGAATGAGCATGATCTGGCATGGACATGCAGGCACCTGGACAGAGCCGGTTGCTTCCGTTATTGCCGGCGCTTTCTCCTGGCTGCCGGAAACAGGCGCAATTGTCATTTTCTATATCGCCTGGTGGATTCACCTGCTGTTCCTGCTGGCATTCCTTGTGTATGTGCCGCAGTCGAAGCACGCCCACCTGATCGCCGGCCCGGCCAATGTGTATCTGTCCCGCGTGGACTCCCCGGGGAAAATCACGAAGATCGACTTTGAGGATGAAACACAGGAAACGTTTGGGGCAGGGAAGATTACCGATTTCAGCCAGGAGCAGATGATCGACTTCTACGCTTGCGTGGAGTGCGGACGCTGTACGAATATGTGTCCGGCAACCGGCACAGGGAAGATGCTCTCGCCGATGGACCTTATCGTCAAATTACGTGACCATCTCACCTTCCATGGTGCAGCGGTCACTTCCAAGCAGCCATGGGTGCCGACGTTCGCCTTTGCGAATACAAAAGGAAACCAGATTGCGCTATCCGCATCCGGAGCGGGCGCCGAGGAAGCAGCAGCGGGGCTTGCCTACAACCCAAGCATGATCGGCGATGTGATCACCGAAGAAGAAATCTGGGCCTGTACAACCTGCCGCAACTGTGAGGACCAGTGCCCGGTCATGAACGAGCACGTGGATAAAATCATTGACCTGCGCCGCTACCTTGTCCTGACGGAAGGGAAGATGGATGCCGATGCACAGCGCGCGATGACCAATATCGAACGCCAGGGCAACCCTTGGGGCCTTAACCGCAAGGAGAAGGAAAACTGGCGCGAGCTGCGCGACGATGTCGTCGTGCCGACGGTAAAAGAAGTGAAGAAGTCCGGCGAAGAGTTTGAATACCTGTTCTGGGTTGGCGCCATGGGCTCCTTCGACAACCGCAGCCAGAAAATTGCCCTCAGCTTTGCGAAGCTTTTAAATGAAGCAGGTGTCAAATTTGCGATCCTGGGCAACAAGGAAAAGAACTCCGGCGATACGCCAAGGCGTCTAGGCAACGAGTTCCTGTTCCAGGAGCTGGCGACAAAGAACATTGAAGAGTTTGAAAAGAACGAAGTGAAGAAGATCGTCACGATCGACCCTCACGCTTACAATATCTTTAAAAACGAGTATCCAGACTTCGGCCTGGAAGCGGAAGTATACCATCACACCGAATTGCTGGCGCAGCTGGTGAAGGAAGGGCGACTGGTTCCAAAGCATGCGCTTGATGAAACGATTGCTTTCCATGATTCCTGCTACCTTGGCCGCTACAACGAGGTGTATGATGCGCCTCGTGACATCATCAAGGCGATTCCGGGCGTCAAGCTGAAGGAAATCGAGCGCAACCGCGACAACGCAATGTGCTGCGGCGCCGGCGGAGGCTTGATGTGGATGGAGGAGGAAACCGGCCACCGCATCAACGTAGCCCGTACCGAACAGGCACTGGCCGTAAATCCTTCGGTCATCTCCTCCGGCTGTCCTTACTGCCTGACGATGCTATCTGATGGAACAAAGGCGAAGGAAGTCGAAGAAACAGTGGGCACCTATGATGTGGCCGAACTTCTTGAGAAATCCGTGTTTGGTGAAAAGCAGACACTTGTTTCCTGACAACTTGGATTCAGCGGCGGTATTTTTTCGCCGCTGAATTAATAAATTTTAAAAAAGCGCTTACACAGATTTCTCCCGGAAAGGAGGGAGTCTTTGCAGGCGCGCTTTGATTCCGAGCGAGCGTTCAGTCAAGTTCCGGCTTGGCTATATAAATTTTCAAATAAGGGGCGATGAAAGATGGGGAAAACAGTTATTTTGGCAGGGGCGAGGACGCCTTTTGGGAAACTGGGCGGCAGCCTGAGCAGTTTCACAGCTTCACAGCTTGGCGGCATTGCCATCAAAGAGGCACTTAAGCGGGCTGGCGTGAAGCCAGAGGAAATCGGTGAAGTGCTGCTCGGCAATGTTCTCCAGGGAGGGCAGGGGCAGCTTCCATCCCGCCAGGCTGCAAGGCATGCAGGAATTCCCTGGGAAGTGAAAACCGAGCTGATCAACAAGGTTTGTGCCTCGGGAATTCGCAGCGTCACACTTGGGGATGTGCTGATCCGTTCCGGGGAGGAAGAAGTGATTGTCGCCGGCGGCATGGAGTCCATGAGCAATGCGCCATACATGCTGCCGAAGGCCCGCTGGGGACTAAGGATGGGCGATGGCGAAGTGAAGGATCTGATGGTTCATGACGGGTTGACCTGCTCGTTCACGGGTGTCCATATGGGCACATACGGAAACGAAACGGCCCGCGATATGGAAATCAGCCGCGAGGCGCAGGACGAGTGGGCGCTGAGAAGCCATCAAAAAGCGGTCGAAGCCATCGAAGCAGGCAGGCTTGCCGAGGAAATCGTGGCGGTGGAAGTTCCACAGCGTAAAGGTGCTCCTTTGCTTGTTGAACAGGATGAAGCTCCCCGTAAGGATACGGCAATCGAAGTGCTGGCAAAGCTTAAGCCTGTGTTCAACCATGATGGCAGCATCACCGCTGGGAATGCCCCGGGGGTCAACGATGGAGCCGCGGCCCTTGTGCTGATGAGCGAAGAACGCGCCGAGCGGGAAGGCCGTAAGCCGCAGGCCGTCATTCTTGCTCATGCGGCCTTAGCTGTCGAGGCAAAGGATTTCCCGAAGACACCGGGATTAGTGATCAATGAACTTTTAAAGAAATCAGGAAAATCGCTAGAGGAAGTCGACCTGTTTGAAATCAATGAGGCCTTCGCGGCGGTGGCATTGGCAAGTGGCCAGATTGCCGGCCTTGATCCTGAAAAGGTCAATGTCAACGGAGGGGCAGTCGCACTGGGTCATCCAATCGGCGCCAGCGGCACAAGAGTTATTTTAACGCTGATGCACGAGCTGAAACGCCGCGGAGGCGGCATCGGCATCGCGGCCATCTGCTCAGGCGGTGGCCAGGGAGATGCCGTCATGATTGAAGTGCCGAAGAGCTGAACGGCGATTGTCGCTCATAAATGAATGATGCTTGAAAATGAGAGATGAATAGAAGGCAGAACGGGCAGGTACAGCAGGAAGCTGGCCTGTCCGGTTTGCGCGAATTTTAAATTATAAGAAAGAATGTGCGACTGGAGTTAGATAACTGTCCAGCTCCAGCGCCTAGCCCCTCGAGTCGCTTCGGTCCGTCCGATGAAGTCAAAGAACGACTTCACCTGCCGGCCCTCCAGCGCTAGTCGGGGCTGACCAAGGCGCTTGCGCTTCTTAATAAGAGGAGGAATCCGGATGAAAGTAGAAAAAATCATGGTGGTCGGCGCCGGGCAAATGGGCTCGGGCATTGCCCAGGTATGTGCCCAGGCAGGCTATACAGTGACCCTGAACGACCTGAAATTGGAATTCGTTGAGCGCGGACTTGGCGTCATCAACAAAAACCTGTCACGCAATGTCGAAAAAGGCCGCCTCAGTGCCGACGAGAAAGAAGAAATCCTCTCAAGAATTACACCATCGACCAGTTTGCAGGATGCCCAGGCAGCAGACCTTGTCATCGAAGCGGCTGTGGAGAACATGGACATCAAAACCAAGGTGTTCGGCCAGTTGGATGAACTGGCCCCTGAACATGCCATCCTTGCCACCAATACATCATCGCTTCCCATTACCGAAATCGCAGCGGCCACCAACAGGCCGGAAAAAGTCATCGGCATGCATTTCATGAACCCGGTTCCGGTCATGAAGCTTGTCGAAATCATCCGCGGCCTTGCTACGGCGGATGAAGTGTACCAGGAGATTGAAGATATCACGAAAAGAATCGGCAAGGTGCCGGTCGAGGTCAACGACTTTCCGGGCTTTGTTTCAAACCGCATCTTGATGCCGATGATCAATGAAGCCATCTATACCTTGTATGAGGGAGTCGCCACAAAGGAAGCGATTGATGAAGTCATGAAGCTTGGCATGAACCATCCGATGGGGCCGCTGACGCTGGCCGATTTTATTGGGCTCGATACATGCCTTTATATCATGGAAACCCTGCATGAAGGCTTTGGCGACACCAAATACCGCCCATGCCCGCTGCTCCGCAAATATGTAAAGGCCGGCTGGCTCGGAAAGAAATCTGGACGCGGCTTCTATGTTTATGAGTGATTCGATTTTATAAAAAACTCCACCAGGGAGGAAACAGCCATGAACCTTAGATTCACAGAAGAGCAACAGATGATGCGCAAGATGGTTCGGGATTTTGCGGAAAAGGAAATTGCACCGTTTGTGGAGGAGATGGAGGATGGGAAGTTTCCCCGCGAGATTGTCAGGAAAATGGGCGAGCTTGGCTTGATGGGAATTCCCGTTCCTGAAGAATATGGCGGCTCGGAAATGGATTTCACTTCCTATATCATTGCCATCCATGAGCTGTCCAAAGTGAGTGCGACCGTCGGCGTCATCCTGTCGGTGCATACATCGGTCGGGACCAATCCGATTCTGTACTTCGGGACGGAGGAGCAAAAGCAGAAGTATGTGCCAAAGCTTGCTTCCGGCGAATATCTTGGCGCCTTCTGTTTGACCGAGCCAGGCGCCGGCTCCGATGCGGCCAGCCTGAAAACGAAAGCGGAATGGAAGGACGGCCATTATGTGCTGAATGGCTCCAAGGTGTTTATCACTAATGGCGGCGAAGCGGATACGTATATCGTTTTTGCGCGGACCAGCCCGGACGGGGGCTCAAAGGGAATCTCCGCTTTTATTGTTGAAAAGGGGACGCCGGGGCTTGTGATCGGCAAGGATGAGCATAAAATGGGTCTTCATGGCTCGCGAACGGTCCAGCTGACGTTCGAGGACATGAAAGTTCCGAAGGAAAACCTGCTGGGCGCGGAAGGCGAAGGCTTTAAAATTGCGATGGCCAACCTGGATGCCGGCCGGATCGGCATTGCCGCCCAGGCGCTGGGGATTGCCGAGGCGGCGCTCAAGGCAGCAGCAGCCTATGCGAAAGAGCGCCAGCAGTTCGGCAAGCCAATTGCCCTCCAGCAGGGAGTCGGCTTCAAGCTGGCCGATATGGCGACGGCGGTTGAAGCTTCAAAGCTTCTGGTCTATCAGGCAGCCAATCTGCGCCAGGAAGGGCTAAAATGCGGCAAGGAAGCGTCCATGGCCAAGCTGTTTGCCTCAAGGACAGCGGTGGAAACGGCGATTGAAGCCGTCCAGGTATTTGGCGGCTATGGCTACACAAAAGAGTATCCAGTCGAGCGCTACTTCCGCGACGCGAAAGTGACCGAGATTTACGAAGGAACAAGCGAGATTCAGAGGATAGTGATTAGTAAGTTTTTGTAGAGTGTTGTCGCCTGCGCCAATAGTGGATTGGCGTAAAAAAGAGTGCTAGGGAGCCTGGAAATTGCGCTAATAGGGCCGATTGACGTAAAAGAGAGTGCTAGGGAGCCTGGAAATTGCGTTAATAGGGCTGATTGGCGTAAAAAAGTGTGCTTTGTTGCCAAAGAATTGCGCTAATAGGGCCGATTGGCGCAAAAAAGAGTTGCTAGGGCCACAGGATTTGCGTCGATAAAGCCTATTAACAAAAAAAACGGTCGATGGCGGCACGGACTTCACGCTAATATCCCGACCAACTAGCAAAACAGCATTTTAATAGAAAAACAATCATAGAAACTAATCATTGAACAGGAGGAGAATACAATGAATTTCCGTTTAACCGAAGAGCATGAAATGATTCGCAAAATGGTTCGGGATTTTGCCCGGAATGAAGTGGCGCCTACGGCTGCGGAGCGGGATGAGGAGGAGCAGTTTGACCGCGGGATTTTCAACAAAATGGCGGAGCTGGGATTGACGGGGATTCCGTGGCCGGAAGAGTATGGCGGCATTGGCAGCGACTATCTGGCCTACTGCATCGCGGTCGAAGAGCTGTCCCGCGTCTGTGCGTCGACAGGGGTTACCCTTTCTGCCCATACCTCGCTTGCCGGCTGGCCCATCTACAAGTTTGGCAGCGAAGAGCAGAAGCAGAAGTACCTGAAGCCGATGGCCCTGGGAGAGAAGATGGGCGCCTACGGATTGACAGAGCCGGGCAGCGGTTCGGATGCCGGCGGAATGAAGACGACCGCTCGTGAAGACGGCGACCATTATATCCTCAATGGCTCGAAGATTTTTATCACCAATGGCGGCGAAGCGGAAATTTATGTCGTGTTCGCGCTGACCGATCCGGAAAGCAGGCAGAAAGGAACCACCGCTTTCATTATTGAAAGCGACTTCCCGGGATTTTCTGTTGGCAAGAAGGAAAAGAAACTGGGAATCCGCTCCTCGCCGACAACGGAGATCATCTTTGAAGACTGCCGCGTGCCGAAGGAAAACGTGCTTGGCAAGGTAGGCGAAGGCTTTAAAATCGCAATGATGACGCTTGATGGCGGCCGGAACGGAATCGCCGCCCAGGCAGTCGGGATTGCCCAGGGCGCCCTCGACGCAGCGGTCGACTATGCGAAGGACCGCCACCAGTTTGGCAAGCCAATCGCTGCCCAGCAGGGAGTTGGTTTTAAGCTTGCCGACATGGCGACGCAAATCGAGGCATCAAGGCTATTGACCTACCAGGCGGCATGGCTAGAGTCGGAAGGGCTGCCATATGGAAAAGAATCGGCGATGTCGAAGCTGCTCGCCGGGGATACCGCGATGAAGGTTACAACCGAAGCGGTCCAAATCTTTGGCGGTTATGGCTATACGAAGGAATACCCGGTCGAGCGCTTTATGCGAGACGCAAAAATTACGCAGATTTACGAAGGCACACAGGAAATCCAGCGCCTCGTGATTTCAAGGATGCTGACAAAATAACTAATGAAGAAGCCATCTTTCAGGCAATAAACCAGTGAACGAAAAGGGGGGAGATGATGAAAAAGCGGGAAGTGGAGGCTTCAGTCAAGGATGAACGGCTGGTGATCAAAAGGCGCGACCAGATGATCAAGGGGGCGGTGACTCTTTTTAAGCAGAAAGGGTTTCACCGCACCACCACCCGCGAAATCGCAAGAGCGGCAGGTTTCAGCATAGGGACGCTGTACGAGTATATCCGCAAGAAGGAAGATATTTTGTACCTTGTGGTCGACAGGATGTACGACCAGATCCGCGAGCGGCTGCAAAAGGACCTTGACACGAACCAGGGGACGGTCGAAGCCCTGAAGCTGAGCATCGCCTATTACTTCCGGGAAATGGCCGATATGCAGGATGAAGTCCTTGTCATGTATCAGGAGGCGAAATCGCTCGGCAAGGATGCCCTCCCATATGTGCTGAACAAGGAAATCCAGATGGTCGGCATGTTTGAGAATGTGATTGGGAACTGTGTGAAAAATGGGGAGCTGGACCTCACGGAGCAGGAAGTGAAACTGATTGCCCACAATATTTTCGTCCAGGGGCAGATGTGGGCCTTCCGCCGCTGGGCGCTGCAGAAGGCGTACAGCCTCGAAGAGTATATCGAATTGCAGCTTGACCTGCTATTTCATGGGATGAAGGAAGGAAAGGTCAAACTAGGAACAGGGGGAGAAGGATGAGGTACGAACCGACACATCATATCCGTTTTGTGACCGCATCAAGCCTGTTTGACGGCCATGATGCGAGCATCAATATCATGCGCAGGATTCTGCAGGCCAATGGCGCGGAAGTCATCCATCTTGGCCACAACCGTTCGGTGGAGGAAGTCGTCAATGCGGCGATCCAGGAGGATGTCCAGGGAATCGCGATTTCTTCCTATCAGGGCGGACATGTGGAATATTTTAAATACATGTACGACCTCCTGCAGGAAAAAGGCGCGCCTCATATTCGCATTTACGGCGGCGGGGGCGGAGTCATCATCCCGAGGGAAATAAAAGAACTGCATGAATATGGCATCTCCAGGATTTTTTCACCAGAAGACGGCCGCAAGCTTGGCCTTGAGGGCATGATCCAGGAAATGATCAAGGAATGCGACTTTGCGACCGTGAGCCCGGAGGCGGCGAGCGAGCTTGGGCAGCTGGAACGCGGCGATGTCCGTACTGTGGCGAAACTGATTACGCTGGCTGAGCAGCAGGTAAGTGCCAAAACCGATAGCGCGGGGGCCGAAACAGCGGCGACCGCTGTGATCGAAAAGGTAAAAAGCATGACGAAGACGGTCCCGGTGGTCGGCATCACCGGAACGGGCGGAGCGGGAAAAAGCTCGCTGACCGATGAACTGATCCGCCGTTTCCTGAATGAGATTCCGGAGAAAAGAGTGGCGATTCTGTCTGTCGATCCTACAAAGCAAAAAACAGGCGGCGCCCTCCTTGGCGACCGGATCCGCATGAATGCGATCTTTTCTCCGCGCGTGTATATGCGAAGCCTGGCCACCCGGAAGGCGAAATCTGAACTTTCGCTTGCGATCCAGGACGCGATTGCGGTCACGAAAGCGGCCGGGTTTGATTTGATCATCGTCGAAACGAGCGGAATCGGGCAGGGAGATGCCGGCATAACCGATGTGTGCGATGTGTCATTGTATGTGATGACAAGCGAGTTCGGGGCTCCGTCCCAGCTTGAAAAAATCGACATGATTGACTATGCCGACCTGATCGTCATCAATAAATTTGAGCGCAAAGGCTCGGAGGACGCAAGAAGGCAGGTGCAGAAGCAGTACCAGCGCAGCCATATGCTGTTTGACCGGGACCTTGGTGAAATGCCGGTTTATGGGACAATTGCCAGCCAGTTCAATGACCCCGGGACGAATGCATTGTTTGCCGCGCTAGTTGCCAAGCTAAACGAGAAGGCCGGAACAAACTGGAAAACCAGCTTTTCCACAGAAGCGGAAGTGGAAAAGCAGAATGTCATTATTCCGGCTGACCGCCGCTACTACCTGAGGGAAATCTCCGAAACCGTCAGGGGCTACCATAAGCTGGCTACAGAGCAGGCCGAGCTTGCAAGAAGCCTGTTCCAGCTTGAAGGCGCGCTTGAAGCGGTGAAGGAGCAGGGCAATGAAGAGGCGTCATCAGCGCTGGAAGCCTTAAAGTCCAGTGTGGAAGCAAAGCTGACGCCGGAGTCGAAGAAGATTCTTGAGAGCTGGGAGAGCCTGAAGGAGAAATATGCGTCTGACTCGTTCGTGACCAAAATCCGCGACAAGGAAATCGTCACGGTGCTTAGGACCACTAGCCTTTCGGGATTGTCGATTCCAAAGGTCAGCCTGCCAAGATACAAGGACTATGGTGAAATTCTGCGCTGGGTGTACCTTGAAAATGTTCCAGGATCGTTCCCGTATACGGCGGGCGTATTCCCGTTCAAGCGCGAAGGCGAAGACCCGAAACGCCAGTTTGCCGGCGAAGGCACCCCGGAGCGGACAAACCGCCGCTTCCATTACCTCTCGAAGGACGATGATGCCAAGCGCCTGAGTACGGCCTTTGATTCGGTGACGCTCTACGGGGAAGACCCGGATTACCGTCCGGACATATACGGAAAGGTCGGCGAGAGCGGCGTCAGCGTCTGTACGCTCGAGGACATGAAAAAGCTGTATGCTGGCTTTGATCTGTGCCTCCCTTCCACATCCGTCTCAATGACCATCAATGGACCGGCGCCGATCATCCTTGCGATGTTCATGAACACGGCCATCGCCCAGCAGGTGGAAAAGAAGGAAGCCGAGCTTGGCCGGAAGCTGAACGATGAGGAATACCTGCAGGTGAAATCGTGGACACTGAGCACCGTACGAGGCACGGTGCAGGCGGATATTTTAAAAGAAGACCAGGGACAGAACACATGCATCTTCTCGACCGAATTTGCGCTCCGAATGATGGGCGACATCCAGCAGTATTTTATCGACCATAAGGTGCGCAACTATTATTCGGTCTCGATTTCGGGCTACCATATCGCCGAGGCGGGGGCCAACCCAATTTCGCAGCTGGCGTTCACGCTCTCCAACGGCTTTACGTATGTGGAGTATTACTTAAGCCGCGGCATGCATATCGACGATTTCGCGCCGAACCTGAGCTTCTTCTTCTCGAACGGCCTGGATCCGGAATACACCGTCATCGGCCGTGTGGCCCGCCGCATCTGGGCGACGGTCATGAAGAACAAGTACGGCGCCAATGAACGCAGCCAGAAGCTGAAGTACCATGTCCAGACGTCAGGACGTTCACTGCATGCCCAGGAGATTGATTTTAATGATATCAGGACCACGCTTCAGGCGTTGATGGCGCTCCATGACAACTGCAACTCGCTGCACACCAATGCCTATGACGAAGCGATCACGACGCCGACGGAGGAGTCGGTGCGGCGGGCGATGGCGATCCAGATGATCATCACGAAGGAGCACGGATTGACGAAAAACGAGAATCCGCTGCAGGGTTCCTTCATTATTGAAGAACTGACCGACCTCGTTGAAGAAGCTGTGCTGCAGGAATTTGAGCGCATCAATGACCGCGGCGGGGTGCTTGGCGCGATGGAGACACAGTATCAGCGCGGCAAGATCCAGGATGAGTCGATGTACTATGAAATGAAGAAGCATACCGGCGAGCTGCCGATCATTGGGGTGAACACTTATTTGAACCCAAATCCGCCTTCGGAAGAGGAAGTCGACAATATGGAGCTGGCGCGGGCCACGAAGGAAGAAAAAGAGCTCCAGATTGCTAATCTCCGCGATTTCCAGGGCAGGAACGCTGACAAGAGCGAGGAAGCCCTGAGGAGGCTGAAGCAGGCAGCGGTCAGCGGCGGCAATGTTTTTGAAGAGCTGATGGAAACCGTCCAATACGCCAGCCTCGGCCAAATCACCAGGGCGCTTTACGAAGTGGGCGGGCAGTACCGGCGGAATATGTAAGGAAGAGCCTGCAGTACGGACTGCAGGCTTTTTTAAAAATACGGTATTTTTATCCAATATGATATAATCAAAATCATACATAATAGGTTTATGACGGAATAAATGTGGGAAGTGAATGGTTTTGAGACTGCTTTTGACCATAGCCGGGGCGGCCGCTGCACTTGGCATCATGTATTATTTGTATATCCTGCAGCTTGGTGCGATTTCCTTCTTTTTGCTGGCGCTTTTCTTCTTCATGCTGGCGGTCTCCCTGTTCAGGGGAAAAACGAGAAAAAAAGCCGGAAAGCGATAGAATAAGGTAGCATAAACAGATTGAAATTGTTTATAATGAAGAATATGTCTTTGGAAGGTTTTCCATTATTCGGATTTATGGCCCGCCTTGGGCTTGAATAGAAAGGAAGTGCACGTGTTGAGTTTAAATCAATACTCAAAGGAAGAGCTACAGGAATTGTCCTGGATCGAAGCAGCCTATCAGCTTCTTAATGAAAAGAAACAGGCTTTTTCCTTCAAAGAATTAGTCGCAGAAATCATCAGCCTGCTTGACCTTGAAGAGGGTGAAGTTACGGAACAAATGGTGCAATTTTATACTGATATAAATTTGGATGGACGCTTTTTGGGATTGGGTGACAATCGCTGGGGACTCCGGGTATGGTATCCGGTTGACCAGGCCGAGGAAGATACCATCACTCCAGTCAAGCCGCGCAAGAAAAAGGCGAAGAAAGCGGTTGAGGAGGATCTTGAAGACTTCGATGAAATCGAAGATGAAGATCTGGAATACGATGATTTCGATGATGTCGAGGAAGACGACCTTCTCGACGACGACGATGACCTCGATGACGACCTTGATGAGGACGACGAGGACTTTGAAGACGATGAACTCATCGAAGACGAGGAAGACGAGCTTGAACTTGAAGAGGATGAGCTTGAGGACGAAGAACTTGAGGAAGATGATCTGGACGAAGAAGACCGTTAAAACAGTCTTGACTTTTGAAACGCCCGAATGTAGAATCATTTTTGGGCTCCTTTTAAAAGGAACGAGATCGTTATTTATGATGAAACGCTCCCTATACGTTGTATGAGGGGCGTTTTTTTATTTTCCCAGCTTCATCGCCTAGCCCCTCGAGTCGCTTCGGTCCGTCCGATGAAGTAGTCAAAGAACGACTTCACCTGCCGGCCCTCCAGCGCTTGTCGGGGCTGAACAAGGCGCTTTCGCTTTTTTATTTCCCGCATAAAAGAAATTGTGCTAATTTGTGAAACAAAGGAAGTCAAATGGCGCAAACTGTTGTAAAAGAGGAGGAGCAACATGACAAAATATATTTTCGTGACTGGCGGAGTGGTTTCGTCACTAGGAAAAGGGATTACGGCCGCATCTCTCGGCAGATTGCTGAAAAACAGGGGCTTGAAGGTAACCATCCAAAAATTTGATCCATATATCAACGTCGACCCAGGTACGATGAGCCCTTACCAGCATGGTGAAGTGTTCGTTACCGATGATGGTGCCGAAACGGACCTTGACCTTGGCCATTATGAGCGTTTTATCGATATCAACTTGAATAAGTATTCCAATGTGACAACAGGGAAAGTGTATTCCACCGTCCTCAAAAAGGAACGCCGCGGCGATTATCTTGGCGGAACGGTTCAGGTTATCCCGCATATCACCAATGAAATCAAGGACAAGGTGTTCCGCGCCGGCAAGGAAACGGGAGCGGATGTGGTCATCACCGAAATCGGCGGTACGGTGGGGGATATTGAATCCCTTCCATTCCTTGAAGCCATCCGCCAGATCAAGAGTGACATCGGCACAAACAATGTGATGTACATACATTGTACGCTTGTTCCTTATATCCGCGCGGCCGGTGAATTGAAAACCAAGCCGACCCAGCACAGTGTAAAAGAACTCCGCAGCCTTGGAATCCAGCCAAATGCGATTGTCCTGCGTACAGAAATGCCGATTTCCCAGGATATGAAGGATAAAATTGCCTTGTTCTGCGATATCGACAAGGAAGCGGTTATTGAGTGCCCGGATGCGGACACGCTTTACTCCATTCCGCTGATGCTTCAGGACCAACACCTTGATTCGATTGTCTGCCGCCATTTGCAGCTGCAATGCGGAGATGCCGATATGGAAGAGTGGAAACTGCTTGTGGACAAGGTCCAGAACTTGTCCAAGACCACCCGCATTGCGCTTGTCGGAAAATACGTTGAGCTTCAGGATGCGTATATATCGGTGGTGGAATCCCTGCGACATGCCGGCTATGCCTTTGACAGCGAAATTGAGATTAAATGGGTGAATTCGGAAGAAGTGACTTCTGAAAATGTGGAAGAGCTGCTAAGCGATGCGAACGGAATCCTTGTTCCTGGCGGCTTTGGCGACCGCGGCATCGAAGGCAAGATCCTGGCAATCCAGTATGCGCGGGAACAGAAAGTGCCATTCTTTGGAATCTGCCTGGGCATGCAGCTTGCGTCCGTGGAATATGCCCGCAACGTGCTTGGCCTGAAAGGCGCTCATTCTGCTGAAATCATGCCGGAAACGCCTTACCCGATCATCGACCTTCTGCCAGAGCAAAAGGACATCGAAGATCTTGGCGGCACATTGCGCCTGGGTCTGTACCCGTGCAAACTGGCTCCTGAAACAAAGTCAGCGGATGCCTACGGCGACACAGTGGTTTACGAACGCCACCGCCACCGCTACGAGTTCAATAATGAATACCGCCAGCAGATGGAAGACGCCGGTTTTGTGTTCTCCGGAACAAGCCCGAACGGCCGTCTGGTCGAAATCGTCGAAGTGAAAGACCATCCATGGTTCGTGGCCTGCCAGTTCCATCCGGAATTCATCTCAAGGCCAACCCGTCCGCAGCCATTGTTCCGCGACTTTGTCGAAGCATCAATGAAGATGGGAGAATAATAATTGTACAAAGCGCCCCGGCCGGGTTTGGCCGGGGTGGTTTTTTTATAGGGGTGTACGTGGACTGACTTATTCCCTGTAGGGGGAATAAATTAACTTTTTAGGAGGGGGATATTCCCCGTAGAGGGAATAAACCCTTGCTTACGGGGAATAAATCGTCCGTTAGGGGGAATATCCTGGGGCCAAGCGCAATTTTATTCGCCGTAGGGGTATTAAAACAACTGTAAAAACCCCTTAAAAATCCTTTTAAGGGGTAAAAACTTCATTCTTCATATTCTGCCAGCATTTCATCAATGATAAATTTGAAGCCATAATAGACGAATAAGGCAGCCATGGATGTCGGCAGGGCAAAGCGTCCGCCGGTTTCATCGGGGAGCATTCCCTTCGTGAGCTTCAGGTCGACATGGACATCAGCCAGCGCTTCAAGTCCGGGCTCGTCACCGCCCACAACGGTGGATGCAGCGGCAAACGGGATGAAGCTGTCGGCAAGTTTTTGCGCAATCGCAAGCGCCTCAGGGTCATTTGAGTAGCGGGCGAACATCAGCACGCGGTCTGCGGATGTCACTTTTTCGGCATCGAATACGGCCGCACCGGCCAATGGTTCGGCGCCATGAACGGCTTCCAGATGGACGGCGGCCATCTCGCCCGTCCCGTAGATATAAATCGTGCCCTGTCCGGCAGCAGCCTGGGCAAGAAGCCTTGCTCCGTCCTCGAGGGCAAACTCCTCCTGCTCCTGCAGCCTCTTGAACAGACCGGAAAGCTGGGTAGTGAACATTTTTAACATACAATCGCCTCCAAACATGATTATAATGCCCAGAATCCCTGTGGTAAAATAATCATGGTTCCCGAAGGAAAATTTGCCAAACAGGAAGGATTTCTGACAGGGGAAGCAGAAGAAGTATAGAAGACAGAAGATAAACTAACTGAAATGGTGGGGAAAAGCGGCATGAAAGAAAAAATACTGATTGTTGACGACCAGTTTGGCATTCGCATCTTGCTCAACGAAGTGCTGCAAAAGGAGGGCTACCAGACTTACCAGGCCGCCAATGGCGTCCAGGCTCTGGAAATAGTGAACCAGGATACACCGGACCTTGTGCTGCTGGACATGAAAATCCCAGGCATGGACGGAATCGAGATTCTTAAAAGGATGAAGGTGATTGAGCCGAATATCCGCGTCATTATCATGACGGCCTACGGTGAACTCGACATGATCCAGGAAGCCATGAACCTTGGTGCCCTGACCCATTTCGCCAAGCCTTTCGATATTGATGATATCCGGGCGGCTGTAAGACAGTATCTGCAAGTTGTAAAGTAATTCGATATACATATTTCAGGGAACCCGTTCACGAGATTGCGAGAGCGGGTTTGCTATTTTACGGGACATCCAATATAACAGAATAATCTGCAAAATGACAGCGCTCACTATATAGCATTTTTATGACAGCCTCAAAAAACGTGCATCTGCAATGGCTTTTCTCGATTTCTTTTGATATGATAACTAATGAATTCCACAAGATCTCCCCGGTTTGACAAATGCATCATCGGGTACATAAACAACAGCGCAGAAGGCAAACCTTTTAATGGAAGTCTGGTCAATCCGAGAAGGCGATCTTAAGAAGGAGGAAAAGTTCATGCCATTAGTTTCAATGACAGAAATGCTGAAAAAAGCAAATGCGGAAGGATATGCAGTAGGTCAGTTCAACTTGAACAACCTTGAGTTCACTCAAGCAATCCTGCAGGCAGCTGAAGAAGAGAAGTCTCCGGTTATCCTTGGCGTTTCCGAGGGTGCTGCACGTTATATGGGCGGATTCAAAACCGTTGTCAAAATGGTTGAAGGCCTGATGGAAGACTACGGAACGACTGTACCTGTAGCGATTCACCTTGACCACGGTTCAAGCTTCGACAAGTGTAAAGCTGCGATTGATGCCGGATTCACATCCGTTATGATCGATGCTTCCCACGGTCCGTTCGAAGAGAACGTCGCAACTACTTCCAAAGTGGTTGAGTACGCTCATTCCAAGGGCGTTTCTGTTGAAGCGGAACTTGGAGTAGTCGGCGGACAGGAAGACGATGTCGTCGCTGATGGCGTTATTTATGCCGATGTAAAAGAATGTGAAGAGCTTGTTAAACGCACAGGCATCGACTGCCTGGCTCCAGCACTTGGTTCCGTTCACGGACCATACAAAGGCGAACCAAACCTTGGCTTCAAGGAAATGGAAGAAATCAACACTGTCGCTGGTGTACCTCTCGTCCTTCACGGCGGAACAGGAATCCCGACACATGACATCCAAAAGGCAATCTCTTTTGGAACAGCTAAAATCAACGTTAACACTGAAAACCAAATCGCTTCTGCTAAGGCAGTCCGTGAAACATTGGCTGCCAAGCCTGAAGAGTATGACCCACGCAAATATCTTGGACCAGCTCGCGACGCAATCAAAGCGACTGTACAAGGCAAAATGCGCGAATTTGGATCTTCTGGAAGAGCGTAATGTAAAAACTGGGACAAACCGCCTCCAAAAGGCGGTTTTCCTTCATTAAAATGTGAAGGCGCTTACCCAGCGGGGAGATGGCGGCGGCCACAATGGCATGGACCGGACAGGAGGGTCCATGCTATTGAAGCCGTAATCATCATTGTGAAAACTTTCAGGTTCCATTACAATTAAATGGGAAAATCGTGTAAACTAAGAGAATGAAATCCTGCTGGATTATTTGTTTATTTGTTGGTAAATACTGCCTATAAGGATTGTTTTCGCCGTCCGTACGATAAAAAAGGGTTTGGGACAAGCCCTTGTCTTGGCCTTCTATTAGGAGGTTTAGCATCTACATCATCGTCTAGAAGGGAGTCAAAAATGGAAAAGCTCAAAATTGCAGGCGGATATCCCCTAAAAGGGACTGTTCGAGTCAGCGGTGCCAAGAATAGCGCAGTGGCGCTGATCCCGGCAACCATTTTAGCCGATTCACCTGTTACGATTGAAGGTTTGCCAGACATTTCCGATGTTCATATGTTGAGGGCATTGCTAGAGGAAATTGGCGGTTCTGCTACTTTCACAGACAACGAGATGACGGTCGATCCGTCTTCCATGATTTCCATGCCTCTTCCAAATGGAAGGGTGAAAAAACTGAGAGCCTCCTACTACCTGATGGGGGCCATGCTCGGCCGCTTCAAAAAAGCCGTTATCGGCCTGCCTGGGGGCTGCTATCTGGGCCCAAGGCCGATCGACCAGCATATCAAGGGCTTTGAAGCGCTTGGTGCCAGCGTCACCAATGAGCAGGGAGCCATCTACCTGCGCGCCGATGAGCTGCGCGGGGCAAGGATCTACCTGGATGTGGTCTCTGTCGGGGCGACGATCAACATTATGCTTGCCGCGGTAAGGGCCAAAGGAAGAACGGTCATTGAAAATGCGGCAAAGGAGCCGGAGATTATTGATGTCGCAACGCTCCTGACCAATATGGGCGCCAAGATCAAAGGGGCCGGAACCGATGTGATCCGCATTGACGGTGTCGACCAGCTGCATGGCTGCCGGCATACCATCATTCCGGACCGGATTGAAGCGGGAACTTACATGATCCTCGCGGCCGCTGCCGGGAAGGGCATCACCATCGACAATGTGATTCCCCAGCATCTTGAGTCGCTGATTGCGAAGCTCAAGGAAATGGGCGTCCCGGTCGAAGCGCAGGATGACCAGGTGTTTGTCGGACACGCTGAACACCTGACCTCCGTCGATGTGAAGACGCTGGTGTATCCAGGGTTTGCCACGGACCTCCAGCAGCCGTTCACTGCGCTGTTGACCCGCGCCGAAGGCTCGAGCGTGGTGACCGATACCATTTATGGTGCGCGCTTCAAGCATATTGACGAGCTGCGGCGGATGAACGCCAACATCAAGGTGGAGGGCCGCTCCGCGATCATTAACGGCGGCGGCCAGCTGCAGGGAGCAAAGGTGAAGGCGAGCGACCTGCGCGCAGGGGCTGCATTGGTGATTGCCGGTTTGATGGCCGAAGGAATCACCGAAATCACCGGCCTGGAGCATATCGACCGGGGATACAGCAATTTGGTTGAAAAGCTGAACGGGCTTGGTGCAACGGCCTGGCGCGAGCAGCTGTCACAAGAAGAGCTTGAACAAATGAAGAATGCCTAGAAAGATGACAGACTAAAAAGAGACAAGGGGAGAAAACCGATGGAGAGAAGTTTATCAATGGAGCTTGTCCGCGTTACCGAGGCTGCAGCACTGGCTTCCGCGCGCTGGATGGGCCGCGGCAAAAAAGACGAGGCTGACGGAGCAGCAACCGAGGCCATGAGGGATGTATTTGACACGGTTCCAATGAAAGGCACGGTTGTCATCGGTGAAGGGGAAATGGATGAAGCGCCGATGCTTTACATCGGCGAAAAGCTGGGCACAGGCTATGGCCCGCGCGTGGATGTAGCGGTCGACCCGGTTGAAGGGACGAACATCGTCGCTTCCGGAGGCTGGAACGCCCTTGCTGTCCTGGCAGTGGCCGACCATGGCAACCTGCTTCATGCCCCGGACATGTACATGGAGAAAATCGCCGTCGGACCTGAGGCGGTCGGCATGATCGATATCAACGCTTCCATTCTTGATAACCTCAAGGCAGTCGCCAAGGCCAAGAACAAGGATATCGAGGATGTCGTGGCGACGGTATTGAACAGGCCGCGCCATGAGCATATCATTGCCCAGATCCGCGAAGCAGGCGCCCGCATCAAGCTGATCGAGGACGGCGATGTGGCCGGGGCCATGAATACGGCGTTTGATTTTACAGGTGTCGATATCCTCTTCGGTTCAGGCGGTGCTCCGGAAGGCGTCCTCTCGGCGGTTGCGCTGAAGTGCCTTGGCGGCGAAATCCAGGGCAAGCTTTTGCCCCAGAACGATGCCGAGTTGCAGCGCTGCATCCAGATGGGCATCGATGTCCACAAAGTGCTTCTGATGGAAGATCTCGTCAAAGGCGATGATGCCATCTTCGCTGCTACTGGTGTTACCGACGGCGAAATGCTGAAGGGCGTCCAGTTCAAGGGCCATGTGGCGACGACCCATTCAATCGTCATGCGTGCGAAGTCCGGTACAGTCCGGTTTGTCGAAGGGCAGCACAGCCTGAAGAAAAAACCGAACCTTGTCATCAAGTAAACCAGGCATGCTCCCTTTTCCACCGTGGAAAAGGGAGTCTATTTACCCTTAAATAATATTTGCGTCTGTTTAATACTAAAGGTAAAATGGTATAGTCTCTTAGAGGAAAACTTCAAACTTTCTTTCAAAACAATCCTTCTAACAACCTTCAGTGGAAACTCTTTTCTTCTTTTTCCATCCATAGCATTAGAACTCTAACATTTTTCATACAGTCTTTATGGAGGAAATCGAAATACTATTAAGTGTGGTGACGATATGGAAGTCAATATTTCCAGCTTGGAAAATATGAAATTAAAAGAGCTGTACGAGCTTGCACGTGAATATAAAGTGTCCTACTACAGCAAATTATCGAAAAAAGAGCTGATTTTCGCGATTTTAAAAGCGCGGGCCGAGCAGCAGGGCTACTTCTTCATGGAAGGTGTACTTGAGATCATCCAGTCGGAGGGCTTCGGCTTCCTGCGCCCGATTAACTACTCGCCAAGCTCCGAGGATATCTATATCTCCGCCTCGCAGATCCGCCGATTCGACCTGAGGAACGGGGACAAGGTTTCCGGGAAAGTGCGTCCCCCAAAAGAGAATGAGCGCTATTTCGGACTGCTTCAGGTGGAAGCTGTCAATGGAGACGATCCTGAAACAGCGAAGGAGCGAGTCCATTTCCCTGGACTGACTCCGCTGTACCCGGACCGCCAGATGAAGCTTGAAACAACGACGAAGCATGTTTCGACCCGGATCATGGACCTGCTCGCACCAGTCGGCTTTGGCCAGCGCGGATTGATTGTCGCGCCGCCAAAGGCAGGGAAGACGATGCTGATCAAGGAAATCGCCAACAGCATCACAACCAACCATCCGGAAGCGGAACTGATCGTCCTTCTGATCGACGAGCGTCCGGAAGAAGTAACCGATATTGAACGTTCGGTAGCCGGCGATGTCGTCAGCTCGACGTTCGATGAAGTGCCGGAAAACCATATCAAGGTAGCGGAGCTTGTGCTGGAGAGGGCGATGCGCCTTGTCGAGCATAAGCGCGATGTCATCATCCTGATGGACAGCATCACCCGCCTGGCGCGCGCCTATAACCTGGTGATTCCGCCGAGCGGCCGGACGCTTTCCGGAGGAATTGACCCGGCGGCATTCCACCGTCCCAAGCGCTTCTTTGGTGCTGCCCGGAATATCGAGGAAGGCGGCAGCCTGACCATCCTTGCGACTGCGCTTGTCGATACAGGCTCCCGCATGGACGATGTGATCTACGAGGAGTTCAAGGGAACAGGAAACATGGAATTGCATCTTGACCGCTCGCTTGCGGAAAGAAGGATCTTCCCGGCCATCGACATCCGCCGTTCCGGAACACGGAAGGAAGAGCTGCTTATCCCGAAAGAGCATCTTGACAAGCTATGGGCAATCCGCAAGTCGATGTCCGACACTCCGGACTTTGTGGAGAAGTTCATGCGCAGGCTGAAGCAGACGAAGTCCAATGAGGAATTCTTCTCGATGCTCGCAGAAGAAATGAAGGCAGGAAACAAGCGCCCAATTTAATGGGATTGGATAAAAAAACCATCTTGATTATTTGAAATAGGCTTGTTATAATAAATCCAGTGTGTTTTTAATGATTGCGGAGGTCTTTAGGCCCCGTACAATATAACTCTGTCTCGCATATGATTCAGGGCAAAAGGAGATGAAAGGGAATGAAGACAGGAATTCATCCAAATTACAAGACTATCACGGTTACTTGCGCATGCGGAAACACTTTCGAAACTGGTTCTGTAAAGAACGAGCTTCGCGTTGAAACTTGCTCCGAGTGCCATCCATTCTATACTGGACGTCAGAAATTTGCTGAAGCAGGCGGACGTGTTGACCGCTTCAACAAGAAATACGGCCTTAAGAGCCAACAGCAATAATGAGAAGAAAACAGGCAAGAGCACCATTACTTGCCTGTTTTTTATTTCGCAAACTCTTGCTCCTGATGCGACCTACATATCGTAATTTGGGGATACTATGGAAATTGAAATGCAAGGAAGGAGAGGCCTTGATGTATGTGATGAAACACAGCGGCTGGGTTGAATTGATTTGCGGCAGCATGTTCTCCGGCAAGTCCGAGGAGTTGATCCGCCGCGTGAGGCGGACGCAGTTTGCCAAGCAGAAGGTCGCCGTTTTTAAACCGTTGCTTGATAACCGCTACAGCGAAGAAGCTGTCGTCTCCCATAATGGAACCTCTGTCATCGCCAAGCCAGTGGCCAGGTCGGCTGACATTTTCCAGCTTGTCACACCGGATATTGACGTCATCGCCATTGATGAAGCCCAGTTCTTCGACGAGGAAATCGTCCAGGTCGCCCAGCATTTGGCCAACAGCGGCCATCGCGTCATTCTCGCAGGACTCGATCAGGATTTCCGCGGCGAACCGTTCGGCCAAATGCCGGCATTGATGGCAATAGCGGAGCAAGTAACCAAACTCCAAGCCGTGTGTGCTGTCTGCGGATCACCAGCAAGCCGCACCCAGCGGCTCATCAACGGCAAACCGGCCGCCTACGATGAGCCCATCATTCTCGTCGGCGCCTCCGAAGCCTACGAACCGCGCTGCCGGCACCACCACGAAGTGCCAAAGGCGCCCAACGAGCTCGAGCTCACAACAAAGAGCGACAGTTTGACATAATAGTTTTTTAAAGCCAGCCCTGTGCGTGTGAAAGGGGCTGGCTTTTTTGATTTATTGGGAAGTTTTATTAGCAGGAAAGCTGATTTTATTTTCCGGTAGGCGGGTTTTATTGTCGGGAAATGAGAACTTATTGTCCGAAAATAAGCTTCTATTGTCGGGAAACGCACACTTATTGTCCGGAGCAAAACCTATTGTCGGGAATCCAGCTTCTATTAGCGGGAAACCCAGTTCTATTGTCCGGAAAAGAAGTTCTATTGTCGGGAAAAGCAAACCTATTGTCCGGAGGAAAATCTATTGTCTGGAGCAGTATCTATTGTCGTGAACCCAGTCTTTATTGTCGGGAAACCCAATTCTATTGTCCGGAAATGAGGTTCTATTGTCGTGAAAAGCAAACCTATTGTCCGAAGCAAAATCTATTGTCGTGAATCCAGCTTTTATTAGCGGAAAACCCAATTCTATTGTCCGGAAATGAGGTTCTATTGTCGTGAAAAGCAAACCTATTGTCCGAAGCAAAATCTATTGTCTGGAACCCGGCTTTTATTAGCGGAAAACCCAATTCTATTGTCCTGAAAAGAAGTTCTATTGTCGAGAAAAGCAAACTTATTGTCCGGAGTAAAATCTATTGTCCGAAACCCAGCTTTTATTAGCGGAAAACTCAATTCTATTGTCCGGAAAGGAAGTTCTATTTTCCAAAAACCCAAACCTATTGTCCAAATAAAAAGTATCTTACGTCCGCAGCCCTCTGCAAACCTCCCCTAATTTGGTTTTGACGCTGGTTTCTGCCTATACTATAATTGAATAGTTATGGATCTATATACAAAATGCCCGTTTAGCATGCTCTGCTCTGGGCAATGGTTTTAACAAAGATAAATTTTAATATATAAAATTTGAGGTGAAGTACTGTGTTTGATCGTCTTCAAGCCGTTGAGGACCGCTATGAAAGGCTGAATGAGCTTTTAAGTGATCCTGATATTGTCAATAATCCGGCAAAGCTGCGCGAGTATTCGAAGGAGCAGTCCGATCTCCAGGAAACCGTCCAGGCTTACCGGGAATATAAAGAAGCGAAAGAGCAGCTGCAGGACGCCAAGGCAATGCTCGAGGATAAGCTTGACGCAGACATGCGCGAGATGGTGAAGGAGGAAATTTCCGAGCTCAGCGACCAGGTTGAGGAGCTTGAAGCCCGCTTGAAAATCCTGCTGATCCCGAAAGACCCGAACGACGACAAGAACGTAATCATGGAAATCCGCGGCGCAGCGGGCGGGGACGAGGCAGCCTTGTTTGCCGGCGACCTGTTCCGCATGTACAGCCGCTTTGCTGAAGCGCAGGGCTGGAAGGTTGAAGTGATGGACCAGACCTCCACTGGCGTGGGCGGCTTCAAGGAAATCATTTTTATGATCAACGGAAACGGCGCCTACTCCAAGCTGAAGTTTGAAAATGGGGCACACCGTGTACAGCGTGTGCCGGAAACAGAATCCGGTGGTCGTATCCATACGTCGACTGCGACCGTGGCCTGCCTTCCGGAAGCGGAAGAGGTCGACATTGAAATCCATGATAAAGATATCCGCTTTGACACGTACGCATCCAGCGGCGCCGGCGGCCAGAGCGTTAACACGACGATGTCGGCTGTCCGTCTGACACATATCCCGACTGGAATCGTCGTTACTTCCCAGGATGAAAGATCGCAGCATAAAAACAAGGACAGGGCAATGAAGGTCCTGCGCGCGCGTGTCTATGACAAGTTCCAGCAGGAAGCACGGGCTGAATACGACCAGGTGCGTAAATCGGCGGTCGGTACAGGGGACCGTTCCGAGCGCATCCGTACGTACAACTTCCCGCAAAACCGCGTGACCGACCACCGCATCGGCTTGACGATCCAAAAGCTGGACCAGATTTTGCAGGGCAAGCTTGATGAAGTCATCGACGCCCTCATCATGGAAGACCAGTCCAGCCGCCTGGAGAATGCCAGCAATGAGTAGAAAAGTATTCGAAGCCCTGAACTGGGCTTCTTCTTTTTTAAAAGAAAAAGGGCGGGATGAAAACGCGGGGGAAATCCTGCTTCGCCATTATGCCGGCATGAGCCGGGCCCAATTGTTCGCCAGCATGCGCGACGGGCTGGCCCCGGAGATGTGGGCAGCTTTTGAACAGGCTGTGGTGCGCCATTATGAAGGAGTCCCAGTTCAGTACATCATCGGCCATGAGGAATTTTACGGGCGGAGGTTCATGGTCAATCCTTCGGTGCTGATTCCGCGGCCGGAAACGGAAGAGCTGATTGAGGGGACGCTCCTGCGGCTGGAAAAAATGTTTGGCATGCAGGAAAACCTGCAGCTGGCCGACATTGGAACCGGAAGCGGTGCGATTGCTGTCACTCTGAAGCTCGAGAGGCCATCCCTGAATGTGACGGCGACCGACCTTTCGCCTGAAGCACTGGCAACCGCCAGGAAAAATGCTGCCGCCCTCGGCGCTGAGGTTGATTTTAAACAAGGGGATTTGCTGCAGCCGCTGATTCAGTCTGGAAAGAAGTTTGACGGAATTATTTCCAATCCGCCGTATATCCCGGCAGGCGACCAGTCGTGGATGTCCGAGGTCGTCACCGAACACGAGCCGCATCTTGCTTTGTTCGCCGGGGAGGACGGGCTGAATTTGTACCGCCGTTTTATGGAGGAGCTGCCGCTTGTCCTCAAGGAAAAAAGCCTGGTGGCCTTTGAAATCGGCGCTGGGCAGGGAGTGGCAGTGGCAGGCTTGCTAGAGAATGCATTCCCGCAGGCAAAAGTGGAGATTGTCGATGACATCAATGGCAAGGACCGGATGGTGTACGCCGAGATTGGCTGACCATGGTACCTCCTTTTGCCCATTTTTGGAAATTACAGTTGACATCTTCGCTACCAATCCATTATGGTTATAGTAATAAAAAACGGAAGGGTGACCCAATGCAATGAAGTTCTAATCCTATTTTTCGAAAACCAGCTAATTGAAGGCCAATTTTTAAGCAGGACAGTCTGCTTATTTTGCGATGCCTCAATTGGAGTTTTCAGGATAGGATAGGACTTTGACGTTGGCGCAAGGGGAGAGGTCTCTTTGCTGTACGCCTATGCCTCCTATTCTGAATAGGGGGCTTTTTGTTTTGCTTAAGAGTCCCCGCTAAATCAGAAAAAATGGGGATGATACCATGACCTTGCTGGAAGCAAATCAGATAAAACTGTTTATGAAAGACCGTCTTCTTGTGGATATTGAAAAGCTGCAGATCGATAAGGGTGATGTGATAGGCCTTGTCGGCCGGAATGGGAGCGGCAAGACGACGCTGCTAGAAATCCTGGCCGGGCAAAGGGAGCCGGAGAACGGGACGATTGCAAGAAATGGCACCTGCGAACTTCTGCCGCAGCTGAAAAGAACGGACAGCACGCAAAGCGGCGGGGAAGTGACGCAGGAGTATATCAAACAGGCGCTGGCCAGCAGCCCGGCACTGCTGTTGGCAGATGAACCGACCACCCATCTTGACACCGGCCATATTGCCTGGCTCGAAAAAAAGCTTGGAAACTGGCAGGGGGCGCTTGTTCTTGTCTCGCATGACCGCGCGTTTCTCGATGCTCTTTGCACCGCAATCTGGGAGTTGGAAGAAGGAAAAATAAAACAATACAAAGGCAATTATTCCGACTATGCCGCCCAGAAGGAACTGGAGCTCCGCCAGCACGAGCAGGCCTTTGAGAAATACGAAAAAAAGAAAAGGCAGCTGGAGGAAGCTCTGGCTCTGAAGGTGAAGAAGGCGGAGCGGGCGACGAAGGCTCCTAAGAAAGTCAGCCTTTCGGAAGCGAGAATCACGGGTGCCAAGCCGTATTTTGCCAAAAAGCAAAAGAAGCTTGAACAAACCGCCAAAGCAATCGAAACCAGGCTGGAAAAACTTGAAAAGGTTGAAAAGGCAAGAGAAGCACCAGCAATTAAAATGGAGCTGCACAATGAAGAAAGCTTTAAAAACCGGATCATTCTCCGGGCTGAAAAGCTGAAGGGGCAAATCGGCAAGAAGGCTTTATGGAGGGAAGCCAGCTTTGAGGTTCGCGGCGGCGACAAGCTGGCCATCATCGGCGCCAATGGCAGCGGCAAAACAACACTGCTGAAAAAGCTGCTCAGTGAGGAAAAGGGCATTACGATGTCTCCTGCTGTAAAAGTCGGTTATTTTAGCCAGAACATCGACATTCTCGATGTGGAGAAGTCGATTTTGGAAAATGTCAGCTCTGCCTCCAGCCAGGGAGAAAGCTTGATCCGCACGGTCCTGGCGCGGCTGCACTTTTTCAGGGACGATGTGCATAAACCAGTACGTGTGCTGAGCGGCGGCGAACGTGTCAAGGTTGCCTTGGCGAAGCTGTTTGTCAGCGACCTGAACACACTGGTTCTTGATGAACCGACCAACTTTCTTGACCTTCAATCGGTGGAAGCACTTGAATCTTTGTTAAAAGACTACAGCGGCAGCGTGCTGTTCGTCTCGCATGACCGCCGGCTGGTGGAAAATGTGGCCACCTCGATCCTTGAAATAAGCAATGGTGAAATAAAGCTGTTTGAAGGCACCTATCAGGAATTCCGGGAATACGTCCCCAAGGAGCGGGACGCGGGGGAGGATGTGAGGCTGATTATTGAAACAAGGCTGACAGACGTGCTGAGCAGGTTGAGCATCGCACCCACACCGGAGCTGGAGCAGGAATTTCAGCGCCTCCTGGCAGAAAAGCGGAAGCTGCAGGGGAATGGATGAGTAAGCGGGTTGGAATGGAGGCTCCGCAGCCGCGGGAAGGCCTCCTGACCACCGCAAATAAATCATAAAACAATTTCAACTTGATAGTTTAAGAATCTAGCAAACTGTCCACACTGTGACTAGTGAAGGGACGGTGCTGGAAATGAAAACAAAACTACTTGCAGGACTTTATATTCTTTTATTATCGATAGCTACTATTTTAAATTTATATATGCCGCAGGCGGAAGCGACGGCGCAGGATCCGATGGTCATTCCGAATGAAGCGATCCGCCTGCGAATCCTTGCCGACAGCGATTCGGCGAAGGACCAGGAAGCCAAACGCCTTGTGAGGGATGCAGTTAACGCTGAAATCACCAACTGGGTGCAGGATCTGACCTCGCTCGACGAAGCGCGGACCCTGATTCAGTCAAGGCTGCCGGAAATCCAGCAGATTGCCGAGGAAGTCATCGCCTCGCAGGGATTGGACCAGAGTGTAAAAACCGAATTTGGCACGGTCAGCTTTCCAACCAAGCTGTATGGCCAGTTCCTCTACCCGGCCGGTGAATACGAAGCGATTTTAATAACGCTCGGTGAGGGCACAGGCTCGAACTGGTGGTGCGTACTGTTCCCGCCGCTGTGCTTCCTCGACTTTTCCAACGGCGAAGCCACAAGCGAGGGCTTCGAGGAAAGTCCAGAAGAAGAAAAAACCGCCGAAAAGGCCCCTGTTTACGAAGAACAAGACCAATCCCCAGTCGAAGTCCGCTTCTTCCTTGTCGATCTGTGGAATAAGATTTTTGGGTAAATTTTAAAGAAGGATATATTGAGGTTAAAGCATGTTGATTGGAGTGGAAGGCGCGAAGACTCCTGCGGGATCAGCGGGACAGGTGAGACCCCGCAGGAGCAATAGCGACGAGGAGGCTCACCGCCCGCCCCGCGGAAAGCGAAGCGCCTGGAACGGAAATCAACATTCTATTTGAAGCAGCTTGAAAAGAATTTAGCCAGCCTTTCCAATGTGATAGGCTGGTTTTTTAATATAAAAAATGGTTGTCCACTGGTAAAACATGGTCACTATGGTAAAAAAGCCGCCCTTTTTACCAAAAATATTACTTCTATAAGACAAGCAGATTAAAGATTCTTACAAGCTGTTTTAAACTCCGGAGAAGCGGATAAATAAGGAGTGTAACAACAAAACAACAACCTGAAGGAGTGAGAGATCATGGCAAAAAACAATAGCAACAATAACGATAAAATGTCACGTGAGGAACGGGGACGCATGGGCGGCGAAGCAACAGCCGAGAACCATGGCAGCGAGTTTTATCAGGAAATTGGACGCAAAGGCGGGGAAGCAACCGCTGAGAACCATGATAAGGATTTCTACCAGGAAATTGGCCGTAAAGGCGGGGAAGCAACCGCTGAGAGCCATGATAAGGAGTTCTATCAGGAAATTGGCCGCAAAGGCGGAGAAGCGACTTCCGAGAACCATGACAAAGAGTTCTATCAGGAAATTGGCCGCAAAGGCGGAGAAGCAACTTCCGAGAACCATGACAAAGACTTCTACCGCGAAATTGGCGAAAAAGGCGGCAATGCACGCAACAACAACAATTAATAGAATGCAACTTAACTAAAAACCGAACAAACATCGAGGGGCCCGGTGCTGCTAAAGCAGTACCGGGTTTTTCTGTCTCTAGCAGAAATAGTTCTATTTTTCTCCCGGCTCCATACATATTAGTAGAGATGAAAAAGCGGGGTGGAGAAAATGGAAGAGCATATTCGTGAAGCAGAAGTGAAGGATATAAAAAGACTGGAATCTTTTTTAGCGCAGGCAAATGTCAGCTGTGACGGAGTGGCTGACCATATTGAATTTTATTCCCTGTTGGAAACAAGAAACGGAAACCTGAAGGCCTGCATCGGCATCGAGCCTGCAGGAAGCGCCGGGCTGCTGCGCTCGTTCGTACTGTCACCTGGCACCTCCCAGGGAGATGTGCTGCTCCTGTTTGACCGGGTGGTCGCGATGGCGGAAAAAAAGCAGCTTAACGCTCTTTACTTGGCCACCAATAAAGAGCAGGCAGCGTCTTTTTTTCAAAATATGGGCTTTCAAAAGACGGAAGACCTGCCTGTCAGCCTGTATAAAAACAGCCACATGAAGCAGGCTTTGGATGTGGATAACTGCATTGTGATGAAGATGCCTTTGTAAAATGTGGATATGTCCGCAAAGTTATCCACTGAAAAGCGCAAATTATGCACAAATTGTGGATAATAACTTGTCTTCCATGGGGACTTCTTTTATACTTTCATAGAAATTAACAGTGCAGTCCCATGAAAATAGGGATAATTGAACTAGTTTAGGGATTGAGATCCCAAAAAGCAAAGGGAGACAAGCATGAAAACGAAAATGTGGACAGTGGATAAATCTGTGGGTAACTTAGTAACATATCCACAAATTACACAGGCGGCAGAAATGCTGAAACAAAATGAAGTGGTCGCCCTGCCGACGGAAACCGTTTACGGACTGGGTGGAAATGCGGAGAGCGACGACGCGGTCGAGAAGATTTTTAGCGCAAAAGGGCGGCCGGGTGATAACCCGCTCATTATTCATATTGCAGATGAAAAACAGCTTGAAGGTTTTGTCGCTGAAGTGCCGGAGCAGGCGAGGAAACTGATGAAGGCCTTTTGGCCGGGCCCGCTGACGCTGGTGCTGGAGAAAAAGGAAGGCCGTCTGTCCGAGCTGGCAACAGCCGGGCTTGCAACCGTGGCAGTCAGAATGCCGGACCATCCGGTGGCACTGGCTGTCATTGAGGCTACAGGTCTGCCGATTGCCGCTCCAAGCGCCAATTTATCAGGGAGGCCTAGCCCGACAACGGCCCGTCATGTAGCCGATGATCTGGAAGGCAGGATTGCCGGGATTGTGGACGGCGGGCCGACAGGGGTCGGAGTGGAGTCCACGGTGGTTGACTGTACAGCAGAAGTGCCGGTTATTTTGCGTCCGGGAGGTGTCACGCGCGAGCAGCTGGAAGAGGTTGTCGGCGAGGTGTCTGCGGACCCGGCGCTTGCCGATCCGGAACAGGCGCCGAAATCTCCGGGAATGAAATACCGCCATTATGCCCCGAACGCACCTTTGTATCTGGTTGACGGCAATGCTGCGGAAATCCAGGAATTGGTGAATGAAAAGCGGGCACAGGGGTTGAAGGTCGGCGTCATGACGACCGAGGAAAATGCGGGCCGCTACAAGGCGGACAGTATTTTTGCCTGCGGCCGGCGGAGCGAGCCGGAAAGCGTGGCCGAGAACCTTTATGACACCTTAAGGGCGTTTAATGAAAGCTCTGTCGACATTATCTTTGGCGAGGTTTTTGAGGAAACCGGCGTCGGTGCCGCGATCATGAACCGCCTCACGAAGGCATCCGGGTTCCCGGTGATTGGGCGGGAAGGCAGGATGTAGGCGGGATTTGCTTCTAAACCCTGGTGGACGTGCATATGCTGAATTAGCAAGTCCACGGACGCACCAGGGAGGCTGAAGAATGACGGCAGTATGGGGAGAAATGGTGACTCTTGTTTTAATGGCGTTTGCGCTGGGGATGGATGCTTTTTCGGTCGGCCTCGGCATGGGGATGTACAGGCTGTCGAGAAGGAAGATTTTTAAAATAGGAATTACCATCGGCCTGTTTCATGTATGGATGCCGCTCATTGGCATGGGGGCAGGCCGGTTTTTATCGGAGCAGTTTGGCTCGCTGGCAGGGTATCTGGGCGGAATTTTGCTTCTGTTTTTAGGCATCCAGATGATTTGGGGCAGTTTTAAGGAAGACGAATCCAGCCTGATTTCCCCTGGGGGAATAGGCTTGCTGTTTTTCGCGCTTGGCGTGAGCCTTGACAGTTTTTCGGTCGGATTGACGCTCGGGATTTACGGAGCCAAGACGGCTTTGGTGCTCATCTGCTTTGGGGTGGCGGCGACGATATTGACATGGGCGGGGCTGCTGCTGGGCCGGCGGATGCAGCACTGGATTGGTACATACAGTGAAGCCCTGGGCGGCAGCATCCTGCTGGCATTTGGCATAAAACTGTTGCTGCCATGACCGGTGCCTGTGCCGCTAGTATAGGTTCAAGAGATAAAATTGACACCCATTCGAGGTGTCTTTTTTTCTTATTTCCTCCGCAGCGAGTATAATAGGAAAAAAACAATAAAAGGAGGCTGTTACATGGAACGCGTACTGTTTGTCTGTACCGGAAACACTTGCCGCAGCCCGATGGCGGCAGCATTTTTAACAAGCAAGCAAATTCCCGGAGTGGAAGTCAAGTCGGCAGGTGTCTTTGCGCTGGGCGGTGATGCGCTGTCCCCCAATGCGCGGCAAGTGCTGGAGGAAAACAAGCTTCCGCTGGAGCATCAGTCCACCCAGCTCTCGGAAGAGGAAATTACCTGGGCGACTCTGATCCTGACCATGACAGCCAGCCATAAAAATGCGGTTATCTCTCATTTCCCCCAGGCGAAGGACAAGGTTTTCACTCTGCGCGAATTTGCCGGTGAAATGGGACCATATGATATCGCCGACCCGTATGGCGGCAGTGTGGAAATGTATCGTGAAAGCTTCGGTGAAATCAGGCAGGCGATTGAAAAATCGTTGGCGAAATGGGAAAAGTAGTCCTTGTTCAGCGAATCTGCCTCATTTTTTACCCAGCTTTAAAAGAGCTCGCCGGCTGGCAAGTTTTCTTTATAATTCCTGTTGGTTATGAGAAAATAACGATGACAGTCAAATAGAGGAGGAAACCTTCATGAGAGTAGCAATTGCTTCCGATCACGGCGGAATCAACATCCGTGAAGAAATCAAGCAGCAAATGGATGAAATGGGCATTGAATACGAGGATTTCGGCTGTGACTGCGAGACATCGGTCGATTATCCGGATTATGCCCTGCCGGTTGCCGAAAAGGTGGCGCGCGGCGAGTTTGACCGCGGCATCCTGATTTGCGGAACAGGCATCGGCATGAGCATTGCCGCCAACAAGGTAAAGGGAATTCGCTGTGCGCTTGTCCACGATGTGTATAGCGCCAAGCTTACCCGCCAGCATAATGACAGCAACATGATTGCGATGGGAGAGCGCGTCATCGGGCCGGGTCTTGCCCGCGAAATCGCGAAATCATGGCTTGGGGAAGAATTCGAAGGCGGCCGCCATGCCAATCGCATCGGCAAGATCACTTCTTACGAAAATAAGTAAACAGCCCGCCAAATAATGGCCAGGAGGGGAAGCCGTTGACAGTCAATCAATGGGAAAACGAGTTGAGCAGCATCCTCGATGAATTCAGGAACCAGGTGAACTTCAGCAGCAAGCAGCTTTTGGTGGTTGGCTGCAGCACGAGCGAGGTTATTGGTGAAAAGATTGGCACCGCCGGCAGTGAAGAGGTCGCAGCGCTGATTTTCAGGCAGCTGGGGAAGCTTCTGGAGGAGACGGGAGTCCAGCTGGCTTTTCAATGCTGCGAGCACCTGAACCGGGCGCTTGTTGTTGAACGTCAGACCGCTGAAGGCAGGAACCTGGAGGAAGTATCCGTCATACCTGTCAGGAAGGCAGGCGGCGCGATGGCCACTTATGCCTACAACCACATGGAGGACCCGGTGGTTGTCGAGTTTGTGAAAGCCGATGCCGGCATCGATATCGGCAGCACGCTGATCGGCATGCACCTCAAGCATGTGGCTGTTCCAGTGCGCGTGGCACAGAAGAATCTGGGACAAGCCTATGTGACACTGGCAATGACAAGGCCGAAGCTGATCGGCGGCACCAGGGCAGTTTATGAAAGGACAAAGGCGAACGAACAATGTTAAAACAGCTCCTTTTTGGGGCTTTTTTCGTGTTTTTTACATTAAATTTAAATAAATTCGCTTTCAATTTAGCCGAATGACGAAAGTTAGCCATTTTCGGCTTTCTTTTCTCGTCAACATGGGCTACAATAAAAAAGAATTTTCTCGCAATATATTATCGAGCTACATAATTTATCGGCAGCAGTGAAGCAGAAGGGGGAGCATAAAATGAAGCATCTTATCGAGCAGGATCGCCAGGTGTATGAGGCCATCCAGAAGGAATTGGGACGCCAGCGGACAAAAATCGAGCTGATTGCCTCGGAGAACTTTGTCAGTGAAGCGGTAATGGAAGCGCAAGGGTCCGTCCTGACGAACAAATACGCGGAAGGCTATCCTCGCAAGCGCTATTACGGCGGCTGCGAATACGTGGATATTGTGGAAGACATTGCCCGCGACCGCGCCAAGGAAATCTTCGGAGCAGAGCATGTCAATGTCCAGCCGCATTCCGGCGCCCAGGCCAATATGGCGGTTTATTTTACGATTCTTGAGCAGGGAGATACCGTTCTCGGGATGAACCTTTCCCACGGCGGCCACTTGACCCACGGCAGTCCGGTCAACTTCAGCGGTGTCCAGTACAACTTTGTTGAATACGGCGTGGATGAGAAGACGCATATGATCGATTATGATGTTGTCCGCGAAAAAGCGCTGGAGCATAAGCCGAAGCTGATCGTCGCCGGTGCCAGTGCGTATCCGCGCGAAATCGATTTTAAAAAGTTCCGTGAAATCGCGGATGAAGTCGGCGCTTACCTGATGGTGGACATGGCCCATATTGCCGGGCTGGTTGCGGCCGGCCTGCACCAGAATCCGGTGCCGCATGCCCATTTTGTTACGACGACGACCCATAAGACGCTTCGCGGCCCGCGCGGCGGCATGATTTTGTGTGAGGAGCAATTCGCGAAGAAAATCGACAAGTCGATTTTCCCTGGAATCCAGGGCGGTCCGCTGATGCATGTAATTTCCGCAAAGGCGGTTGCCTTTGGCGAAGCGCTCCAGGACAGCTTCAAGGATTATGCGAAGCAGATCATCACCAATGCCCAGCGCCTTGCTGAAGGCCTGAAGAAAGAGGGCGTCAACCTTGTCTCCGGCGGAACCGACAACCACCTTCTGCTTGTCGACCTGCGTTCGCTAGATTTGACTGGAAAGGTCGCCGAGCATGTACTCGATGAAGTCGGCATCACAGTCAACAAAAACACGATACCATTCGATCCGCAAAGCCCATTCGTGACAAGCGGCATCCGCATTGGTACCGCAGCCGTTACAAGCCGCGGCTTTGGCGAAGAAGAGATGGATGAAATTGCGAGCATCATCGCTTTCACCCTTAAAAACCATGACAATGAAGAAAAGTTAGCAGAAGCACGCCAGCGCGTCGAAGAGCTGACAAGCCAGTTCGAGCTTTATACAAGTCTATAATCATTCCAGGCGGTTCCTGTTTTGCGGGGCCGCTTTTTTGTGCTGTCTGTAGTTGCCCTAGCCTTTATTTTTCTGTAAAATGAGACGGAGTGTGAACGGTAACCGGTTTTTTGCGCTGTCCAGTGACTGGGCAGGCGGCTGCCTTACATAAAAATGACCATTTTAAAGGAGAGATCTTCTATGGCAAAGGTATTTGTATTTGATCACCCTCTTATTCAACATAAGCTGACGTATATCCGCGATAAAAACACCGGTACAAAGGAATTCCGAGAGCTGGTCGATGAAGTGGCGACGCTGATGGCGTTTGAAATCACCCGCGACATGCCGCTTGAGGACATTGAAGTGGAAACGCCGGTGCAAAAAACAAAGTCGAAAGTCCTTGCCGGCAAGAAGATGGGACTGGTTCCGATCCTGCGCGCGGGCATCGGCATGGTCGATGGCATCCTGAAACTGATTCCGGCAGCAAAGGTAGGGCATATCGGCCTTTACCGCGACCCGGAAACATTGAAGCCGGTTGAATATTACGCGAAGCTGCCAAGCGATGTGGAAGAGCGCGATTTCATTGTCGTCGATCCTATGCTTGCGACAGGCGGGTCAGCGGTTGAAGCGATCAACTCCCTGAAGAAGCGCGGCGCGAAGCATATCAAGTTCATGTGCCTGATTGCGGCTCCGGAGGGTGTGGACGTGCTTAAAGAAGCTCATCCTGATGTGGACATTTATATTGCGGCTCTTGACGAAAAGCTGAATGACCACGGCTATATTGTGCCTGGCCTTGGAGATGCAGGCGACCGCTTGTTTGGCACGAAGTAATAACGAACTTCAATGTACGGAAGAGCGCCCTATAGTGGGGCGCTCTTTTTGTGTGCGGGAAAGTTGGGTGGGGTGCTGGTTTTGGTGAATAGGATGAGGAAGCCGGACAATAGAAGTGTGATTCCGGCAAATAGAAAAGCGAAATCGGACAATAGGAAAGGCACTGGCAAATAGACGAGTGATTTTGGCAAATAGAACGAGGTATCCGGCAAATAGAAGGGTGTTTCCGGCAAATAGAAAAGCGAAACCCGACAATAGAAAAGGCATTGGCAAATAAACCCGTAACTTTGGAAAATAAAAACTCGATTATGGAAAATAAAATAAAGAAATCGGCTAATAAAATCATGTTTTCGGCAAATAGAAAAGCGAAATCGAACAATAAGAAAGGCACTGGCAAATAGACGAGTGATTTTGGCAAATAGAACGAGGTATACGGCAAATAGAAGGGTGTTTCCGGCAAATAGAAAAGCGAAACCCGACAATAGAAAAGGCATTGGCAAATAAACCCATACTTTGGAAAATAAAAACTCGATTATGGAAAATAAAATAAACAAATCGGCAAATAAAATCCTGTTTTCGGCAAATAAAATGATGTAACCCGACAATAGAACGGTGCTCACCCCAAACCCACCTCGATTCCGCAACGCCAACCTACTTGCATACTCTCCCCCTCTCTTGCCAACGATAAGGAAAAAAAAGAGGGTGCTTTGATGCGGAAAGTTAGTTGTCTGATGCTGGCGCTGCTGATTTTAACAGGGGGGAGCACAAGCCCAAGTAAGCTGCAGCATCCACCGCTTCCCAGGGAAGATAAGAGCGTACATACAGTGGCCATTGTGCAAACCGAACATCCTCCTTCAAAAGAGGAGGTTAAAAGGCAGCTTGCAGATTTTCCTAAGCTAAAACTGCGCCGCATTTTTACGCATGCCCTCAACGGCTACTCGGTAGAAGGCCCCTTGAAGGAGCTGGAGAAAATACAGGTGAACAAAGACATCCTCTCCCTGTCGCCGGTGCAGATGTACAAAACGGATGCCGCACCCAACATGGAGCTGATTGGCGGCGAAGTGGTGCGCGGCCTTTTTGACAAAAAAGGGGAGCGGCTGTCGGGAAAAGGAATCACGATTGGCGTCATCGATACTGGAATTGATTATGAGCATCCCGATTTAAGAAGGAATTATGCCGGCGGGCATGATCTCGTCGATGGCGACCGAGACCCGATGGAAACGAAGGGCCTGCATGGAACCGGCACCTTGCACGGAACGCATGTGGCCGGAATCATCGCTGGCAATGGACGGATTCGGGGGATTGCGCCTGAAGCGAAAATTGTTGCTTACCGGGCGCTGGGGCCTGGGGGCATGGGCACGACTGAGCAGGTGCTGGCCGCCATTGACCAGGCGATTCAGGATAAAGTGGACATCCTGAACCTGTCGCTTGGCAATGAAATCAATGGACCAGATTTGCCGATTTCGCTCGCGCTCAATAAAGCAGTGGAACAGGGCATCACCGCGGTCACCTCCTCAGGGAATTCCGGCCCGAACATTTGGACAGTTGGCTCGCCGGGGACGGCAGCGAAGGCCATATCGGTCGGCGCCTCGACTCCGCCGCTTAAAATTCCCTATCTGATGCATTCCGATTCCCAGGCCAGAATCAGGCTGGAAATGCTTCAAGGCTCTGCCAGCTGGAAGTTTGACAAAAGCATCGAAATCGTCGAGGGGGGAATTGGCCGAAAGAAAGACCTCCAGAAGGCAGCAGGCAAAATCGCCTTGATTCAAAGAGGCAGCCTGACATTTACCGAAAAAGTGAACAATGCGGCAGCTGCCGGGGCGCTGGGAGTGATCATCTACAACAATACAAAAGGGAACTTCCTTGGCAACCTGGAAAGGGAAGTTGCGCTCCCGGCTGCCTCGCTGCCAAAGGAAGAGGGGGAAAAGCTCAAAAAGAAACTCAAAGACAAGGCCCTGTTTGCGCGATTCATATTAATAGAAGAAAGCGACCAGCTGGCCGACTTCAGTTCGCGCGGCCCTGTGACAAGCACGTGGGACATCAAGCCCGATGTTGTGGCTCCCGGCGTGGCCATCAACAGCACCGTGCCTGGCGGCTATCTCTCCCTGCAGGGCACGAGCATGGCCTCGCCTCATGTGGCCGGGGCCGCCGCTCTCATCAAGCAGGCGCATCCGGACTGGAGCCCCGAGCAGATAAAAGCCGCCCTGATGAATACGGCCAAGCCAATTGCCTCACAAGATGGCATGGCGTACCGTACATACGAGCAGGGCGCGGGAAGAATCCAGGCGGAAAAGGCCGTTGCTGCCGAAACACTGGTGCTTCCGGGATCGCTGCAGTTTGGGAAGTTCCAGCTTGCCGACAGGATGCACGAGCATTTCGCCCAGATTGAAGTCCAAAACCATGGCCAGTTCCCTAAAAGGTATTCTTTCCAAGTGCCAAAGCGGGAAGACGGCCTGGACTGGGAACTGCCGCTCAGTTTTGAACTGGCTCCTGGCGAAAAGAGGAAACTGAAGCTCAGGATGACTGTCGACCCATCAGCCTTTCAAAAAAAGCTGCATGACGGCTATCTGGTTTTACAGGAGGGAAGCAGAGCGATCACCATTCCTTACCTGTATGTGCTAGAGGAACCGGATTATCCGCGCGTGATGGGCTTTGCCTTTTCACCGGGCGATAAACCGGGATGCTTCCGCTATGAAGTCTATCTGCCTGGCGGCGCCGAGGAATTCGGCATTGCCTTGTTCGACCCGGATGACTTCCGGTTCATCGGCTTTCTTGACTGGGGGCGAAACATCAAAAAAGGTCTACTCCAAAAAGATATTCCGGCCAGCAAGCTTCCGGGGGAGGGCGGGTTTATCGCCAAGGTTTTCGCCCGAAAAGCCGGGGTGGAGCACGATGTGGAGACGTTCATCTTTATTCCGCCCCCGGAACAATAATCCTAAATGGAGAGGGAAATCCCCTCTCCGATTTTTTTGTGATATAATATTTAAAAATATCCAGTAATGGAAATTTATAAAAGTGATAAGTATGTGAACTTTTTAGCTAGAATCGATTGACATTGACAATTGGCTATTGTATGCTTACAAAGGGTATAATGATAAGGTTTTCAACACAAAAAAGCAAGCTTTTCTTTGTAGCGTGATTCCTTATTTTTTATATGTTTTGCAAGTCGTCAACCGCTCCGCTCACAGGATGGGAGGAAGCGAAAAATGCGTAATGGTAACCGTCATCCTTTTCAGGCAATGGCCTTAATGTCGGCCATACTTTCCCAGCTTGCAGGGTCGGTGCTGGCGGGGGTTTTTTTAGGACGATGGCTGGACAGGAACATGGGCACAGAGCCGCTTTTCCTGGTAGTTGGATTGCTTGCCGGGCTGGCAGCGGGGGTCTATGGAGTATTCCGTCTTGTCCATCATTACTTTTCAGGAGAATAGACATCTATGCCGGAAATTCAGGTTGTTTTTGCACGCCAGCGGAAGTACATATTTTTTTTGTTATCCATCTATGTTCTTGGATGGGGTTTTACCGTGTACAAGCCCATTTTTGCAGGCTTGGTGATTGGCACCATCGTCAGTCTTTTCAATCTCTGGCTGCTTGCGAGAAGGACGGAAAAGTTTGGCGAGGCTGTCATGCAGGAGAAAAGGGTCAGGTCGCTCGGACTTTTGTCGCGCGTGGCGGCGGCGGTGCTGTCCATCATGTTGGCGATGGAATATCCCGACCAAATCCATCTGTTTAGTGTAGTTGTGGGATTAATGACATCATATTTTGTCATTATGATAGATTTTGTTATCCAGTCTTTACATAGTTGATAGCGGGGAAGAGAGGTGAATACTGGTGCATCATGAAAATCCTATAGTTACATTTTTAGGACTTAATTTTAATCTGGCTAACATCCTGATGATTACGATAGCCAGCGCAATTGTTTTTCTTATTGCCGTTCTGTCCACTCGCAGGCTTGCGATGAAACCTGCCGGAGCCCAAAACTTCATAGAATGGGTGATGGATTTTGTTAAGGGAATCATCAAGAGCTCAATGGATTGGAAGGATGGCGGGAGATTCCATCTGCTTGGGCTTACCTTGATCATGTATATCTTTGTATCCAACATGCTGGGGCTTCCGTTTTCTGTCGTCTATGACAACGAGCTGTGGTGGAAGTCACCGACAGCCGATCCGGTCATAACCTTGACATTAGCAGTAATGGTTGTGGCGCTTTCGCATTATTATGGCGTCAAACTGAAGGGGACAGCTGCTTACGGCAAGGAATTCTTCAAGCCGTTCTGGTTTATGTTCCCCATCAAAATAATTGAAGAGTTTGCGAATACGCTCACTCTCGGCCTGCGTCTTTACGGTAACATCTATGCAGGTGAAATCCTGCTGGGCCTCATTGCCGGCAGCCTGGCAACAGGATTTGGCGGACATTTGGCCGCAATCGTTCCGATGCTTGCATGGCAGGGCTTCTCGGTCTTTATCGGAGCAATCCAAGCGTTTATCTTCACAATGTTAACAATGGTTTATCTTGCCCATAAGGTAAGTGAAGACCATTAATATATTACCTGTTCATTTATGAACAAAACCAAATACATTCATTTTTTCTAACCAATAAGGAGGAACTATCTAATGGGTCTTTTAGCAGCAGCAATTGCAATCGGTTTAGCAGCACTCGGTGCCGGTATCGGTAACGGTCTTATCGTATCTCGTACAGTTGAAGGTATCGCTCGCCAGCCGGAAGCACAAGGCAAACTTCAAACTACAATGTTCATCGGGGTTGCATTGGTCGAGGCGATTCCTATCATCGCGGTTGTTATCGCGTTCATCGTTATGGGTCAGTAATAACTGAAATGTCGTTTCCAAAATGGCGAAGATCATTCCAAGCGAACCTTCGCCATTCATTTATGTCCTAACAAAACATTCGTTCTAATATAAAGCAAATTGTCCGCTCCGGGGCTCCCTGTGGCCGAAAGAGGCGGAAAATCATCATTTATAGCAGACTCTTGAAGGGAGTGAACAGAGGGTGTTAACAAGCAGTTTAGTATTAGGTGCAACTGCCGGAGGATTGAATACGGGAGACATTTTATTTCAGTTGATTATGTTCCTTGTCCTGTTGGCATTGCTTAAAAAGTATGCCTGGGGTCCACTTATGGGCATCATGAAGCAGCGTGAAGAGCATATTGCCGGAGAAATCGATGCGGCTGAAAAGAGCCGTACAGAGGCAAGCAAGCTTTTGGAAGAACAGCGTGAACTATTGAAGCAGGCGCGTACAGAAGCGCAAGGACTCATTGAGAATGCCAAGAAACAGGGCGATATCCAGCGCGATGAAATCATTGCACTTGCACGCACTGAGTCTGACCGTATCAGGGAATCCGCCAAGCTCGAAATTGAAATGCAGAAAGAACAGGCTGTTGCAGCCATTCGTGAACAAGTTGCTACTCTATCTGTCATGATCGCTTCCAAAGTGATTGAAAAAGAACTTAGCGCAGCCGATCAGGAAAAATTGATTAATGATTATATTGTAGAGGCAGGAGATGGCAAATGAGCAGCTCGACAATAGCGAAGCGTTATGCGCTGGCTCTTTTTCAAGTTGCTTCAGAACATCAGCTTCTCAATAATGTCGAAGAAGACCTTCGTGTCGTGAAGACCGTAGCGGAGAACAACCCGGGATTAAGGTCCGTTTTGGCTTCTCCAAAGCTTTCGCAGGATAGGAAAAAAGAGCTTTTGAAACAGTCATTTGGTTCCGTTCATCCATTCGTGCAAAATACGCTGATGGTCCTGGTTGACCGCCATCGTACAAGCCTGATTGCCGAAGTGGCCGACCAATTCATCGAACTTTCGAATGAGGGAAAAGGAATCGCCGAAGCAAAGGTTTACAGTGCCCAGCCGTTGACCGCTGAGCAGGCTGAAGCATTATCACTTGCGTTTGCACCAAAGGTAGGAAAGAAAAGGCTTCAAATAGAAAACATTACAGATTCCAATTTGCTCGGCGGCGTGAAGCTGCGCATCGGCAACCGCATTTTTGACGGCAGCCTCCGCGGAAAGCTTGATCGCCTGGAACGCAGATTGTTAGGCTAAGATTCGTAGATAGGGGTGAAACTCATGAGCATCAAAGCTGAAGAAATTAGTGCGCTGATAAAGTCGCAAATAGAAAACTATCAGGCGGAAATTCAAGTAAGTGATGTGGGTACAGTCATCTCCGTTGGTGACGGAATTGCCCGTGTTCATGGTCTTGATAACGCCATGGCTGGAGAACTTGTTGAATTTTCAAACGGCGTTATGGGTATGGCTCAGAACCTTGAGGAAAATAACGTTGGTATCATTATCCTTGGACCTTTCACGGAAATCCGCGAGGGCGATGAGGTCCGCCGCACGGGCCGCATCATGGAGGTTCCGGTTGGTGAGGAGCTAATCGGCCGCGTCGTGAACTCCCTTGGACAGCCAGTCGATGGCATGGGTCCAATCAATACAACGAAAACTCGTCCAATCGAGTACAATGCACCTGGCGTTATGGACCGTAAATCTGTTCATGAGCCATTGCAGACTGGTATCAAGGCGATTGACGCCCTTGTGCCAATCGGCCGCGGACAGCGTGAGCTGATCATCGGTGACCGCCAGACTGGTAAAACATCTGTTGCGATCGATACGATCCTGAACCAAAAGGGACAGGACATGATCTGTATTTATGTAGCCATCGGGCAGAAGGAATCGACTGTACGTAATGCCGTTGAAACTCTTCGTAAAAATGGCGCATTGGACTACACAATCGTCGTAACCGCTTCGGCTTCCCAGCCGGCACCGCTTCTGTACCTTGCTCCATATGCAGGTGTATCCATGGCGGAAGAATTCATGTACGAAGGCAAGCACGTTCTTGTCATCTATGATGACCTGACTAAGCAGGCAGCCGCTTACCGTGAGCTTTCCTTGCTGCTTCGCCGTCCTCCAGGCCGTGAAGCCTACCCAGGGGACGTATTCTATCTTCACAGCCGCTTGCTTGAGCGCGCTGCGAAGTTGAGCGATGCGAAAGGTGCAGGCTCGATTACGGCGCTTCCATTTATCGAAACACAGGCAGGGGACGTTTCTGCCTATATCCCGACAAACGTTATTTCCATCACAGATGGACAGATCTTCCTTCAGTCCGACCTGTTCTTCTCCGGCGTGCGTCCGGCGATCAACGCTGGTCTTTCCGTATCCCGTGTAGGTGGATCCGCGCAGATCAAAGCGATGAAGAAGGTTGCCGGTACACTGCGTCTGGACCTTGCGTCCTACCGTGAACTGGAAGCATTCTCCCAGTTCGGTTCCGACCTTGATGCAGCAACACAGGCGAAGCTGAACCGCGGTGCGCGTACAGTTGAAGTACTGAAGCAGGATCTGAACAAGCCGATTTCCGTAGAAAAGCAGGTTGCCATCCTTTATGCATTGACACGCGGCTTCCTTGACGATATTCCGGTAACGGACATCCGTCGTTTCGAAGCTGAATTCCATACATGGTTAGACCACAACCGCAAAGAAGTGTTAGACCATATCCGCACGACCAAGGAACTTCCAAAGGACGAAGATATGGCCGCTGCAATCAACGACTTTAAAAAGACGTTTGCGATTTCAGAATAATTTTAAAGTTGGCGCCTCATAATCTGGGGCGCTGACTTAAGAAATTTATCTAACATTTTCTAAAAGGGTGGTGAGAACCTATGGCATCTTTACGCGATATTAAAAACCGGATTAATTCGACGAAGAAGACGAGCCAGATCACCAAGGCGATGGAAATGGTGTCCTCCTCCAAATGGAACCGCGGAGTAATGAATGCGAAAGCATTCGTTCCTTACATGGAGAAAATCCAGGAAGTAACGGCCTCCATTGCAATGGGAAGCCAGGACTCCAATCATCCTATGCTTGTAAGCCGCCCGGTCAAGAAGACGGGTTATCTGGTCATCACGTCGGACCGCGGCCTTGCCGGTGCTTTTAACAGCAACGTCATCCGCCAGGTATTCCAGACAGTCAAAAGCCGCCATAAGTCGAATGACGAGTTCGCCATCATCGCCATCGGCAGGGTAGGCCGAGACTTTTTCATCAAACAGGGAATGAATGTCGTTCTTGATATCACAGGCGTGGCCGACCAGCCATCGTTCAGTGAAATCCAGGATATCACCAGCAGTGCTGTTGGCATGTTCTCGGACGGCACATTCGATGAACTGTTTGTGTACTACAGCCATTACGTTAGCGCCATTTCACAGGAAGTAACCGAGAAGAAGCTTCTTCCGCTGACGGACATTGAAGTTCCGACGAAACTTACTTCCTATGAATTCGAGCCGAATGCGGAAGAAATCCTTGAGGTTCTTTTGCCTCAATACGCGGAAAGCCTAATCTTCGGGGCATTGCTTGACAGCAAGGCCAGCGAACATGCCGCGCGCATGAACGCAATGAAGAACGCGACGGACAACGCGAAAGATCTAATCGGCCAGCTGAGCCTCAGCTACAACCGTGCCCGTCAGGCGGCGATTACGCAGGAAATCACCGAGATCGTCGGCGGCGCAGCAGCGCTAGAATAATTTTGATTAAAAACAGGGCGGGAGTGTCCTGTACGATATAGCAGGAAAGAGTACGATAGGAGGGAACAAGATGAACAAAGGACGCGTTCTCCAGGTTATGGGTCCGGTTGTTGACGTGAAGTTCGAAAGCGGCAGCCTTCCTGAGATCTATAACGCATTGAAGATCGTTAATAAAGCGCAGAATGAATCTGAAGTGGACATCGACCTAACCCTTGAAGTAGCCCTTCACTTGGGTGATGACACAGTGCGGACAATCGCGATGTCCTCAACAGACGGCCTTATGCGCGGCGTGGAGGTTGTCGACACAGGTGCGGCCATCTCCGTACCAGTTGGTGACGTAACACTTGGCCGTGTATTCAACGTTTTGGGAGAGACCATCGACCTTGACCCGGCCATTCCGGCTGATGCACGCCGTGACGCTATCCACAGGGAAGCGCCAACGTTTGAACAATTATCCACAGAAGTAGAAATTCTTGAGACTGGAATCAAGGTTGTTGACTTGCTTGCCCCTTACATCAAGGGTGGTAAGATCGGCCTCTTCGGCGGTGCCGGTGTAGGCAAGACCGTTCTTATCCAGGAATTGATCAACAACATCGCCCAGGAGCACAGCGGTATTTCCGTATTCGCTGGTGTCGGTGAGCGTACCCGTGAAGGAAATGACCTTTACTATGAAATGACTGATTCTGGCGTTATCAAGCAGACCGCGATGGTATTCGGCCAGATGAACGAGCCGCCGGGAGCGCGTATGCGTGTTGCCCTGACTGGTTTGACCATGGCGGAATATTTCCGTGACGAGCAAGGACAGGACGTTCTTTTCTTCATGGACAATATCTTCCGTTTCACACAGGCAGGTTCCGAGGTTTCCGCCCTTCTTGGCCGTATGCCATCCGCGGTAGGTTACCAGCCGACACTTGCTACTGAAATGGGTAAATTGCAGGAGCGGATCACATCTACTAACGTAGGTTCCGTTACTTCCATCCAGGCGATCTATGTACCAGCCGATGACTATACGGATCCGGCTCCGGCGACAACTTTCGCCCACTTGGATGCAACAACAAACCTTGAGCGTAAGCTTTCCGAAATGGGTATCTACCCGGCGGTGGACCCGCTGGCTTCTACTTCACGCGCGCTTTCTCCTGAGATTGTCGGCGAAGAGCATTATGAAGTGGCACGCCGCGTGCAGTCTACACTGCAGCGTTACCGTGAATTGCAGGATATCATCGCAATCCTTGGTATGGACGAGCTGGGTGACGAAGACAAGCTTGTCGTACACCGCGCCCGCCGCGTTCAGTTCTTCCTGTCCCAGAACTTCCACGTTGCCGAGCAGTTTACCGGCCAGCCTGGTTCTTATGTGCCAGTTAAGGAAACGGTTAAAGGCTTCAAGGAAATTCTTGATGGCAAGTATGACCACCTTCCAGAAGATGCGTTCCGCCTAGTCGGCCGTATTGAAGAGGTCATCGAGAATGCAAAACGCATGGGTGTAGAGGCCTAATCTCGGACCAGGAGGGTAAAAAATGAAGACGATGAAAGTCCATGTTGTTACTCCTGATGGACCGGTTTATGATTCAGAAGTGGAAATGGTCAGCACCAAGGCGCAGACAGGCGAACTTGGAATCCTGCCAGGCCATATCCCGATGGTTGCACCGCTGCAAATTGGTGCAGTTCGGTTAATGAAAGGTGTTAACACTGATTATGTCGCTGTCAGCGGAGGCTTCCTGGAAGTCCGTCCGGACACAGTCACGATCCTTGCCCAGACAGCTGAAAAATCGAGTGAAATTGACATTGAACGTGCTGTTCGTGCGAAAGAGCGTGCAGAACAGCGCCTGCGGGAACGCCAGCAGGAAAACATCGATTTCAAACGGGCCGAGCTCGCCTTGCAGCGCGCAATCAACCGGATCTCCATTGCACAGAGAAGAATATAGATTGAAGAAGCACCTTCCGCTATTGCGGGAGGTGTTTTTTGTTTGTGCGGTGTGAAATGAGGGGGGAGGAGATTAGTGCTTCTGGCCCTACCTCGCATTTCCAGGTCTAATCTTCGCATCCCAATTCATAACATGAACTAAGTCTACTAAAAAACAAAATTATTATGCAAAAAAATACACGCTGCACACAGGGGATATTTGGGAAAAAGGCAAAACGCTTTATCGACACTTTTTGGCAACAATGATATAATTGTTATCGGTTACATATTTTAATAGTAAGAAATTTTACAACAATGGGGGGATGGGCATGGAACTTTTGAACGTATATCAAAATAATTATTTGATCGTCTTTGTGTTCCTATGTCTCGGGATATTGCTGCCCGTGGTGGCACTGTTCGCAGCGAAGCTTCTGAGACCGCCGTACAAAGCGATCGAGTCGAAGTATACGACGTACGAGAGCGGAATGGAACCATTCCATGATGCCAGAGTGCAATTCAATGTCCGGTATTACGTGTTTGCCCTGATGTTCGTTATTTTTGATGTAGAAACAGTATTTTTGTATCCATGGGCGGTCGCCTATGAAAAACTAGGAATCTTTGCTTTGATTGAGATGCTGATTTTTGTTGTGATGCTCCTGATCGGGCTCATCTACGCATGGAAAAAGAAGGTGCTCAAATGGATTTAAAACTTTATGATGTGACAGATGCAGAGTATGAAGAAATTAAACAGAATATTCTTTTTACCTCGCTCGAGCAGGTAAAAGGCTGGGCGCGGAGCAACTCGCTCTGGCCGATGACATTCGGTCTTGCCTGCTGTGCGATCGAGATGATGGCCTCGAGTTCGGCGCATTATGACCTGGACCGTTTTGGGACATTCTACCGGAACTCGCCGCGCCAATCGGACGTCATGATCGTCTCGGGAACCGTGACAAAAAAGATGGCGCCAACCGTTCGCCGGCTGTATGACCAGATGGCTGAGCCTAAATGGGTCATTGCCATGGGATCCTGTGCGACTGCAGGCGGACCGTATGTAAAATCCTATTCCGTCGTCAAGGGCGTTGATCAGATTATCCCGGTGGATGTGTATATACCGGGCTGCCCGCCGAATCCGGCAGCCTTGATTTATGGAATCAATAAGTTAAAAGAGAAAATCCGTTACGAGGCGAAGACCGGGAAGAGGGTGATCTAACTCATGAGCGGGGAAAAGGATCTGGAACAGCTGAAGAAAGAGGCGGTCGCCAAGGCAAAAGCCGCAGCAGCCGCAAAGCGGAAGGCGAAGGAACTCGCTGAAAGCGGAAGTGCCAAGAATACCGTAGATGATGCAGACGACCTGGCAAGGCAAAAGGCCGAAGCCGTAGCGAAAGCGAAAGCGGCAGCCGCGGCGAAACGTAAGGAAAAGGAACTGGCTGAAAGCGGAAGTGCCAAGAGTACCGCAGATGATGCAGACGACCTGGCAAGGCAAAAGGCCGAAGCCGTAGCGAAAGCGAAAGCGGCCGCCGCGGCGAAACGTAAGGAAAAGGAACTCGCCGAAAGCGGGTCAGCAGAACCGGCAGCAAGCGATGAGGACGACCTGGCGAAAAAGAAAGCCGCCGCCGTAGCGAAGGCCAAAGCTGCCGCCGCAGCGAAACGCAAGGTGATGGAGCAGGCGGGGGAGAGCACGGAAGCTGGAGATGACGACCTGGCGAAGAAAAAAGCCGCAGCCGTAGCAAAAGCGAAAGCCGCAGCAGCAGCGAAACGCAAGGCGATGGAGCAGGCAGGGGAAAGTGCGGAAGCAGCGGAAGCTGGAGATGACGACCTGGAGAAGAAGAAAGCCGCAGCCGTAGCAAAAGCGAAAGCTGCCGCCGCAGCGAAACGCAAGGCAATGGAGCAGGCCGGGGAAAGCGGGTCAGCCGAGCCGGCAGCGAGTGATGATGACGACCTGGCGAAAAAGAAAGCTGCTGCCATAGCGAAGGCGAAAGCTGCCGCAGCAGCCAAGAAAAAAGCCGCAGAAGGCGCCGGAGATGGAGGCGATGATGCCAAGGCGAAAGCAATCGCCGCTGCCAAGGCAAAGGCCGCAGCAGCTGCTGCAGCAAAGGCCAAGGCTGGCGGAAAGGCCGCAGCCAGTGCGCCGGCAGAACCCGAACAGCCGTCGCCAAATCAGAAGTATCTGGATAAATATGTGAAAATCATCACTGAACACTTGGGTCCGGATGTTCTGGAAGATTCATATATTAATAAACTTTCCAAAGATGTGCCTACCCTGGTAGCCAAGCCGGAGTCGTATAAAAAAGTGGCTCAGTACCTGAAATACAATGAGAGCCTGGGCTTCGACTATCTTTCCGAGCTTCACGGCACCGACTTCCAGACTCACATGGAAGTGTATGTGCATCTCTATTCCTATAAAAACCGCCAGAGTGTGGCCCTCAAGGTCAAGCTGGACCGCGATGCGCCGGTGATCGATTCTGTGCAGCCGCTCTGGGCAGGGGCCGATTGGCCGGAGTGCGAAACATACGACCTGCTCGGCATCAAGTTTACTGGACATCCAAACCTCCGTCGCATCATGCTGGGTGAGGACTGGATCGGCCACCCATTAAGAAAAGACTACGAACCGTATGATGTGGAGGTGTAGCCGGTGATACGCACTGAAGAAATGCTCCTGAACGTTGGTCCGCAGCACCCGAGTACACACGGCGTATTCCGTCTCGTTTTAAAAATTGACGGTGAAATAATTATTGAAGCCAAGCCGGTCATCGGATATCTGCACCGCGGGACGGAAAAGCTCGCGGAGAACCTGCAGTTTACGCAGATTATTCCGTATACCGACCGGATGGATTACATATCGGCCATGACCAATAATTACGTCATCTGCCATGCGGCTGAAACGATGATGAACATCCAGGTGCCGGAAAAGGCAGAGTATTTGCGGATATTGGCCATGGAATTGAACAGGGTTGCCAGCCACCTGCTATGGTGGGGAACCTTCATTCTCGATTTCGGGGCGACGAGCCCGCTATTGTACGCGTTTCGTGACCGCGAGATGATTCTCAACCTGCTGAATGAGCTGTCTGGGGCGCGCCTGACATACAATTATATGCGCGTCGGCGGCGTGAAGTGGGATGCTCCTGAAGGCTGGCTGGAAAAAGTCCGTGACTTTGTTCCTTATATGAGGGAAGAGCTGAAAGGCTACCACCAGCTTGTGACCGGAAATGAAATCTTCCTGAACCGGACAAAAGGCGTCGGCAAATACAGTAAGGAAGACGCGATCAATTATTCCCTGAGCGGTCCGAACCTGCGCTCAACTGGCGTCAAGTGGGACCTGCGCAAGGATGAGCCGTATTCCATCTATGACCGTTTTGACTTTGATGTCGTCACCCGCGAGGATGGGGACGCGTATGCCCGCTATGAATGCCGCCTTGCCGAGGTGGAAGAATCACTGAAAATCATTGAACAGGCCGTGGAACAGTTCCCGCAGGAAGGGGAAATCATGGCCAAGGTACCAAAGATCCTCAAAGCGCCAAAAGGAGAAACATTTGTGAGGATTGAAGGGGCAAGAGGGGAAATTGGCTGCTATATTGCCGGAGACGGCAAGAAAGAGCCATACCGCCTGAAATTCAGGAGGCCGTCCTTCTACAACCTCCAAATCCTGCCCAAATTGCTAGAAGGAGAGAATATCTCCAACCTGATTGCTATTTTAGGAGCGGTTGACATCGTCCTAGGGGAGGTTGACGGCTAATGGTTCAGGATCTGCTTCACTCCAGTCCGGGACTGGCCAATTTCGGGATTTTCTTCCTGCTGGCCACTGTCCTTTTGCTTGTGATACTTGGATTTGTTACGTACGGAATCCTGGCTGAACGGAAAGTGCTCGGGTTCATGCAGGGACGTTACGGCCCGAACCATCTCGGGGGCCGCTGGGGCCTTTTGCAGACAGTTTCTGATGTATTGAAGCTGCTTTTAAAAGAAGACATCATCCCGAAAGCGGCGGACCGGCCATTGTTCATCATTGCACCGGTCATTGCGTTTGCGCCATCGTTCATGGTCATGGCGACGATTCCGCTGACGGACAATCTGCAATTCGCCGACCTTGGCATTGGCCTGCTGTATTACGTTGCCATATCAGGAATGTCGGTCGTCGGGTTCCTTCTTGGCGGCTGGGCTTCGAACAATAAATTCTCGCTGCTTGGCGGAATGCGGGCAGCATCACAGATGATCTCGTACGAAATCCCGCTTGTCATGAGTGTGCTCGGAATCATCCTGCTTACCGGAAGCCTGAACCTGAACGAGATTGTTGCCGCTCAGGAGGGTGTCTGGTTCATCCTGCTGCAGCCGGTGGCCTTCGTCGTCTTCTTCATCGCCGCAGTGGCCGAGCTGAACCGCGTGCCGTTTGACCTTGCTGAAGCGGAAAACGAACTGGTCGCCGGTTTCCATACCGAGTACTCCGGTTTCCGCTGGGCGATGTTTATGCTTGCCGAGTATGTGTATATGTTCGCGATGGCGTCCCTGATCACCGTGGTGTTCCTTGGCGGGTGGCTGCCGCTGCCGTTTTTGGGCTTCATTCCGGGGGCTGTCTGGTTCGCGCTCAAATTCAGCCTTGTCGTTTACATCCTGATTTGGTTCCGCGCAACATTCCCGCGGATTCGCGCCGACAAGCTGATAGAATTCGCCTGGAAAGTGCTGCTGCCAGTCGCGCTGGCCAACATCTTCCTGACCGCACTGATAAAAGAATTGCTGGAGCTTTTTTAAAGGGTGAACAGCCCTGTTGATTGGAGTGGAAGGCGCGAAGACTCCTGCGGGAGCAAGGGTCAGGGAAGACCCCACAGGCGCCACAGGCGCCGAGGAGGCTTCCCGGGCCGCCCGCGGAAAGCGAAGCGCCTGTAACGGAAATCAACAGTCTAATTTACTTCAGCTAAAAAACTAACAGGTGCAGCGCCATCGTGCGCTGGCACTCTTTCAAAAGGGGTGAACAAACGTGTTGGGATGGACAAAAGGATTAGCCTATACCCTTAAAAACCTGACGAAAGAAAAGGTTACCTACGATTACCCGAATGAACCACTGCCGCTGCCGGACAGGTTCCGCGGCATCCAGAAATTTTATCCGGAAAAATGCATCGTCTGCAACCAGTGTGCCAATATCTGCCCGACAGACTGCATCCAGTTGACAGGCAAGAAGCACCCTGATCCGACGAAAAAAGGAAAAATCATTGATACGTACGATATCAATTTTGAAATCTGCATCCTCTGCGACCTGTGCACAGAGGTATGCCCGACAGAGGCCATCGTGATGACCAATAATTTCGAGCTTGCCGAGTACAGCCGTGACGAATTGTTTAAGAACCTGGAATGGCTGGATGAAAACGACGAAAACGTTCGGAAGGAGAATAAGGCATGACGTTATCAGGTGAATTTTTGGCATTTATGTCACTAGCCATCGTGGCGGTCGTCGGCGGCATGCTGTTATTGAACCTGACGAAGGTCGTCCATATGGTGCTCGGGCTGTTTTTTACCTTTGCGAGCATTGCGGGAATCTTCATTTTGCTCAGCGCTGAATTCCTGGGAGTTGTCCAGATTCTTGTCTACTCTGGTGCGATTACGATCATCATGCTGTTCGGCATCATGCTGACGAGGCACCAGGACGAAGAGGAGCAGCCGACAGTAGGGGCCTGGAAGCGCGTGCTGCTGCTGATCGGCGTCCTCTCGTTTGGAGCACTCTTTTATATCGGGATTTATGGCCTGGACTTTGGCACAACGCCCGCTGCCCTTCATGTCAGCAATACGGAGCAAATTGGGATGGCCCTGTACAGGGACTTTGTGATTCCGTTCGAGCTGATGTCGGTGCTTCTGCTGGTCGCCCTTATAGGCGCAATTGTCCTGTCCCGCAAGGATGATGGAAAGGAGGCGGAAAAGCAATGAGTTCAGTCCCAATTACCGCCTTCCTCGCTCTTGCCTTGATTCTGTTTTGCATCGGCCTTTACGGGGCGCTGACGAAGCGGAATACCATCATCGTGCTCATTTCGATTGAATTGATGCTGAATGCGGTGAACATCAACCTGGTTACCTTCAGCAAGTACGGAATGACTCCGGCCATCACCGGCCAGGTATTCGCCGTGTTTGTCATCGCCGTAGCCGCCGCGGAAGTCGCAGTCGGAATTGCCATATTGCTGGCGCTGTACCGCAACCGCAGAACCGTCAACATCGACGAAATCAACACCATGAAACACTAATTGTTGCTTTACTTAACTAAAGAGTGCCTGACCCCCGGCGCGTTAATGTGGTAACGCGGCGGACAGCCCTTCACAGAGGGCACAATCTAGACGCGCGAAAAGAAAGAGGGCGCGTTCAAAAAAGGGGATTGTGATATACATGGAGAATGCTTGGCTCATTCCGCTTTTCCCGCTTTTATCGTTTGTCTTCCTCCTTCTGTTCGGCCGGAAGCTGAAAGAAGGCAGTGCGTATGCAGGGATTTTGCTGACCCTTGCCTCTTTGGTCTTTTCAGTGATCGTACTGGTGGAGCGTATGGCGGCGCCGGCCTCCTATAAAGCGGAAGCTGTCTGGCTCAAAATAGGCGAACTAGAGTTAACAGCGGGATTTGAGGTAAATCAGTTAAACGCGTTGATGCTGGTGATCGTGTCACTCGTCAGCTTTCTTGTACATACTTATTCAAAAGGCTATATGCATGGAGATGACAGGTTCCATGTGTTCTATGCCTATCTTGGGCTGTTCACGTTTGCGATGCTTGGACTCGTCCTGTCTCCGAACCTGCTGCAAACCTATATCTTCTGGGAGCTTGTCGGTGTTGGTTCCTTCCTGTTGATCGGCTTCTACTATTTCAAGAACGAAGCCAGGGCTGCCGCGAAAAAAGCGTTTATCATGACACGCATCGGCGATGTCGGACTGTTGATCGGGATGATCCTATTATTCTGGCAAGTTGGCAGTTTTGAATATGATGAAATCTTCGCAGCCGTGGAAGCAGGCAGTATTTCAGGGACAATGATTACCCTGACAGCGATCCTGATTTTTATCGGGGCGGTCGGGAAATCCGGCCAGTTCCCGCTGCATACCTGGCTTCCGGACGCGATGGAAGGTCCGACGCCTGTGTCGGCTTTGATCCATGCCGCGACAATGGTTGCCGCCGGTGTCTACCTCGTTGCGGCCACATTCCCGCTGTTCGCAGCGAGTGAAACGGCAATGATGACCGTCGCGATTATCGGTGCCTTCACGGCGATTTTTGCCGCCAGCATCGGCCTTGCACAGACCAATATCAAGCGGGTGCTTGCCTATTCGACGGTGAGCCAGCTTGGTTACATGATGCTCGCGCTTGGTTCTGCCGGCTATGTGGCGGGTGTGTTCCACCTGATGACGCACGCGTTTTTCAAAGCGTTGCTGTTCCTGGCAGCAGGAAGCGTGATTCATGCGCTCCATCATAAACAGAATATCGAAGAGATGGGCGGTTTATGGAAGAAGCTTCCGCTCACAGGTCCGCTGTTCCTGATGGGAACGCTGGCCATCTCGGGTGTGCCTTTGTTTTCGGGTTTTTTCAGTAAAGATGAAATCCTGATCGCCGTCTGGGCGCATGGCAACTATTTCTTGTTCATCCTGGCCGTAATTGCGGCATTCTTTACTGCTTTTTATATGTTCCGTTTGTTCTTTATGGTCTTTACGGGCGAAGCACGCAGCCCGCTGGGCAATGTCCAAGAGTCACCAGCCACGATGACGATGCCGATGGTCGTCCTTGGCGTCCTGGCGGTGGTTGCAGGTTATGTGAACACTCCGTGGTTCGGCACGTTCCTTGGCGACTGGCTGGTGGAAGGCAATGAAGCCCTCGGCCACGGCCACATCGAAGGCCCGGCCTGGATCATGATTGTGGCGACGCTGGTTTCCTTGGCAGGGATTTTCCTGGCCTATCTTATGTATTATAAAAAAAGCCTTGCCCGCGACTGGTTTACAAGCCGCGCGCCAATTACGTACAGCATCGTCCGCAACAAGTATTTTATCGACGAGTTTTACAATCTTTCCGTTGTCTACGCCACCAGGTCGGTTTCGCTGTTCCTGCGTTTCATCGAGCTGTTCCTTGTTGAAGGCCTGATGAAGCTAGTGGCGGGAGTGGTCTCCTTGCTTGGAAAATCAGGCTCTAGGTTCCAGAACGGACAGATCCAGACGTATGGAATGGCAGCATTCCTCGGACTTGCTGTTCTGTTGCTCATCTTTGCGCTCACAGGGGGGTATATAGGATGAATAGTATTTATTTAAGCCTTTTAGTTCTCTCCCCTCTGCTGGGCATTGTGCTGCTTGCGTTCATGCCGAAGACCGGTGAAAAGGGCATCAAGCTCGTCGGCGTCCTGGCGACTTTGCCGGCAACGGTGCTTGCCTTGCTTGCCTACTTTTCCTACCAGGGAGGGAAGGACCTGGCCGATTACGGCGAGAAAGTCCGCTGGATGCAGTTCGGCAGCTTTGGGCAGCTCGACCCGAACCTTTTTACCGTCTATTACGAGCTAGGCCTTGACGGCTTCTCGCTCCTGATGGTCGTCCTGACTGCAGTGCTCGCGAGCCTGGCTGCACTGGCTTCTTTCCATATTAAACGAGAGTGGAAAGGGTATTTCATGCTGTTCTTGCTGCTTGAAATCGGGATGCTTGGTGTCTTTACCGCCCAAAACCTGATTCTGTTCTTCCTGTTCTTTGAAATCACCCTGATTCCGATGTTCTTCCTGATTGGCAAATGGGGCTATTTTAACAAGGAAAAAGCGGCCTACAGCTTCCTTGTCTACAACGGACTGGGATCGGCGGTCCTCCTGATCGTCATCATGGTGCTGTTTGCGAAAACAGGGACTTCCAATATCGAAGCCTTGAAAGTATTCCTGAATACAGAGGGGGCCCAGCTTCCGACGCCAGTCTCTGATTCTGTTAAAATGGGACTTTTGATTGCGCTGCTGATCGCCTTTGGCGTCAAGCTGCCAATCTTTCCGCTCCACAGCTGGATGCTGCGGGTGCACGTGGAAGCACCGCCATCGATTGTTATGCTGCACTCGGGCGTGCTTCTGAAAATCGGTGCCTACGGTTTAATCCGCTTCGGAATGGGCATTTTTCCGGAACAGTTTGCGGAGCTTGCCGTGCTGATTGCCGTTCTGGGTGTGGTGAACCTTCTTTACGGAGCGTTCCTGGCCTTTATCCAGACGGATTTCAAGATGGTCCTTGCTTACTCTTCTATTTCCCATATGGGCATCGTGCTAATCGGATTGGGAGCGAATAACGAAGCGGGAATACAGGGAGCGATCTTTCAGGTTGTGTCCCACGGCCTGATTTCGGCGCTGCTGTTCTTCCTTGTCTCCGTGCTGTACGAGCGCGTGCATACAACGAATATCAACAACCTTGGCGGGCTCGCGAAAGGTATGCCGCTAACGGCAGGATTCCTTCTTGCAGGTGCGATGGCTTCGCTCGGCCTTCCGGGTATGAGCGGATTCGTCAGCGAGTTCATGGCGTTCCTTGGGCTGTTCAGGGAAATGCCGATTCTTGCTGCCGTCGGCTGCATCGGGATCATCATGACCGCTGTCTACCTGCTGCGGGCCGTCCTGGCGATCACCTACGGCCGTTCGGACCGCCAGTATGCGGGCATCTCCGACCTGAGATCGTTTGAATGGGCGCCAGTTCTTGTGCTTATCGGATTGATTGTCCTGATCGGCGTGTATCCGGCCGTGCTCAGTCAGCCGTTAGAGTCCATTGTTCTAGGGTTAGGAGGGTGATGAAAAGATGGATTTAGAAACATTGCTATCGTTTGAATGGAGTTTGATGACACCGGAATTCATCGTTTTGATCGTTGCCACGCTCCTGACGCTGCTTGACTTGTTTTTGCCGAAGAAGTTCAACCGCAACCATCTTGGGTGGATTGGCCTGGCGGGAATCCTGCTTGCGCTTGTCAGTGTGTTCGGCCTGATCGGCAGGGACCCAGGCTCGATTTTATATGACACCTTCCGCCTCGACTCGTTCGCGAAAGCTTTTAAAATCCTGCTCTTGGCAGGGTCGGCGCTCGTGTTTTTGCTGGCCATCGATTACGAGCCGAAGGAAGGGCGCGGCGAATACCGCGGCGAATTCTTCTACTTGTTCCTGACGGCTTTGCTCGGCGCCATGATCATGTCGTCAAGCGGCGATTTGATCACCTTGTTCGTCGGCCTTGAGCTGCTCTCGATTTCTTCATATATTCTTGCTGGCTTGCGCAAGACCAATGTGAAGACGAATGAATCGGCGATGAAGTACGTGATCAACGGAAGCATTTCAACAGCAATCCTGCTGTTCGGAATGAGCTATGTGTACGGAATTACCGGTACAACCAACCTGAAGGCCATGGCGGGCATGCTGTCGACGGTCAGCGATCCTCAGCATCTGTACCTGCTCGGCCTGGCGTTCTTCATGATTTTTGTCGGGCTGTCATTCAAGATTGCGGCCGCTCCGTTCCATATGTGGGCACCGGATGTGTATGAAGGCTCACCGACTCCGGTCACTGCCTTCCTTAGCGTGGTTTCCAAGACCGCAGGCTTCATCATTGTCATCCGTATCATGCTGTCCATCTTTGCGGCGGTGCCAACAGGCGATGAAGGCTTTCCGATGCTGTTCGCACTTCAGGATTATATCGGCTTCCTTGCCGGTGCAACCATGATCATCGGAAACGTAGTTGCACTGCGGCAGCGCAATATCAAGCGACTGTTTGCCTACTCAAGCATCGCGCATGCCGGGTACATCCTGGTCGCTTTTACGGCGATGTCCTACGTGATGTTTGACAGCATCTGGTTCTACCTGCTGGCCTACCTGTTCATGGGGATGGGTGCGTTCGCGGTCATCCAGCTGATCACGGCAAAAGAAGGTTCAGAAGATATCAGCCATTTTGCCGGACTGTATCAGCGTTCGCCGGTCTTGGCGGTAACAATGGCCATTTTCCTTCTGTCGCTTGCCGGTATTCCTGGAACGGCCGGCTTTATTGGCAAGCTGAACATTTTCCTGGGCGCGCTCATGGTCAACCCATCACATTATGTGCTTGCCTCGATCATGATTGCGACAACGGTTGTGTCTTATGTGTATTACTTCGGCATCATGACACAGATGTTCTTCAGGCCGGCAGCCGGGCTGGCAAGGGCAGAAGCGGCAGCAACAGTACAGGGGGAAGTGCCGGCAGCCAGGCGGAGGCTTCCAACCGGAACAACCGCTGTCATCATCATCTGCGCGGCGGCAACCATCCTGTTCGGAATCCTGCCGCAGCTCGCGTTTGACTTCCTGCAGTCAAACTTCAATCAGTTTATTGATTTCATGCAATGATATGATTGTGCCCAGGTTGGGGGACCTGGGCCTGTTACACAAAACAAAGGGGTTTTATAGAATGTACAGAAGGAAGCCGGCTTGGGGGAGCCGGTTTTCTTTTTTTAAAAAATAAAGTTTGGGGAAGTGAAACTTTTCAGGTGTTCCTCCGTCTATTAGAAAGGGGAGTGTACGTGGCTTAAGCTCAGTCCACAACCCCGTATGATCCAGCTGAAAGGGGTGACTGAGCCGTGGTGACAAATTTTGGCCCGCAGGCTTTGCTTAGCATCGTTTCACATTTGGTTTTCATAGCTTTGGCATGGTGGGCGCTGCAGGCATTGAACTTCGATAAATTCCTGAGGGCAGGCCGTGTGCTTCAGGCGAGAGTGCTATACATAATGCTTTCGATTTTCCTTGGTTCGGCCGTCAGCAGCTTTTTCTTGGATTATCTGCTCTGGTCGAGGCAGCTGCCGGCGGTTTTCCAGTAATTGCTGCCTCGATTTTACTTAAATTAGGTAATAATACATGTTTTCAAAAAGGCTTTTTTTAAGTATGATGGTTATTGGATTGTGTTTTTCATTGTGAGAAAGTGCGCAATCTGTCCTTTAGACTAAACGCCTGGGCAGGTTGTCCGAAAGCCGGCGGGCCAATTGTCAAAAAGTGACGAGAATTCCCAAGTATGCTCCTTCCCATCCTGGTAAAAATGGTACTAAGGGAGAGGGGATAGGAATATGCATAGAATTCTTTGGACTTTATCAATTTTTGGCATGATTGGTTTTATTGTGCTCCAAGCCGGGAATAGGACGACTGTGGCAAACGTGGACCAAGAGCTAGCGACCATGGCCTCAGTCTTGAAGGACGAACATATTTTAATCAATGAGTGGTCTTTATATGCAAGAAATGAAATGAAGGATGTCAAAGAACAGGCGGACCAGGAAAAACTGGCTGCTGAATTGCAAGCCAAATTCCCGAATTGGTCATGGGAAGAAACAGCAGAAGGACAACAGCAAAGCCTTACCGCAACATCTGTTTCTTCTGGCTATACAGAAAAGATCACGATCACATCATCAGGCGAATCCGGCCATTTACGTACATATGTATTGTATGAGGTCAGAGGTCATTCATGGGACAGACGATCAGAGTCTTTTTTAAATGAGGAATGGCAAAACAGATTATTTGACATTTTTCGAGGCAATTATACAACTTTTTCTTGTATCAAAGGTGAAATCAGTGATATGATTGGTTCGTCTTTGCCTAATTACATGAACGGACTTTTAGAGGCATTTAACGCGGAAGAAGTGGAGGCCCTTGAGGAGGAAACCTTCATCTCGACATCCGCCTATTCACCGCTATTTTCCGGAAAATTAAGCAAGGACCATGGTATGAATTTGCAACTTGGACTCAGGAAACCAGACGGAATGGGCGGTAAGACTACCGTTGTAGTTGGCACACCCATCATTACGATTGAATATTAATATAGAGAAATTGGACGCGGAGGGGAATACATTTGGAAAAAATCATCGTCCGCGGCGGAAGAAGGCTAAGCGGCACTGTTAAAGTAGAAGGAGCAAAAAATGCCGTACTGCCTGTTATCGCTGCAACATTATTAGCAAGTGATGGAAAAAGTGTAATTCGTGATGTGCCGACTCTCTCCGATGTATATACGATCAACCAGGTACTCCGTGCTTTAAACGCAGATGTGGAGTTTGAAAATAATACGATTGTTGTCGATGCATCCAGAGAGTTGAAAATTGAGGCACCATTTGAATATGTACGTAAAATGCGTGCTTCTGTACTAGTTATGGGATCATTGCTGGCGAGGAATGGCCGTGCCCGCGTGGCATTGCCTGGCGGCTGCGCAATTGGTTCCCGTCCGATTGACCAGCACCTCAAGGGCTTCGAAGCAATGGGTGCAACTGTAAAAGTCGGAAACGGCTTTATCGAAGCCGAAGCACCGGAAGGCCTCCATGGCGCGAAAATTTACCTCGACTTCCCGAGCGTAGGCGCAACGGAGAACATCATGATGGCCGCTGTCCTTGCGAAAGGCACGACAATCATGGAGAACGTCGCCAAGGAACCTGAGATTGTCGACCTTGCCAACTTCCTGAACAAAATGGGAGCCAAGGTACGCGGTGCAGGTACAGGCACCATCCGCATCGAAGGCGTGGAAATACTGTTCGGTGCCGAGCACAACATCATTCCAGACCGGATCGAAGCAGGAACCTTCATGGTCGCTTCAGCAATTACAGGCGGAAATGTCCTTGTAAGGGGAGCCGTTCCGGAACATTTATCTTCCTTGATTGCGAAGATGGAAGAAATGGGTGTCATGATTGAAGAGGAAGAAGACGGTCTGCGCGTCATCGGCCCGGACATCCTGAAAGCTGTTGACATCAAAACGATGCCGCACCCAGGATTCCCGACCGATATGCAATCCCAGATGATGGCATTGCTGCTGCGTGCCCAGGGAACTGGCATGATCACCGAGACTGTGTTTGAAAACCGATTCATGCATGTGGAAGAATTCCGCCGCATGAACGCGCAAATCAAAATCGATGGCCGCTCTGTCATTGTCAACGGACCATCCAACCTGCAGGGAGCAGAAGTCGCTGCAACCGACCTTCGTGCGGCTGCCGCTTTGATCCTGACTGGCCTTGTGGCTGACGGAGTGACCCGCGTAACCGAACTGAAGCATCTTGATCGCGGCTACGTAGGCTTCCATGACAAGCTCGCCGCCCTTGGCGCTGACATTGAGCGCGTAACCGAAGCGGACGAAGTAGAAGTACCAGAAACCTTCGTAACAGACATGAACGCTTAATTAAATAGAAACGTCCTGTTAAAACCGGAGAATCATGCGAGTGTAAAGCATTGTTCTGCGGTTTTAACATTTTAACAAGGGAACGCTTCACCGTGTCGGGGGTCAGGCACCGTTTAGTGCTTTAGTGCACTGGGGGTCAGGCACCCTTTAGTGCACTGCCGTATTGAGGGTCAGGCACGCTTTAGTGGAGTGAAGGTGCTGTATTTCATTGTATGGGGATTATGCTTATTAAATTCGTGGAAATGTGGTATGTGCGGCAATTGACAGAAAATAGACGAGCTTGTCTTTGGCGGCATTTTGACTGGAGATTGCTGTCATAAATGCTTGTCCTTGCCCATAGGATGTATGGAGACGGGGAGTTCCCGTGTTAATCCTGTTCTATGGAGGCCGTTTATGTCAAAAATCAATCCACTCTTCGTACTAGCAGCCGTTCTTTTCACCGTCATCCTCCTGATCCCCACGATGCTTGTTCTTCCATTTATGGAAGGCAAAACAAACGGAAAGCTGGCTGAGGATATCCAGCAGCCTGCCAGCACTCCCGCAGCCAAGGGCCCGTCTGCTGATTCTGCGGTGGAGGTGGCCGTGTTCCGCACCGCCCAATCGTCACTGGAGAAGCTGCCGCTCGATGAATACCTGATTGGCGTCGTTGCTGCTGAAATGCCGGCCGAGTTCGAGCTGGAGGCTCTGAAGGCACAGGCGCTTGCTGCAAGGACTTACTATGTCAAACAAATCATGGGAGGCGGAGGGGGCAAGCTTCCCCAGGGTGCCCAGGTGACCGATTCCGTGGCCCATCAGGTTTTTAAAAACAGGGATGAACTGAAGCAGCTGTGGGGTTCGGCTTATAGCTGGAAGATGGAGAAAATTACTGAAGCCGTCAGGGCGACGGATGGTCAGATTTTAACGTATGAAGGCGCACCAATCGACGCAACATTCTTTTCGACGAGCAATGGGTTTACCGAAAACTCGGAGGATTACTGGCCTAATGCGTTTCCCTATCTGAGGAGCGTCGAAAGCCCATGGGATGTTGGCACACCGAAATACACAAGCCAGACGGCGATGCCGGTGAGCGAGTTTGAAAGGAAGCTGGGCGTCAAGATTAACGGGAACGGGGAAATCGGCAAGATTACCGAACGGACCGCCGGCAACCGGGTCGCCAAGATCGAGATTGGCGGCAAAACCTTGACCGGGAAGGTTGTCCGTGAAAAGCTCAGCCTGAGGTCCAGTGATTTCAACTGGTCCCTTAAAGGCAGCCAGGTTGTCATCGAGACAAAAGGCTTTGGCCACGGCATTGGCATGAGCCAGTATGGAGCCAACGGAATGGCAGCCGAAGGGAAGAGCTATAAGGAGATCGTCCAGCACTATTACCAGGGCATTGAAATTGCATCGGCGGAGAAGGCGCTGACGAAGGTGATGGCGAGGAAGTAGGTTCATATGATAGGAATGCCAGGGCTATAGGGCCCTGGCTTTTTATTTTAAGCGGTGGTAACGTTCCTCCAGTTGGAAAAGAAAGTCTTCCGGCCGGTGATAGACTCGGCCTTTCTTCTCGCAAGAGTACGGGAGATTCAATGAAGAGAGCATCTTGTTGGCCGTTTTGACAGAGTCGACGCCAATGAATTCACGAAACTCCCGGTTGGAGATAGTTGCCCTTTCTAGCAGAAAATAATCCAGAAGGGCATCTTGATAGGCATTTTTTGAATGGGCGAAGCAATGGGGGCAAACAAAGACTCTATCTTTGCGCATCATTTTGTAGGCAGAGCAGAAGGGACACCTGACTCCGCGGATAAGTTCTTCCGGTGATAGGCCATATGTCTTTTGTAGATTAGGATAATGCGGTGTGTGGTCCTTAAGCAGGTGTCTTGAGATTTTTTTAATTTCACGGTCGGTGAGGGTGTCTTTCGTAGAGCGAGACGTAAGCTGCAGGATTTTATTTTTAAGATTTTCAGCCTTGCAAAGTTGTTTTAGTATGGAGGGCTCCGTTGTCTTAATGAGTGCAGATGGGTGGCTGAGGACGACGAGGGGAATGATGCAAGTGGTGGCTCTTCAACCAGGCGTGCAGCTTGTCCCTATGCTCGTTCACCTGGATGATTGGGTGTTTATAGCCTTTCTCACCATAGCTGGAAGTCTGGCTGAATTGTTCCTGGTCAATATGAAGATCACCAGAGTTGTTTTTTGTTTCTAGTAAAAGAAGGTATTTGCGAGAAAGAATGGCTGTGTCGATTTGAAAGTGATGATGTCCGTTGAGGAGACGCAAACCGCGAAAAATGGAGTGATTCTTATCGTCAAGGAATTGTGAGTGGAAGTCTGTGGTCACCTCACCCCGATACCCCGACATAAAACGGCGGATATCCTTTTCAATGAGGGGGATTTTAGGGTGATTTCCATATAGACGGGGAACCAGTGCGAGGCCAAAGTGGACGATTATGGGGATCAAACGAGGCATAATAATCAAAAAGAACCCTCCTTAGTATATATAAGGAGGAAAATTCACCAATTAAACGTAATTACCTGCACTATGGAGCATAAAAATGTGACAATTTTATTGCCGGGGGTATGTTTTAATCCCCGTACAGGGAATAAAAATGACATTTTGAAAATTTATTCCCCCTAAGTGCAGTTTTATTCCCCGTAAAAGAGCTTTTATTCCCCCTAAGGGATGATATATTCCCCCTACAGAGAATAAACCCAGCACGCCAGACGGTTATATTCCCTGTAGGGGGAATAAAATCCGGCCCAATCTAACGCACGCGCTCCCGCAACCCCTTCAGCCACTCCCCAAGCTTCCCGAACTTCCCGCTAAAATACGCGTGGTGCATAAAGTGCGAGAATGCGAGCACGCCGATGGTGTCTTTTACAAAGTCGATTAGCGTCGCAGAGCGATAAGGCACAAAGGATTGGTGAATTTCATCCACCAGCCCGTACAGAATCGCCACTCCCATGAAAATAAAGCTCATCGCCGGACGGAAATCACGAAGCGTCAGACCCGCGAGAAACAGCAGCGCGTACAGAATGCCAAATTCAACAAGGTGGAGCGACTCCTTGATAAAGCGGTCAACACCCTGATCAGGCAGGGCGACCACCGCGTCAGCAGGCATGCTCGACAGCACCCAGATCAGCGCCATATATAGGAAAGGCAGCAGCCTGAAAAAAACTTTCATAAAAAAACCTCCATGCATGCATAATTTAAATTCCTTTGTCGAAAAATAAGCGGTAAAAAATTTTTCCAGTCTATGTATATATTTTTTCGCATCTGTTCAGAATGATTGCTGAGGTGATGAAAATGAGAGAGGAAAAATCTTCTCAAGACAAAAGCTTTAAGCGCTTTTTCAAGAAGCGGTGGGTGTACCCAGCAGTTTATCTATCAAGTGCCGCACTCATTCTAACAGGTGTTCTCTGGTATTCAAACGGCGGTGAAGAGAAAATCGACCAAGCCGGAGAAGTTCCTGGCAGAGGCTTCCAAGAGCAGCCAGCCGTCGAAGTAAACAGGTCCCTGGAAAATTTCGTAATGCCACTTTCGGATGCCGAGAACTCTGTCATTAAAATGCAATTCTATGATAATGACAGTGACAAGGCTGAACAGGAAGCGTCCCTAGTTGTTTACAATAACCAGTACCACCCGAACACCGGAATTGACATCGCTGCCAAGGACGGCAAGGAATTTGATGTCATTGCATCGCTGAGCGGTGAAGTAGTCACAGTCAAGGAAGACACATTGCTTGGCAATGTGGTCGAAATTGAGCACGACAATGGAATTGTAACACAGTATCAGTCAATTAAAAATATCAAAGTTAAAGCGGGCGACATGGTCGAGCAGGGCGACAAATTCGCGACTGCCGGCACAAGCGTTTTCAATGAAAAAGCAGGCGTCCATGTACACTTTGAGATCCGCAAAGACGGAATCCCAGTGAATCCTCTTGACTATTTTGACAAGCCGCTGAGCTCTTTGGAAGAAGCAGAAATTGCTCCTGAAAGCAACTCCGGCAAGGACGAAGCAGGTTCCCAGCTTGAAGAAGGAACTGAAACTGGCGAAGATGCTTCAATGGAAGAAGACACTGAAACTTCAACAGAAGAAGGCACCGAGACAGGTGAACAAACTTCAACTGACGAAGAGCCAACAACCGAAGAGCCAACAACCGAAGAGCCAACAACCGAAGAGCCAACGGAAGAAACTCCAGCTGAAGACGACAAAGACTCTGCTGAAGACACAGACTCCAGCAACTCTTAAAAATCAGTTTGTTGATACCCTTACGCCCTATGGAATAAATCAAAAAGACCCGCAGCAAATGAACTATACCCCGAATAATGGACGCTTTGAAAAAGCCCGTTATTCGGGTTTTTTGTGTCTATAATGACCTAGCCCGTTTATAATCAAATCAGGGATATAGACGGAGGAACGAAATGAGTAAAATAATATTCAATGAACATCAAATGAAACTGTTGGAGAACAATGAGAATGTTGACCATGTTTCTGAAAGGTCAATTGCTTATACACCAGCGTTCAAAATTAAGGCCGTTAAAGAAAACCTTGAAGGGAAAGCTCCCTCTCAAATATTTATAGAAAACGGTTTTGAAATCGAAATAATCGGGGCGGAAAAACCTAGATCCTGCCTGAAGAGGTGGAGGAAAACTTTTAAACAATTTGGGGAAGAAGGGTTCCTTACAGAACGAAGAGGAAAAGGAAGTACTGGGAGGCCTACCTCAGAGGAGGTCTCAGTTGAAGACAATCTAAGGAAA
>NZ_LAYY01000009.1 GCF_000986785.1 Mesobacillus campisalis | reverse complement strand
AAATAGTCTGGCGGTGATGGCGAGAAGGTCACACCCGTTCCCATGCCGAACACGGAAGTTAAGCTTCTCAGCGCCGATGGTAGTTGGGGGTTTCCCCCTGTGAGAGTAGGACGCTGCCAGGCTATAAGAAAAGAACAGCTGAAATACGCTGTTCTTTTTTGTGTGCTTTTTACCAGGAAATCACCTTTTTATTGTGATATAAGTATAAAAGGAAAATTACATTGATTAATTTATCTAAAGCGCAGGCCACTCCCACCACTTTATTTTTCCGTTTTTTCCACGTATCCTATAGGTAATGGAAATAATGGAGGACCTCATCATGAAAAATATTTATGCAGACATCATACAATTTCGAGGAACGCATTATGATTTTGGTTTTAAACAGGGAGAAAAGTTGAAGGATTCAATTTTAATCAAGAACCGGGAACGACAATGGAAGGTGCGCAGACCGCTATTCCGGATAGATCAGGACGAGACTCAACGGGTTTTTAAACACTTGGCGCCTTTCCTGTGGGAGGAGTTCCTGGGGTTGCAAGATTCGCTGGAATGGCCGATGGAAAGAGTGTTGAAGGAATTCGGGGGATATAGGGTGAATGTAACCCCATCAGGATGCTCCATTTATGTGGGCGATGATTATGTAATCCGGAACTATGATTATCATCCAAAGACATATGATGGCCGCTGTGTTGCTTTTCAACCAAGTGACGGAGGTTACTCGACAATCGGTTTGACACAGAAAATCACCGGCAGGAGTGACGGTATGAATGAGAAAGGTCTCGCAATGGGCTATACCTTCATGAACCGGAAGCGTCCTGGTGACGGTTTTATTTGTCATATGATCGGCAGGCTGATTCTTGAATTATGTGCCAATGCAGGGGAAGCAGCTGATCTGCTGAAAGAAATACCTCATCGCGGCTCCTTCAGCTATGTGCTATTTGATCAACAAAGTGATCTGCCGTATATCGTGGAAACCTCGCCCAGAAGGATTGAAATCCGGCAAGGGTCAGCTTGCACCAATCATTTTAAAATCATGACAGAGGAGAATCGGCGGGTCCTCGAGGATTCCCAAAAAAGATTGCAGCTGATTGAGGACAACCAAGTACATAAGTTAAGTGGCAAACAGGCATTTAAACTTTTAAATGATACGGATAAAGGGGTGTTCTCCAAGCTTTATGGAAGTTGGGCGGGGACTATTCACACGTCTGCCTATTTTCCAGAGGACCTGAAAGCGTGGATTGCGCTTGGAGGAGACCAGGAACCTGATGTATTTGACTTTTCGGCTTGGTTGAAAGGAGAAAACTTCTCAGCAGAGCGAATTGAGGGGATGGTCGACACAGATATTCCATTTGTCAATATGGAGCCGGCGGACTGGTACCAAAAATAATGGTCCAGGTTATCCTCTTCTTTACTGATTTTTGGGCCAAAAACGTAGTTTTGAAAAAGGAGAACTGCGGTGGCAGTTCTCCTTTTTGTGCTTTTTGAGGCAGCAGTACCGTCCCTATGCCTCATAGCTGATTTGCCAGTGGATGCCGTAGCGGTCGACAAGTGTGCCGTAGCATTTGCTCCAGAAGGTTTCCTGGAGTTCCATTTGTACCTTTCCTCCTTCTTTCAACTGGTCAAAATAAGTTTGGAGCTCATCAAGGTTGTTGCTCATTACGGCGAGGGACACATTATTCCCCTGAACGAATGACATTCCAGGGAAGATATCGGAGAACATCACATTGCTTCCGCAAACATTAATCCGGGCATGCATGACCCGGTCCTTCGCTTCTTCGGGCATCGGGAAATCCGGGCTTTGCGGAGATTCGCCAAATGTCATAATATAAGGCTCTGATCCGAAAACTTTTCCGTAAAATTCAACAGCTTCACGGCAATTTCCATCGAAATTCAAATAGGCTGCAACTGGCACGGCGTTTCCTCCCATTTAGATAACATATTTTGGTACATATCCAATTATACCATGTCCGGAAAATAGCGTTATGCTTTCCTCCATCCTGCTCCCTTCCATAGATTAGACAACGGTACCCGTTCTTTGGTTTGCCAAAGCAGGGGAAGGATTATGCTAAGGTTTTTAAAAATAGCAATTAGAGCACGCCAATCATAAATCCCCGCCGAAAAAGGAATTAAATTGTATCAAAAGGTATATTAGTTAATATATCAATTCTTTTTTTAAAAAGGGCAACACTCTCGCAAAACTTTTGCTGCACCTTTTTGTTTAAAAGTCTGTCATTATTTGACGAGAGATAGCCATTGTCCACGAGTAAAAGTTATTTGATAATTATGACAAAGGAGGTGAAAAAGTGGGGGCCAATGTGAACAGAGTGGATTATTATTTAGAAGACAAATGCCTTCTAAGTGCTAGTGTAAAACATTGGGAGCAATATATTACCGCATTAAGAGCCAGCAATACGGTAACCATCTATAAAAAAGAATATATGGTAAATAAGATCAATATGGTTCATGATTCCTTGAATGTTGTTTTAAAAGTCAGCATCGAACCGCTTCGATTGAATTATTAAAAGATGCTCAGCAATTATAGGATTTATGGCAATATGAATATATAAAAGCTGCAGAAATAGCAGGGCAATTCGCGATGAATCTGCTCTGTTTTTTATTGGAGAAATATAAAAGGGTGCTCCTTGATGACCGAGAGTATAATGAAGGGGAGAGGGAGCGTTAGAGATGACTAAAAAAATAGTAATAGCTGTGTTTTGTACAGGATTTGTTCTCGTAATCTCCTTTTTTGCCTTGCGTCCCACTGAGCCAGCCGGCACGATTATTCCTGATTTATCCCTTGAAGAAAGGGTCTGTGAAAGAGTCACCGCGCAATTTGGCGATTGCAAGAGAATCCTTTTATATGATTCATATTCAAAACTTGTTTTTGCCGAGAGCAGTTCGGGAATCATTCCTGTGCTTACCAATAAAGAGTTCACTGATTTTAAAAAGTTTATTTCCCCGATGATGGATTTCCAGGAGTTTAAGGAAGAGAGAGTAGAGAGGGGACCGGTAGACTGGCGGGCTGACAATCAGGTTGAAGGGGACTTTTCCGTTTTATACGGTTTCGCAGAAGACGAGGCAAAGACCATCGTCCTTACTAGCGAAGGCCATGTTCAGCCAAACCGCTTTTTCGTTCGTGACAACCTGTGGGTCTGGTACGCTGTTTTGAAAAAAGACGAAGTGGAAATGCCGGTTAAAGTAACGGTTTATGATGGTAATGGTAAAATGATTTATGGCGAATAACCATTTAAAAATCCAGGCAGATGAACGCCTGGATTTTTTTCATAATGAGGCATGCAGAACCGTCCCCATGTCTCGCAGTCTGGTAACGGCTTTTTGCAGGGTGTCTTCGTTTTGGGTCAGGGCAATCCGGACGTAGCCTTCTCCTTCTTTTCCGAATGCATTTCCGGGTGTGACGACGATGCCTGCTTCATCGATTAGTTTATAGGCGAACTGTGTTGAGGTAAAAGGCTTTGGCACTTTTGCCCAGATGAACATCGAGGCCTTGGGGGATGCAGCTTCCCAGCCTAATTGATGCAAGCCCTTGATAAGAACATCTCTCCGCTTTTTATAGATGCTTCGAAGCGGCCCGCTAAACTCGGAGGAGTTGTTCAAAGCTGTAATGGCGGCTTTTTGAATCGGCAAAAACACACCATAATCGAGATTGGACTTTAATCGTCTGAGACCGTCAAGGATATGTTCATTGCCAGCCAGGTAGCCAATCCGGCAGCCAGCCATATTGAAGCTTTTGGAAAGAGAATTGAATTCCACTCCTACTTCTTTTGATCCTTCGACAGATAAAAAGCTGAACGGCTTTTCTTCATAATAAAGCTCCGAATAGGCAAAATCATGAATCACCAAAATTTGATTTTCCTTGGCAAATTGAACAACTCTTTCAAAAAATTCTTTTGTCGCTAATGCGGGTACGGGGTTTCCAGGGAAGTTCAGAATCATGGTCTTGGCTCTTGTCCTTATCTCTTCAGGAATCTTCTCCAAGTCCGGCAGAAACTGATTTTCTTCCTTTAAAGGCATTTGGTAAGGGATGGCCCCTGCCAGTGAGATCCCTGCATCGTATGCAGTATACCCGGGGTCAGGAACTAGGATGGTGTCGCCGGGATTGCACAGCACCATCGGCAAATGGACAAGCCCGTCCTGGGAGCCCATCAATGTCAGGACCTCTTTATCGGCCTGGAGGTTAACATTAAATTGACGGTGATAATAATGGGCAATCGCTTCGTGAAGTTCGGCAATGCCAGTCAGCGAATATCCGTATTGGGAAGGATCTGCAACATGTTTCTGCAGCTCGTCCATGACAAACCGGGGAGGCGGCAAATCAGGGCTTCCGATACTAAGGTCAATAAGCTCTTTTCCTTCCTGAAGCTTTTGTTTTTTATAGGCGGCCAGTTCACTAAAGATGGATGGTTTAAAATGATCCATTTTATGGCTTAATGTGATGTTCACAATACAACTCTCCTTGCTCTTTATGTTTCGTAATTTTCAATAACTTCTATTATTATACTATTAAATTGTTTGTGTTTTTCTAGAGAAACTTTTAGAAGCTGCATTTCAAGGGTATGATGACCATGGATAAATGTGGTGATACGGGCCGCAGCTGTAAATGAGGCAGGAGAACCGTCCCTGTGTTTCAACTAAAATATCTGTTGACAAAAGAGGGTTTTTTAATCATTATTAAATACATAAAACATATAAAATTACTTGGATTTAAAATTGAGGTGACAGCATGTACTTGACGATAGATGGAATTGAGAAAAGTTTTCTTACCGAGAAAAAAGATCGGCTTAAAGTACTGGATAATATCAACCTGAATGTGGAAAAGGGGAGTTTTGTCTCCATCGTAGGTCCTTCCGGCTGCGGTAAATCCACTTTACTTTACCTGATTGCCGGTCTGGATAAAGCCGACCAGGGGGAGATACGTGTTGCCGGCAATTTGGTGAAAAAACCTGGACCTGAACGGGTCGTGGTATTCCAGGAAGCGGGTCTGTTTCCATGGCTGACCGTTTTGGAGAATGTTACCTACGGCCTGCTGCTTAAAAAAATGACGAAGGAACAGGCAGAACAAAAGGCGCGGGAAGTCCTGAAAATGGTTCACCTCAGCAAATATGTCGATTCTTACCCGCACCAGCTTTCAGGAGGAATGAAGCAAAGGGTTTCGATTGCAAGAGCGCTTGTGATGGAGCCGGACATACTGCTAATGGATGAACCATTCTCAGCACTCGATGAACAAACCAGAATGGTCCTGCATAAAGAACTCCTCGAAATCTGGAGAAAGACAAAGGTGACCATCTTTTTTGTCACCCATAATATCAGGGAAGCGGTGCTACTGTCGGAGCAGGTTGTCGTGTTTGCGACCCGTCCGGGCAAAATCAAGGAAATCATCACGGTTCCAACCATGAAGGACGGAATCATGCCGGACGGAGTGACGCTGCACACCGAACAGAAGATATTATCGATTTTAGAAGAAGAATTAGAGAAGGTATTGAAGGAGGAGATGGGTGATGACTACAGCTTTAAGACGAATCATCTTCATCGCGGCGATAGCGGTGATATGGGAAGTCACATCTAGGTTATCCGGCCTTCCTGCCTTTATGTTCCCGAGTCTGACGCAGGTGCTTGACACGCTTGTGAACGGCTTGATCAACGGCCAGATTACTACAGCCATCGGCAAGAGTCTAGGGCGCATCCTTTTGGGGTTTTCGATTGCCATCGTTGTTGGATTGGTTCTTGGGTATTTTATCTGGCGCTATAAAATGGTTGAAGATACGCTTGGTTTTGTGGTGACCGCCCTTCAGTCCATTCCGAGCATCGTCTGGTTTCCGCTGGCAATCATCTGGTTTGGCTTGAATGATATGGCGATCCTGTTCATTGTCACCATCGGGGCTACCTGGACCATGACCGTGAACGCGACGAGCGGATTCAAAAATGTGCCGCCGCTGTATCAGCGTGTGGCCAAAGTGTACGGCTCCGGCGGGTTCCATTTTATCCGCACGGTGATTCTGCCGGCATCAGTGCCGCAGCTTATTTCCGGACTAAGGATTGCCTGGGCGTTTTCCTGGCGCGCGCTTATGGCCGGGGAACTTCTTGGCGGCGGCGGCGGCCTTGGGCAGCTGCTTGAAATGGGACGCTCGCTTGGACAAATGGACCTTGTCATTTCAGTCATGATTATCATTGCCATCATTGGAACCATTGTGGACAATGTGGTGTTTTCAAGACTTGAACGAAGTGTTGAAGTTAAGTGGGGCTTAAGGGCACGATAAGACGTGCATAACAGTCAAAATAAGGAGTGGAACTAATGAAAAAAACAATGCTTTCCCTGCTGGTTTCCATTTTGGTTATGGGTGTGCTGAGTGCATGTGCTCAATCAAATAATGAAGGCTCCGGCGGGAACTCAGATGGCGATACAGTCAGAATCGGATATTTTCCGAACTTGACGCATATCGCGACGATTGTTGGGCTTGAGAAAGGATTCTTTGAAGAAGCGTTTGGTGAAAATGTAACCATTGAAACAAAAACAGTCTCAAACGGCGGCTTGTTCATGGAAGCCATGTCCACTGATGCGATCGACGTTGGGACAGTCGGACCAGGCCCGCTATTGAACTTTTATGTGAAAAACAAGGAATACCACCTGATTTCCGGAGCGGTTAACGGAGGCGCCGTCCTTGTTGCCAGGGAAGACAGCGGTGTTGAAAAACTGGAGGACCTGGACGGCAAGAAAGTAGCCATCCCGGTTATCGGAAGCACACAGGATGTTATGCTGCGAAAGGCGCTTCAAGAGGTGAACCTGGAGCCAACAACAAATGGCGGGACAGTAGAATTGTTTGCTGCAGCCCCTGCCGATACGGCACCGCTGTTTATCCAGAAATCCGTTGACGCTGCGGCGACACAGGAGCCATGGGGCTATGTTCTTGAGAATCAGGCCGGCGGAAAGCTGCTGCTCGATTGGGACGAATTTGCCTGGGGCAAGGAGTCAACCAATACAGTCGTAGCAGCAAGAGCCGATTTTCTTGAAAAGGAAGATTTGGCAAAAGCGTATTTGACCGGCCATAAAAATGCCGTCGAATTTATCCAGGATAATCCCGAAGAAGCCCAGGAAATCGTCATTAAGCACCTGAAGGATCTGACAGGGAAAGAAATCAACAAGGACGAAGTCGCAGCCGCGTTCTCACGTTTGTCCGTGACAACCGAAGTCAATGAACAAGTTATCCAGGAAATGGCCGACATCAGTAAAGAAGCCGGCTATGTTCCTAGCAACGACATCGAAGGAATGGTCAACCTCAACCTGCTGAACGAACTCAAATAGAGCAGGGGGACGGTTCTCTTGCTTCATAATCCAATGGTCCCGTGAAATACGGGGCCATTTTTTTGCGCAGTTAGCTGCGACTTTGTTTTGCAGATTGCGGAAGATGGCTGAAACAGGTAGGCAATCAAGCTTGGCAGGTGGTAAAATATGGTGATGGGAACGGGAGAATGAGGCAGGAGAACCGTCCCCATGCTTTAAAAGGGGGGGGGTTTGGTGGTTGATTGGTTTGAGCGGCATAAGCGTAGATTGTATATGATGGGCTGGTTTTTTCTCGGCGATGAACAGCAGGTGGAGGAGCTTTTTTATCGGTGTATGGAAAAAGCGGACAAGGAAAGGCCTCGATTTAAGGACGAAACCTCTTTTGATTTATGGGCCTTGTCGATTTTTATTCAAACCTGCCGGGAGCTTTCCAAGGATAAGAGATTTCCAGCTTCAGAGAAAAGCGAAAATCATGACCCATTATTTGAAGCGCTCCTTCAGCTGAAACAAGATGAAAAAGAGGCAGTGGCCCTTATCTTTTTACAAGGACTTTCCCGCGGGGAAACCGCCCAGGTTCTCGGATGTTCCGAAGAAAAGATAAAAGAGCTGTTGTTTTCGGGTATCCAGTCAATTAGAGGTGCCCTTGGGAAAAGCACGCAGTTTAATGGCTGCAGGGTATATCATCCATCCTACATCGATTACCTGGAGAGGACCCTCGAGCGGCGTGAAAAAGTGGAATTTGAAGTTCATATCTTTCATTGCCAGCACTGTCAGGAGGATTTGGCGACATTTCAGGCTGCTATGATCATGTTAAGAGAGCTTTCTGAAAGGGCCGAAGCTTTTCCGGTGCCGGCCAGCCTGATGCAGAACGTGGAAGCCCGGCTGGCAGAAAAGGAACAGCACAGACAACTGAAAATACAAAAATGGAAAAGGATGGGGCTGGTTTTTACAGGTATTTTTGCTATTATCTTTGCTATGGAATTTTTTACGGGGACGTTTTCCAGCGTCTATTATGCGTGGACAGAAGAAGACCAGGAATTGCGGGCCTTCCTGCACCAAGACCTCGGTGAAAACCTGAACCTGGTTGCCGAGAGCAATGGGGTGAAAATCAGGATTAAGAGCGTGATTGCGGATGATGTCCAGACGCTTGTTTTTTATGAAATAGAAGATATGAAAGAAGAGAATAAGTATATGATGAGTCTTCATGATGGGGCTGTAGTGGAGAACGAAACCGCCATAATGAATCATAATTCCTATCCTAGATTCTCTCCGCCTGACCTTCAATCGGAAGTAAATAAAAAAGCAAAGAACGTGTTTCACGGGAAGATCAGCCTGCTGCCGCTCACAACGGATGAAGGGACGATCGAACTTAAGATTACCAAGCTTCAAAAATTGAAATTGGATGCTTTAAATCAGTTTGATTTTAGGTTTTATGGAAATGGAGGAAATAAAACAGGAGAGTGGAACTTTGAAATTCCTGCTGCAAAACAGCCTTCCACAGAATATGCGCTGGCGGGGACAACAGAAGTGGAGGGAATTCCGGTCCGGTTTGACAAATTGACCATTTCGCCAACCGCGGCGGTCCTGGAATTTGCCATTAATCAGGAACGTTCACATAAACGGATGGATGTCCTTAATTTTAAACATCTGGAAATGAATGGTCATAAATTGAAAGCTGACATGTTTGGCAGTTCTTATATGGATGAACAGCGAGACATGGACTGGACTGTCTTTCAAGCCTATTTTGATCCGTTTTTTGGCGAAAAACCAGAGGAAGTCAACGCGCAGTTCGATTATATCCATTTAACGTTTGATGACCAAAAGAAGATCGACCTCGACGCTTACAAAGAATATCCGCAAACGTTTGAATATGCAGGCAGTACGATTACCATCGAAAGGGTGGATGTCGGAGATCCTACGATTATAGTTCTAAGCGATCATGAGATCAGGAACAGAGCCTATCAGTCGTTTCACTTCGATGTTATGGGAGAAGATGGGCTTCAACCAAATTATTCGAATATGAATAGTGAAGGAGTGCTCGTTGATAAAGATGGGATTCAATATGATATGGATAAAATCAATGTTCCTTATGAAGAAATCCAGCAGCCTCTTCATTTCACCACGGTTCAAAGCGTGGCGATAGACAACAACATGGTTCCCAAAAGCATCGTCATTCATGGGTATAATTCAATGAAATATTTGGATGATGTGGTGGAAATTACGGTTGATGAATGAGGCATTGGGGGCTGATTAAATAGTTTGGATTTGAAGTGCAAAATTGGAATAAGTAACATAGAAAGTTGATTTTACTGAGCTTATGAAAATAAACGGAAAAATTCCGCCTAAGTTGGGAAATACCCATATTTCCCGCATTATAAGGGAGTTTTTTCCGTTTATTTTCATTTAATCCTTGAATTTAGTCCCGAAATAGGAAGTTAATCGGAATATATCCGCTTATTTCTGCTCCTTAAGCCCTTGAAATATACCTTAACCGAAATTTCTCCGCCTATGAATGCCTTGCCAACACTGGGTAATAAACAAATCAACAATTATACCATGGCTGATACGGTGACATGCTTTGCCTGGTCTTCGCCGAACCCGCCTTCACACATTTCCATGGCAGCGGTCCGGCTGCCAAATGGCATGAAATTATAAAGGACCGCATATGGACTGGCACCCTTTTCATACATATAGTGTGTATGGCAATCGTGAAAAGGGGTGTGGCCATGGCAAGTCCAATCGTAGCGAGATCTCTGGACGAGATCAGGTTCTGGTCAAGGATTATGAAGGAACATGCATTATTTCTAAGCCTTGGGTTTACTTATGAACAGCGGCAATTGATTGCGGAAGCCCAGCAGTTTATCGCATTGTTTGAACGCATTGAGGAAAAGTTGTCCAGGTTTTCACCAAACTCGGAACTCGGGCAGGTCCAGGCGTTTAACAATGAGGTTTACCAGGCAGCAGTCGCCATTTGGCATTACAAAAGGAAGGTATTGGGACTGGAGCTGCGCTGTGAGATCCGGTCCAATAACTTCCCATTGTTAATTGATCATGTCAGCAGGGAAGCGGCTTATTTTGCGAATCGGCTGAAAGAGCTGAATGAAGGGAGATTAGTGCCTGAAGCAAATGATATCATTCAGGAAAATGTCTTTTTCCTGAAAATCATGGCGGACCATGCAAAATTCATTGGACACCTTTTGGACCCTTCGGAAAGAAAGCTTGTAGAGCAAGCTAGAGAATTTAGCCATGATTTTGATCAGCTCGTCTTTCAGGCCGTTGATTTGGATTCGATGAGACCGCAATCAGAAACCGTGCCTATACTGGACCAATTCCTGGATCAAAACAGGGTTTCCGTTGCTTCCCTAAGAGACTTCAAGAGAACGGCCAGGGAGCTGATCGAGGCATGCCGGATTAAAAGCAATATTCATCCGCTATTAGCGGACCATACCTTCAGGGAGGCGGAAAGGTTCCTCGAAATCATCGACATGTTTGAGGCAACCCTTAGCGCACCTAAAATGCAACGGCCGTTTGATTCCTAGTGAAGTGTTGTTTTCTTTAGGATATCAATTATCTGCCACTGATTTCAGGGGAGGATTATAGGGAAACAATATTCATAAAATGTCGTGTTGACGCCAGATTTTAAGAAAATAGCAGTGAATGCCCCGGTAATGCATCGGGGTTTTTTCCATTGGCCGTTAGGTGCTGAAACGGTCAAAGCTGAGGGAAGTAGAAGTTGCGGCTGAAGCAGGAGAACCGTCCCCCTGCTTTGGAAATATATGTGCGATTGTTTTGGTTATTTTATCCAGACAGGCTTTCCATATATGAATATATTATTTACAAATGGACAAGGAGGTGAACTATTTTGAGTAACAATTGGGACCGTATTTTATTTGGCGGTTCGAGATTCAGGGATGCCTACCAGGAAGCCGGCAATATTGAGGATAACAGGGACCGTAGGCCACATCCTCATAAAAGTAGGGCGGGAGATTCTGTAGATGCTTCCACCTGTCAAGAACTGGCAGATCTTATTGGGGGAATGGTCATTTCCACTTCCCCATGTGTTGTTATGCGTATCAGAAATATCAAGGCAACCATTTTAGGACGTCGTACACGTTCCCCGCTAGCCCTTCCATTTGGGCTATCCTTCGAAGAAGACCTTAACCTTGGTGAGTCTGTTGTCCTTCAGAAGGAAATTAATCCGCTTATGACCGCATTGCGAAAAAGGGGCATTATCGTAACAGCTGTCCATAACCATTGGTTGTTCGAGGAACCTCGTTTGATGTATATGCACTGGGAAGATACCGGGGACGCTTTCGATTTCGCTGAGAGAAGCTTTGCCGCTGCAAAGGAAGCGGGTCTATTCAATAGAAAATCGCGTCATGATTAATTTTTAGCTGTTTTCGAGTAGCTTAAGGTGAAGCTAGAAAACCACAATACCATCACGCAGCCCCTTTTCGATTTGAATAGGGGCCTTTTTATATTTATTCGAAGGTCACCCGGCCGAAAATGCCTGGAATTTAAAGCCTTTGCACATTGTAATTTTTATCCACTGTTGTATAATGGTTCGGTGTGTCTATCAATTTACATATTTATCATAAAAACGCTTTGGCAAAGAGGAGGTTGTAATGGATAACTCAGCGATTATTAAATTTAAAAATGTGACAAAACAATATGATAACGATCCGGCTGTTCTGGATGATGTGAGTTTTGAGATTGAACGCGGGAAATTTTATACGCTTCTTGGTCCTTCTGGCTGCGGGAAAACGACGATTCTCCGCCTGATTGCCGGGTTCACTCAAGCGACGTCCGGAGATATTTATTTTGATGGAAAAAGGATCAATGACCTGCCTGCCAACAAGCGCCAGGTGAACACCGTCTTCCAGGATTACGCCCTGTTTCCCCATCTAAATGTTTTTGAAAATGTCGCGTTCGGCTTGCGCATCAAGAAGCTGACGAATGCCCAAATCGAGGCGAAGGTAAGGGAAGCGCTTCAGTTTGTGAATCTTACAGGCTATGAAAATAGGGAAATCGGGGAGATGTCGGGGGGCCAGCGTCAGCGCGTCGCGATTGCCCGGGCGATTGTTAACGAGCCCGAGGTTATCCTGCTCGATGAACCGTTATCCGCCCTTGACCTGAAGCTGCGGACCGAGATGCAGTATGAACTCCGCGAGCTCCAGAGCCGCCTTGGCATCACGTTCATATTCGTCACGCATGACCAGGAGGAAGCGCTGGCGATGTCAGATGAGATTTTCGTCCTTAACGAGGGGAAAATCGTGCAAAGCGGCAGCCCTACCGATATTTATGATGAGCCGATCAACCGTTTTGTGGCCGATTTTATCGGTGAATCCAATATTGTCCACGGAACGATGGTAGAAGACTACCTGGTAGAGTTCACAGGCAAACGCTTTGAGTGCGTCGACATGGGCCTTAATCTTAATGAGCCCGTTGAAGTTGTCATCCGTCCGGAAGACCTGGAAATTACGTCAGTCGAACAAGGCAAACTGCAGGTGAAAGTCGACTCCCAGCTGTTCCGCGGCGTTCACTATGAGCTAAGCTGCTATGATGAGGCAGGCAACGAGTGGCTTGTCCATTCCACCAAAAAGGCGGAAGTGGGCGATGCAATCGGGCTTTATTTTGAACCAGAGGCCATCCATGTCATGCGCCTGGGCGAAACGGAAGAAGAATTCGACGCCCGTCTGGAAGCCTATGAGGATGGAGAAGGTAAATGAACAGCAGGCTAACCCGTTCATGGTTCATGCTGCCGTATACTCTCTGGATGGTGTTCTTCGTCATCGCGCCGATTTTGCTCGTCATCTACTATTCTTTCCTTGATATCAACGGCCAGTTTTCGCTGGCAAACTACCAGAAATTTTTTACTCCGGTCTATTTGAAAATGACCTTTAGCTCGTTCTGGTACGCGTTCCTGATTACCTTTTTCTCGCTGCTTGTTGCCTATCCTACGGCCTATCTTTTAACCAAAACGAAACATAGCCAGCTCTGGCTGCTGCTGATCATTGTTCCTTCCTGGATCAACCTTCTGCTGAAGGCGTATGCCTTCCTTGGCATCTTAGGAACATACGGTGTCAGCAATCAGCTGCTGGAAGCGATCGGCATCGGCAGGCAGCAGGTCCTGTTCACGGATTTCAGCTTTATTTTCGTGTCCGTCTATATTTTTATCCCATTTATGATTTTGCCGATTTTCAACTCGCTGAATGAACTGAATCCGACCTTGATTGATGCCGCCAATGATTTGGGCGCTTCCAAATGGACAACGTTTACGCGAGTGATTTTCCCGCTGACGATTGAAGGGGTAAAATCGGGCATCCAGATTGTCTTCATCCCTGCATTGTCCCTGTTCATGCTGACACGCCTGATTGCCGGCAACCGGGTGATCACGCTTGGAACGGCCATCGAACAGCATTTCCTTGTGACCCAGGACTGGGGGATGGGTGCCACGATAGCGGTATTTTTGATTCTCATCATGTTTGCCATTATGGCCATCACAGGCAACCGAAAGCGGGGTGTGTAAGTTGGAACGAAAAGGATCTCGGTTGGCTAATTTCTTTTTATTGCTCGTTTTCTTTATTTTATATGCACCGATCATTTTCCTGATTTTTTATTCGTTCAACAGCGGCGGGACGATGTACCATTTTGAAAGCTTCACGCTTGATTGGTACAGGGAATTGTTCAGCGATGTCCGCCTGCTGATCATTGTGCTGAACACGCTGGTGGTCGCCTTGCTGTCCGCGCTGATTGCAACCATCATTGGTATCATCGGGGCACTTGGGATACATGCCATAAAAAAGCGGACCGCACGGAATACGGTTCTATCATTGAATAATGTCCTGATTGTCAGCCCGGACGTCATCATCGGGGCATCCTTCCTGATTTTGTTCACGGTAACCGGCTACAAGCTGGGATTTTATTCGGTCCTGCTTTCGCATATTGCCTTCAGCGTGCCAATTGTCGTGCTGCTTGTGCTTCCGAAGCTGTCGGAAATGAGCCCATCGCTTGTCGACGCGGCGAGGGACCTGGGAGCAAACAGCTGGGATGTGCTGACAAAGGTGATCCTGCCGTATTTATCGCCAGGCATCATGGCCGGCTTTTTTATGGCCCTGACGTATTCCCTGGATGATTTCGCAGTCACGTTTTTCGTGACAGGGAACGGCTTCAGCACGCTTTCCGTCGAAATCTATTCCCTGGCGCGCCGCGGCGTATCCTTGAATATCAACGCTTTATCGACATTGTTGTTTTTGTTCACCATTATCCTGGTTGTGGTCTATTACTTCATTGCCCAGCGCCAGAAGATTAACACTGTGGGGGTGAGGAAATGAAGCAGCTGGTTCGTGCTTTCATCGCTATCTCTCTTGTATCTGTCCTGCTGCTGGCGGCTATTTCCAAACTGAATGACACACAGGGGTATTCAGGTGACAATACATTGACGATCTACAATTGGGGAGATTATATTGATCCCGATTTGATCAAAACGTTTGAAAAAGAAACAGGCATCAGCGTCGTATATGAAACCTTTGATTCCAACGAGGCGATGATGACAAAGGTGAGGCAGGGCGGCACCTCCTATGATATTGCCGTTCCTTCCGAGTACATGATTGAAAAAATGCAGGCCGAGGACCTGCTGATCGCTATTGACCAAAGTAAGCTGCCTAACCTGAAAAACATCGACGAACGATTCATGAACCTGCCCTTCGATCCAGGCAACGAATATTCGATTCCCTATTTCTGGGGAACGGTCGGAATCGTCTACAACCACTCGCTCCTCGGCGGCAAAGAATTTACCAGTTGGAACGATCTGTGGGATCCAGAGCTGAAAAATGACATCCTGCTTGTTGACGGTGCCCGCGAAGTGATGGGCATGGGACTGAACAGCCTTGGCTATTCCCTGAACGACACCAACAAGGAGCACTTGAGGGAAGCGAAGGAAAAGCTTGACACCCTTACGCCGAACATCAAGGCGATCGTCGGCGATGAGATCAAAATCCTGCTCGCCAATGAGGAAGCGCCGATAGGACTGGTCTGGTCCGGCGACGCCGCCGATATCATGTACGAAAACGAGAATCTTGACTATGTTGTTCCGGAAGAAGGCTCCAACCTTTGGTTCGACAACATGGTCATCCCAAAAACTGCCAAGAACGTTGAGGGAGCGCATCGGTTCATCAATTTCATCCTGGACGCGGAAATTGCCGCCCAGAACACCGAATGGGTCTCTTACTCCACGCCGAATAAAGCCGCGCTGGAATATTTGCCGGAGGAGATGGTAACCGATGAACGATTTTATCCGCCCGCAGAGCTGACAGAGAAACTCGAAGTATACGAAAACCTCGGTCAGGAAAATCTGGCTTATTACAACGATTTGTTCCTTGAATTTAAAATGCATAGGAAATAAAACACGGGGACGGTTCTCCTGCTTCAATGAAGCAGGAGAACCGTCCCTTTGCTGCATTAAAATGCATGATTTTCCAACTGGTGATGCAAAATAAGCTATCATCAATTAGGTGGGAACTATGCATGGCATTCTTTCGCAAATACAAGAAAACCTCTGCTTCTTCTGCCCAGCAATCCCAGAATCGCATTAAGAGCTACCGGTTAAGTTCGGGATTGAAAGAAAATCTTGCGAAAATCCAGTCTACTTTTTGCGATACACCTGACCTCGTGATAAGGAAATTGGTTATAAAACAGACAGGCAGCCAGGCGGCCGTCATCTACTTGAGCGGCATTACCGATAGCAAGGCCATTTTTAATAACGTACTTGACCCTCTTTTATTTAAAAATGATAGGGAACACGATGAAGCTGATTTCAAAGTGTCGCTTGGCCACATTAGGGAAGCGGATTCGTGGCCCGAGATCGAGGATGCACTCCTTAATGGCGAAACCGTCCTGTTTGTCGAAGGACTTGCAGAAGCGTATATCTACGATACGCCTAAATTTCCTAGCCGGTCTATCGAAGACTCGCCAGTTGAAACCTACCTGGCAGGAGCGCATGTGGGATTCAACGAGATGGCAAGTGTGAATGTTGCGTTAATCCGCCACCAAATCCATAACCGGGAACTGAAAATAAAGGAAATGACGGTTGGGGAAAGGGGAAAAACGAAGCTTTCCATCCTGTATCTGGCTGATGTCGTGAATCCGGAAGTGCTGAAGGAGCTGGAGAATCGGATCAAACAGCTGAATGTCGACAGCATCATCAACGCAGGAGTGCTAGCCGAATACATCGAGGATCAACCGTATTCTCCCTTGCCGCAGCTTTTATTGACAGAGCGCCCTGATTATGCGGCTGCCCAAATCCTGCAAGGCAGGATTGTAACCGTGGTGGACAGGTCCCCGACTGTCATAATCGGCCCAGCGACTTTTGATGTTTTCTTCAAATCGATCGATGACTATGGATCTCGTTGGATGGTGGCTTCATTTATCCGTCTTCTAAGATATTTTGGTTTTTTTATTGCGATCTTCCTGCCGGCCATTTATATCGCTACCATTTCGTTTCATTTTGAAGTCATTCCATTAAAACTGCTTTTTTCCGTCGGGGAATCAAGGGAACGGATACCATTTCCGCCCTATATTGAGGCATTTATCATGGAATTCACTCTTGAGATGCTAAGGGAAGCCGGGATTCGGCTTCCAGCAAAAATCGGGCAGACGGTGGGCATTGTCGGCGGTATTGTAATTGGCCAGGCAGCCGTCGAGGCCGGGATTGTCAGCAATATCATGGTCATTGTTGTTGCTCTGACCGCCATCGCTTCTTTTATCATCCCTAGTTATGAAATGAGTTCTGCCATCCGGCTAGTCCGCTTTCCAATGATGATCCTTGCCTCCTTGTTCGGTTTTGTCGGAATCGTGGTTGGGTTCATGATTTTGATTGGCCATTTTATTTCCCTTGAATCACTGACAATGCCGTATGGAAGCCCGGCAGCCCCGCTCCGGTTTAAAGAATGGAAGGATGTATTCATCCGCACCCCCCAATGGTCGCTCGAACAGCGGCCTACTGCAACAAAAGCCATTCAAAAGACCAAAGCCCATTCCAGACCTCCGGGGGGTGATGATTCGTGATGAAAATGGCAAAACCAACACTTACATTGCCGCAATATATTTTTCTGATCCATGGTGTACAAATGGGGGTAGGAGTATTAACGCTGCCCCGTGAGACAGCTGAAGCAGCAGGAACAGACGGCTGGATTGGGATTGTCCTTTCGTGGGTCCTGGCGACAGCTGCAAGTCTGATCATCATCCAAGTCATGAAGAATTACCCGAAAGGAACCATTCTTGACCTTTTAAGACACTACTTTGGAAAATGGATAGGAATAGCGGGCACAATCCTGTTTTCCCTCTATTTTGGGATCATGGCCACTGTGATATTTATTAGAGAGGCCCTCTTTATCCAAGCATGGATTCTGCCGCGCACCGAGGTTTATATCCTGATTGCCTTGTTGTCGATTCCCAGCTACCTCATTGTCCGAAAAAACATCACGATATTAGGCAGGTATTCCGTCCTTGTTTTTTTCATGACAGTGTGGATGATGATCTTTTTCATCATTCCGCTGAAACAAGCACAGTGGCTTCATTTACTCCCGCTTTTAAAGGAGGGCTGGCAGCCTATTCTTGACTCTGTAGGAACGGCGCTTTTTTCTTTTGGAGGATTTGAAATCGCCTTTTTCCTGTATCCATTTTTGCAAAAAAAAGAGAAAGCCTCCATGGGAATTGTCATAGCGAACACCTTAACCCTTTTCATATACCTGATCATTACGATAGGAGCCTTCGTGTTTTTCAGTCCTGATGAAATTACCATTTATAATGAACCATCCATTGTCATGTTAAAGATACTGGAGTTCAGATTTATTGAAAGACTGGAAATTGTATTTTTTGCTTTTTATCTATTTGTGATTTCCGTAACGGTCCTGCCGCTCATGTATATGACCGTATATTGTACAAGCCAGCTGGCTGGGGAAGAAAACCATCGCAGGCATTTAATCTGGTTACTAATCATTGCATTTGTCTATGTCGTGCTGGTTCCCCCCACATTTGACCAGAATAAGCTACTTCAGCGGCTGATTGAACAAGCCGGCATGGTCCTCGCGTTTGCTTTTCCCCTCTGTATATGGGCCTATCTCTTGATTCTCAGGAACATTAAAAGGAGGGGAAACTAATGAGACAGAGTCGTCTAGTTCAAGCAAGCTTGTTCGTTTTTCTGGCCGCCATGCTTACAGGCTGCGGAAGCCATGTTCCCCTGGAGGATTTGACGATTTCCCTGATCCTTGGAGTGGATCTTGATGAAAAAAATAATCTGGTCATTTCCGAGTCCAGTCCGGTGTTCAATCAGGATGCGAAGCAAAACATCGAATCGTATCAGCTGAAGGCCGAAACAGTAAGGGACTCAAGAAAATATTTTGATGCTCTGGCAACCGGGGAAGTCACGGCGGCAAAAATCCAGGTCCTGCTGATCGGAAAACGTGTTCTTGAACATGAAGATTGGTTTCCCGTCCTGGACACGGTATACCGGAATCCAACCTTTTCCCTTAATACACGAGTAGTGGTAGTGGATGGGCCTGTATCCGACGTCATGTTTTATGTCCCTCCGGATAAACCTCAGATGCCCTTGCATTTAAAAGAAGTGATTGATAAAAACATTGACAGGACGAGAGCGGTCATCAGCACGCTCCAAGTGCTTCACAGACAAATGTATGAAAGCGGCATGACCCCTTCGTTATCGGTAATTAAAAAAGAAAAGGATGTTGAATTTACCGGAGTCGTTTTGCTTGATAAAAAGGGAAAGTATGTGGACACTATTGACGCTCAGAATTCGGCCTTTCTGCTGATTCTCAGGGATGAAAAGAAACAGGAGTTGACCCTTACTATTCCAATGACCTCACTGGGCGAAGGGGGAGGAATCTTTCATAAGAACCAAATAAGCTTTGATGTCAGCCGGGTAAAAACGGATGTAAAAACCAGCTACAATAAAGGCAAGTTTGATTTCAAGTATCAGATCGCCATGACCGTTAATGTGGCAGAACGCTTATTTCCGGCAGGCCGTGTCAATCAAAAAGAGCTGGAGAAAATGATTGAGAAAGAATTAAAGAACCGGTTGGAGGATATGGTTAAAAAGTTCCAGGCAAACAAAATCGACCCAATTGGACTGGGAATTCATGCAAGAGCCTATCAATATGAACAATATAAAAAAGTGAAGCCGCATTGGGATGAAGCATTCGCGGAGTCCAACATTGATGTTTCGGTAGACGTTAGGATAAAATCAATGGGTGCGGTGAATTAATATTCCGCAAAAATAGAACGCGGTTTCAAAGCTATTACTTAGAGGTGAAAAAGATGAATAAAAGAAAAATCATCATGGATTGTGATCCTGGTCATGATGACGCGATCGCGATTATCCTGGCGGCTGCACGGCCTGAATTGGAGATTTTGGGCATCACGACCGTTTCAGGAAATGCCGAGATTGAAAAAACGACCATTAATGCCCTGAAAATCTGTGAGCTGGTTTCGCTGACAGATGTAATGGTTTCAAAGGGGGCCAGCGAGCCGCTTGTTCGGGTGCGGGAAACGGCCCCTGGCATTCATGGGGATTCCGGTTTAGATGGCCCGGTGCTGCCTGAACCATCCCGCAGCTGGAGTGGGGAACATGGCGCTGATACGATTGTAAGGCTGGTAAGAGAATCAAAAGAGCGCGTTACCATCCTTCCGACAGGTCCATTGACCAATGTGGCATTGGCTTTAGCAAAAGCGCCGGAAATCAAGGAAAGTATTGAAGAGATTGTCCTGATGGGCGGAGGCACTTTTGGCAACTGGACCCCGACCGCCGAGTTTAATATCTGGGCCGACCCGGAAGCAGCGAAAAAAGTGTTTGACAGCGGTATTCCGCTGGCCGTCATGGGACTGGATATTACCCATCAGGCGATGGCCACAAGAGAAGTGATTGACCAGGTAAATCAAATTGACAACAGAGTTGCCAAAATCGTCGGTGAACTATTGGAGTTCTTTGCCCAAACCAATCAGGAAATGTTTGGAATGGAAGGGGGACCTGTTCACGATGTGCTCACGGTCGCCTATTGTGTGGCACCAGAATTGTTCAAGATGAAAGAGGTCAATATTGCCGTCGAAACAAAAGGCGAATTTACGGCCGGAACCACGGCAGTCGACCTTCTTGGGGTAACAGGCAGGGAAAAGAACGCCAAGTTTGGCCTGAAACTTGACGTTGAAGGCTTTTGGAAGCTCATGTATGAAGCCCTTGAACAGTACTAGATTTGGAAAAGATGAACGTACTAAAAATGAAAATCCTATATGAACGAGGGAAATGGAGGAATAGGTTTGAAGCCAATTATAATCGATGTGGATACGGGAATTGATGATGCCCTGGCGATGTCTTATGCCTTAAACTCGCCGGAACTGGAGCTGCTAGCGTTTACGACCTGCTTTGGCAACGTGTCTGTAGAAGAAGCCACGCGCAATACTCTCGCTGTTTTGGAAAAAGCAGGGAAGAAGGTTCCTGTCTATGCTGGAGCCGATCAATCGTTTAACGGCAGGATAAAAACACGCTCGGCCAAGCATGTTCATGGAGAGGACGGATTGGGCAATACCCTGACTCAGGAGCCATTGGCTAAGGAAGAAAGCCAATTTGCGCCGGACTTCATGGTACAGCAGGTGAAAAACCGCCCGCATGAAATTACAATCATTACCGTCGGACCGCTGACCAACCTGGCGCTGGCGATAAAAAGTGCACCCGAAATCATCCCGCATGTAAAAGAGGTTGTCGTGATGGGGGGAGCCGTGAAAGTGCCTGGGAACGTGAATGCCTATGCCGAAGCCAATATATTCGCCGACCCGGAAGCAGCGGAGTTTGTCCTGTCCTCAGGTCTGCCTGTCACCCTTGTGGGACTTGACGTAACGATGCAGACTTTATTGCCAAAATCGAAGCTTGATGAATGGCGTGCTGCCGGGAACGAAATGGCACGATTCCTTGCGGATATGACACAGTTTTACATAAGTTATTATGAATCTTCCTATCATGATATTGGCGGCTGTGCCCTGCATGACCCCCTTGCAGTCGCGGCAGCTATCGATCCTAGTTTTGTATCGACGGAAACCATGAGTGTCAAGGTCTCCATAGAAGGAGAAGAGGCGGGGAGGACCGTCGGATACCCTGAAGGGGAACCTAAAGTTCGCGTCTGCACGGAAGTGGATGCAGAGCGGTTTCTGGAGCATTTCCTTAGCCGGGTGGTTTAATTCAATGGGGAAGTTCGCCCGTCATGATGAAGGGCGAACTTCTTTTTAAGACAAGACGCAAAATTTCATTCGAAAGAAGGAATCAGCATGCTGAAAAAACTAGCAGACAGAGTGTATTATATGCCGCATTATTCTGAAACCGACCGTCCCGCATTGGGGCTGATTTGCGGCGATGAATACAGCGTCATTGTGGACTCCGGGAATTCTCCTGCACACGCCACGGATTTTCTTGGATTGGTGGGAAAAATGGATATTCCTCCGGTGAAGTTTGTGCTAATTACCCATTGGCATTGGGACCATATTTTTGGCATGAACACGATGGATCTTTTAACAATCAGCCATGAAGACACGAAGGAGAAACTCCAATACCTCAAAACATTGAAATGGGATGATGCTTCACTGGATGCTCGTGTGGAGACTGGCGAGGAGATCGAGTTTTGCCGGGATATGATCAAGCGTGAGATGCCAACGCGGGATCATTTGAAGCTGAAGGTACCGGATATTACTTTTACTGATATAATGGAATTGGATCTGGGCGGTGTGACTTGCGTGGCCGAGCATGTCGGCGGGGTGCATGCACAGGATTCCTCAATCATTTACGTTCCAGATGCAAAGGTGATGTTTGTTGCGGATTGCCTGTACCAGGACTTTTACAGCGGGGAATGGAGCTATGATCTCGAAGATCTTCGGACGCTTTTAGCAAAGATAAAAAAATATGATACAGAATGGTATGTGCTCGGCCATCAGGACCCAAAAACACACGAAGAAATGTGGAACTTCCTCGATGACCTGACAAGCATTGGCGAAATCGTCGGACAAGAAATTTCCCTTGATAAAGCAGCAGCCAGATTTAAAGAAGTGCGCAGCACCGACCCAAGCGAAGACCAGCTCGAATTCATCCAGAACTTTGTCAATGGAAACCAAAAGAAATAAAGCAAGGGGACGGTTCTCGTGCTTCGAATAGAGCACGAGAACCGTCCCCTTGCTTCAATATGGGAAAATAGTAGGTTTACTATTCTAATAATTTGGAATATATTAAATGTAAGCGGTTTAATAATTGAATAACGTGCGGTTGAATGTATTGGGAGAGAGCGAAAATGTCGTCACCGAAGGAGCAAATTCCAAAAAGACCCTTTGGAATTAATCTCTCAGGTAAAAGAACCAATACAGGACGCAACTCTGGAGAGCGCAAATTCATTGCCACCAAAGGGGACCCGCTATTTTTGCGGATTAAACTTTCAGGTAAAAGGACAGAGAGAAGGGTATCATAGCCTTCTCTCTGTCCTTTTTTGCTTGTGTTCATGAATTAAGGTAAAAACAACCGCTTAAATGAACATGTGGACCCAGATTTAATGTCAACGGCAAAGAAAACAATCTTAATTGCAGAGAGAGGGGACTTTATGCAGGAACAGAAGCTGGAAAGAGGTTTGAAAAACCGACACGTACAATTAATAGCGATTGGGGGAGCAATTGGTACAGGGTTATTTCTTGGGGCAGGAAAATCGATTCACTTAGCAGGACCATCCATTTTATTCGCTTACTTGATCACAGGTGTCATTTGCTTTTTAATCATGCGTGCACTCGGGGAACTGCTTATCAGTAATTTAAACTATCATTCTTTTGTTGACTTTGTAAGAGACTATCTCGGCGATATGGCCGCTTTTGTCACTGGATGGACCTATTGGTTTTGCTGGATTTCCATCGCAATGGCTGACTTAACGGCGGTGGGTCTATATACCCAGTACTGGTTTCCTGGTGTGCCGCAATGGATGCCCGGATTAATCGCGCTCGTTGTTTTGCTGTTCATGAACCTTGCAACCGTCAAGATTTTTGGGGAAATGGAGTTTTGGTTCGCCTTAATTAAAGTCATTGCCATTTTGGCTCTAATCGTGATAGGCGGTTTTATGATTTTTAAAGGTTTTTCCACCGATGCGGGCGCTGCCAGCTTCACAAATATATGGGGTCACGGGGGCATGTTTCCAAATGGAACATTCGGTTTTATTCTCTCATTCCAGATGGTCGTATTTGCGTTTGTGGGCATTGAGCTTGTAGGACTGACGGCCGGTGAAACAGAGAACCCTGAAAAAGTGATTCCGAAAGCAATCAATAGCATTCCAATCCGGATTTTGATTTTCTACATTGGTGCTCTTTTTGTCATTATGAGTGTCTATCCATGGACCGCCGTCAACCCTGCGGCAAGTCCCTTCGTCCAGGTCTTTGTAACCGTTGGGATTGCTGCTGCGGCAGGAATTGTTAATTTTGTCGTTCTTACATCCGCAGCGTCAGCATGTAACAGCGCGATTTTTAGTACAAGCCGGATGGCCTATTCCCTTGGTAAAGAGAACAATGCACCACACAAATTTGCAAAACTGAATAAGCGCAAGGTACCTTCTAATGCGCTGTTTTTTTCAACGGCCGTCATTTTTATCTCCGTTGTACTGAATTATGTGATGCCAGAAGGCGTATTCACGCTAATTACCAGTATCTCTACCGTATGTTTCATTTTTATTTGGGGAATAACGGTGATCAGTCATTTGAAATACCGGAAAACAAGACCTGATTTGGCAAAAGTGAATAAATTTAAGATGCCTCTTTATCCATTCGCAAATTACCTGATTCTCGCTTTCCTGGCTTTTGTTCTCGTCGTGCTTGGCATCGCAGAAGACACCCGGATCGCCTTATTCGTAACTCCTGCATGGTTCATTATGCTGACTTTAATTTATAAGACACGTAAAGCAAATGGGGCAGAGACAGATCAGGAAAAAAAGAAAACACTGGTAGAAGAGAACGCCTGAGACATCTTTTTTTCAGACCAAACATGTAAGCGTTTTAAAAGTGAGTTTCCAAAAAGGTTGACATTCTTTCTTTAACAGATTATTCTAAAAATAATAAAAATTAAATAATGCGAATGATGGTTGTGGGAGAGTGCAAAGCAAAAAGCCACCGAAGGAGCAAGTTCCAAAAATACCCTTGGAATTAATCTCTCAGGTAGATGGAACCACAACTGGACGCAACTCTGGAGAGCACGTAGTCTTAACTGCGTCACCAAAGGGGAAGGCTCAAGGAACGAGTTGAGCTAAACTCTCAGGTAAAAGGACAGAGAAGGGGAGAGAAAGCCTTGGCTTCCCTTTTCTGTCCTTTTTTGTGCGGAAAAAGGAAACGTCCGTTCGAGGAAGCGGAAAAATTATATCTGGACTATTGCCGAGGCTTCCTGCTAATGTTTCTTACTAAATTTGAAGGAGGAGTAAAAATGGGTTTGCAGCAAAATGATTCCATCATCTTTGAGTCTATTGAAAAAGAGAGGAAGCGCCAGCATCAAACACTAGAACTGATTGCGTCCGAAAACTTCGTAAGCGAAGACGTGCTGGAAGCAATGGGAAGCGTGATGACCAATAAATATGCCGAAGGGTATCCAGGAAGGCGCTATTATGGCGGGTGCGAGTATGTGGATGTGGCCGAAACAATAGCGATTGAGCGTTTAACGAAGCTATTTGGCGCCAAGTATGCCAATGTTCAGCCACACTCGGGTGCCCAGGCAAACCTAGCCGTTTTTTATGCTTTGCTCCAGCCGGGTGATAAAGTGATGGGAATGAACCTTTCGCACGGCGGCCACTTGACACATGGAAGTCCTGTCAGCATTTCAGGCAAATGGTTTGAGATCATCTCCTATGGTGTGAGGGAAGACACCCAATTGATTGATTACGATGAACTTGAAGCTATTGCGGTAAAAGAGAAACCCAAATTGATTATTGCTGGCGCAAGCGCCTACCCTAGAACGATTGATTTTGCGAGATTCAGAGAAATTGCCGATCAAGTGGGAGCCAAATTCATGGTCGATATGGCGCATATTGCCGGACTTGTTGCTGCTGGTCTCCATCCATCACCAATTCCATATGCGGACGTCGTGACAAGCACAACCCATAAAACGCTGAGAGGGCCGCGCGGCGGAGTCGTCTTAACCAATGATGAAGAAATGATAAAAGCCATCAACAAAGCGATATTCCCGGGAATTCAGGGCGGACCATTGATGCATATCATCGCGGCCAAGGCGGTAGCCTTCCGTGAAGCTCTTCAGCCGAGTTTTAAAGAGTATGGGCAGCAAGTCATTGCCAATGCGGCGGCTCTAGGCGAAGCGCTAAAGAAAGAGGGGGCAACGCTCGTTTCAGGTGGCACTGACAACCATATTGTCCTTTTGGACCTTCGTCCATGGAACCTGACAGGAAAAGCAGCAGAAAAGCTGCTGGAAGAAGCGGGTATAACCGTCAATAAAAACACGATTCCATACGATCCTCAAAGCCCATTTGTCACCAGCGGCATCCGGATGGGAACGGCGGCTTTGACCACAAGGGGCATGAGGCAGGATGAGATGGTGAAAATCGGGGAGACCATTGCGGCTGTTTTAAAGAGCAATGGAGACAATGGCGTGATTGAAAAAGCAAAAGAAACGACTAAAGAAATCTGTGGTACGTTTCCGCTATTCAAGCAGGCTGTTACTGTTTAGAAAACGCCTTTAGCCAATGGCCAGCCCATAGGAAGAATCAGTTCGATATTAAATAAGAGGTGAAAGAATTGAACACACAAACAGGATTAAAGCGAACACCACTGTTTGAAACCTATAAAAAATCAGAAGCCAAGGTGATTGATTTTGGCGGCTGGGAACTTCCGGTACAGTTTTCGGGCATTTTGGAAGAGCATGAGGCGGTGCGGAAGGACGCGGGGCTCTTCGATGTATCCCATATGGGGGAGGTCCTCGTTGAAGGAAAAGATGCGGAGAGCTATCTCAATTACCTTCTGACGAATGATGTAACCAAGGTTGGGATCAACCAGGCGCAATATACGGCAATGTGTTACCCGGACGGCGGAACCATAGATGATTTGCTTGTCTATAAACTGGCCGAGGAAAAATATCTGCTTGTCATCAATGCTGCAAACACGGAAAAAGATTTTGAATGGATGAAGAAACAGGCAAGCGGAGATGTGACACTTCAAAATATCTCCAACGACATGGCACAGCTTGCGATCCAAGGTCCAAAGGCAGAACGTGTCTTGCAAAGGCTGACTAAGACAGACTTAAGCCAGATTGGTTTTTTCCAGTTCGCCCAGGATGTTGAGCTCGACGGGACTTCAGATGTTCTCGTATCCCGCACAGGCTATACAGGTGAGGACGGCTTTGAACTTTATTTGGCAGCCGAAAAGGCAGTATCCCTGTGGGAGAGGCTTCTGCAAGCAGGCAAGGAAGACGGCCTGAAGCCATGCGGACTTGGTGCGCGTGATACACTCCGCTTTGAAGCGCGTCTCGCCTTGTATGGCCAGGAACTTTCCGAAGAAATCAGCCCGCTCGAGGCCGGCATTGGATTTGCCGTCAAGACGAACAAAGAGAATGATTTTATCGGCAAAGATGCACTTAGCAAACAAAAGGAAAATGGCCTGAAACGGAAAATAGTCGGGATTGAAGTAACTGGAAGAGGAATTCCCCGTCATGGGTACAAAGTATTCTCAGCAGACGGCGAGGAAGTTGGCTTCGTCACATCCGGCACCCACTCTCCGTCTTTAAAGAAGAGCCTGGGCCTGGCGCTCGTGTCTACAGAATATTCCAAGGCGGACACTCTGTTAAAAGTGGAAATTCGCAATAAACCCGTCGATGCGGTTGTGGTGAAAACACCATTCTATAAAAAAGGCTAGCCGGGTAATAGAAATTATATTAATAGATTCGAATGAAAAGGAGAAAAAACAATGACAAATAAAACAGCCAATTTACTATACAGCAAGGAACATGAATGGGTTCTGTCCCTGGAAGAAAACCGGGTGCGGATCGGAATCTCCGAGTATGCACAAAAGCAGCTGGGAGACATCGTCTTTGTTGAAAATCCGGAAGTCGATGATGAAATCACCGCAAATGAATCAATGGGAACAATCGAATCTGTAAAAGCGGTCTCTGATATATTCTCTCCTGTATCAGGTGTGGTGGTCCGCGTGAACGAGGAGCTGGAAGATTCGCCAGCGCTGATTAATGAACAGCCATATGAAGAAGGCTGGCTGGTGGAAGTCGAATTGTCCGATCCGGGTGAATTGGAGTCGCTATTAAATGAGGATGAGTACAAGGCATTTATCAACGAAGGAGAGGAATAAGATGACCAATACATACAGATATCTGCCTGATACCAAACAAGACCAGGAGGAGATGCTGAAGTTTCTCAACATTTCCTCTGTTGAGGAATTATTTGAAGACATTCCCTCTGAAATTCGCCTAAAAGGGGAGCTGGATATCCCAAACGCGGATTCTGAACCTGTTCTTTTGAAAAAGATGAGCCAGCTTGCCGCAAGAAATAAAAATGCCAATGATTATCCTACATTCCTTGGAGCGGGCACATATGATCACTATATTCCCAGTGTTGTCGACCATATGATTTCACGTTCGGAATTTTATACAGCTTATACACCTTATCAACCGGAAATCAGTCAAGGGGAATTGCAGGCGATTTTCGAATTCCAGACCATGGTTTGTGAATTAACAGGAATGGATGCTGCAAACTCTTCCATGTACGATGGATTTACATCACTTGCAGAGGCTGCTTCCCTTGCTGTTGCCTCGGCAAAAAAACGTTCAAAAGTGCTTGTGTCAAACGGTGTTCATCCTGAATCCCGCGCGGTTTTACAAACAGTCGCAAGAGGTCAGGAGTATACAGTGGAGGAAGTGAGTCTTTCTTCAGATGTGACGGACTTGGACCAGCTAAAGGCTCAAATTGCGGAAGACACAGCCGCTGTTATTGTTCAATATCCTAATTTCTTTGGTTCAGTTGAAGATTTGGCAGAAATCAAACAAATTGCGGAAGAAAAAGGGGCCCTTTTGATTGTCAGTTCCAACCCGCTGGCCTTAGCGCTTCTGCAATCACCAGGAAAATTGGGTGCAGATATTGTGATTGGAGATATGCAGCCACTAGGTATCCCAATGTCCTTTGGTGGTCCTCACTGCGGATATTTCGCTGTTAAACAAAAATTTATACGTAAAATACCAGGACGCATTGTTGGTCAAACACAAGACGAAAAAGGGAAACGAGGATTTGTGTTAACGCTGCAAGCCCGTGAGCAGCACATCCGCCGTGATAAGGCGAGCTCCAATATTTGTTCCAACCAGGCCCTGAATGCGCTCGCTTCCTCCATTTGCATGACGGCACTTGGAAAACAGGGTATCCGGGAAATGGCCATGCAAAATATTGAGAAAGCGGACTATATGGCGAAGGTTCTGCAAAGGAAAGGCTTTATTGTCATGAACAAGTCAGCATTTTTTAACGAATTTGTTGTGGAACTCCCAAGGCCTGTGAAAGAGGTTAACTCAAAACTTCTAGAAGCTGGATTCATTGGCGGATATGATTTGGGAATCGATTATGGCTACGAAAATCAAATGCTGATCGCCGTAACAGAACAACGTTCAAAAGAAGAGATTGACCAATTTGCAGTAGCACTGGAGGCGGTTGTGAATGGCTGAGTATAATCATCTAATCTTTGAAGTTAGTCGTCCGGGGCGCGTAGGCTACAGCCTTCCGAAAAGCGATGTGGAAAGCGTTAACTTAGAAGATAAATTTCCAAAACATTTAATTCGAGATGAAGCAGCAGGACTTCCTGAAGTGGCTGAACTTGACCTGGTGCGTCACTATACAGCACTTTCAAATAAAAACCATGGAATCGATAACGGATTTTATCCGCTAGGCTCTTGCACTATGAAGTATAACCCGAAAGTTAACGAGGTTGTGGCACGGCTGGCGGGATTTAGCCGCATTCACCCATATCAGCCAACTGAGACGGTGCAGGGTGCATTAGAGCTGATGTACAACCTGCAAGAAGAACTAGCGGTTATTACAGGCATGGATGCTGTAACATTGCAGCCTTCTGCAGGTGCTCAAGGTGAATGGACCGGTTTGATGATGGTTAGAGCCTATCATGAACAAAAAGGCGAAACGAGGAAAAAGGTACTTGTTCCAGACTCTGCCCATGGTACAAATCCTGCTAGTGCGAGTGTTGCCGGATATAAAACGGTCACGATTCCATCGAATGAGAATGGCTTGGTTGACCTGGAAGAATTAAAGAAACATGTAGATAAAGATACAGCGGCGTTAATGCTGACAAACCCTAATACACTAGGGCTTTTTGAAAAAGAAATCACTGAAATTGCTGCAGTTGTTCATGAAGCAGGCGGATTGCTTTACTATGATGGAGCAAACTCCAATGCGATATTAGGAAAAACAACACCGGGAGACATGGGCTTTGATGTTGTGCATTTAAATCTTCATAAAACATTTACAGGCCCACACGGCGGTGGAGGCCCAGGTTCAGGCCCAGTTGGTGTTAAGGAGGTTCTGCTTCCTTATTTACCAGTACCGCGTGTTGAAAAAGACGGAGACAAATTTCTTCTAAATTCAAATTATCCATTATCCATTGGCCGTGTTAAAGGCTATTATGGAAACTTTGGTATTAACGTTCGTGCCTACAGTTATATTCGTACAATGGGGCCGGTTGGACTGCGTGAGGTTTCTGAAGGCGCTGTTCTTCATGCCAACTATCTGCGTAAAAGGCTTGATCCATATTTTGAATCTCCATATCCGCAAATTTGCAAACACGAATTTGTATTGTCTGGCTCGAGACAGAAAAAACTGGGTGTACGTACGCTCGATATGGCAAAACGTCTGTTGGATTTCGGCTATCATCCGCCAACGATTTACTTCCCATTAAACGTTGAAGAATGTTTAATGATTGAACCAACAGAAACAGAGTCAAAAGAAACGATGGATGCTTTTGCCGATGTCATGATCCAAATCGCCAAAGAAGTTGAAGAAAACCCAGGCGTCGTTTTGGATGCTCCGCATACAACCATTATCGGGAGACTGGATGAAGTCCAGGCAGCAAGACAACCGATAGTACGATATATAAAAGAAAAAGAAGAAGAGCAGGTTAAGGACGGAGTAAAAGCATAAATTAATTTCCATTGGCGGGGGAATCCTGCCAATGGTTACGTTTTTATACAATATCAGCATCACGAGTTTATCTTTGCTGTTCATAGGAGTGGATGATATGGCCATAGACTATGCCCGTAAACCCGAGTGGCTCAAAATTAAATTGAACACCAACGAAGAGTATACAGGTTTGAAAAAAATGATGCGTGAAAAAAAGCTTCATACAGTCTGTGAAGAAGCAAAATGTCCCAATATACATGAATGCTGGGCTGTACGCAAAACAGCAACGTTTATGATTTTAGGAAGCATCTGCACCCGTGCATGCCGATTTTGCGCGGTACAGACCGGACTTCCGAATGAGCTTGACTGGGAAGAGCCGGAACGCGTTGCGGAATCAGTGGCGCAAATGGGCTTAAAGCATGTTGTGATTACGGCGGTAGCCCGCGATGATTTAAAAGATGGAGGCGCTAACGTATTTGCGGAAACGGTAAGAGCTGTGAGGCGCCGCAATCCGTTTTGCAGCATCGAAGTCCTTCCATCCGATATGGGCGGAGTATACGACAACTTAAAAATGTTAATGGATGCAAAACCCGATATTTTAAATCACAATATTGAAACTGTAAAACGATTGTCCCCTAAAATTCGCGCACGTGCCACCTATGAACGTTCGCTTGAATTCCTGAGAAGGGCAAAACAAATGAATGCCAGCATTCCCACAAAATCAAGCATTATGATTGGACTTGGCGAAACAAAGGAAGAAATCATGGAAACGATGGATGACCTTCGTGCCAACCATGTCGACATCATGACCATTGGCCAATATTTACAGCCAACGAAACGCCACTTAAAAGTAAATAAGTATTGGAGTCCGGAGGAATTCAGAGAGTTAAAAGAAATTGCCTTGTCAAAAGGATTTAGTCACTGTGAATCAGGTCCTCTTGTTCGCTCTTCCTATCACGCGGATGAGCAGGTCCAGGCAGCAAAAGCGAATGCATAATCATGGATAAGTGGGGAGGGGATGATTGAATGGTCATTACATTAACCGAGTCGGCATTAGATAGGTTAAAATCAATCGAGATAATGGATGAACAATATCCCCGGATTGACGCTGAGGTAGCTGGCGGATGCGGTGTCTCTGTAAAATTCAAACTTGTTTTTGAAGAACCGCGCCGGAACGACCTCATGATTGAATATGATGGAATTCAAATTCGGATGGATCGTTTTACCAAACGCTATTTAGATGTGGAGACACAAATTGATTATACCGAAGAAAATGGTTTCCTCGTTGGCGAAAGTTTTGCTTCGAGTGCTTGTGCAATTGAAATCGATTAATAGGTGAAGAGTCTTGTAGAAAAAATGAAGGACCAAATGGACAGGTCCTTCATTTTTTATTTAGTATTAACGTTCAACCGAGGTTTTTTAAATTCGGCCTGTCCATTAGCCCCATCTTTTTTCAATTGCATAGATAGAGTGAATCCTAATAGTAAAAGCCCGCAGCATAGCAGGAATGCAGATGGTATGCCTCCCATATGGTCAATCATCCAGCCGCCAAGACCGGGTCCTGCCAGTTGTCCAGCTGCAAAAAAGACTGTAACATAGCCTAATGCGACAGGTGCGTAGTATGGATGGATTTGCTCCGTTGAAAGCGCCTGAATCAGTAAAAGCATGCCGACAACTGTACTGCCCCAAAGAAATTGACTGATGCCAAAGCCAATATATACTGGATAAATGACTGGAAGCACTGTAGAAACCGCCCCAATAAACATTGTAATATGCAGTGATTTTTTCCGGCCGATTTTATCTGAAACCATCCCCCATAATGGGCCGCTAAATATCGAAATAAATCCTCCTGCCGCCATAATCCGACCAGCAGAATAGGGGTCAAGATTGGACTCTAGCATAAAACTGAATAAGAAGCTTTGTGGGATTAAATAGGCAAAGCCAATCAATCCATAAACAATTGCTACAATAAGGACCCCTTTGTGGAAATAGACTTCATGGATTAGTGTTTCACTTTTTTGCTCATTCGTGCGCAGTGGTACGGGTGGATCCCGCAGGGTGGAGCGAGCACAAATAGCAGACAGCAAGGAGATGACTCCATATAAAATCCATAGGAATCGCCAGCCATTATCGGAAAACCATGTGGTAAAATAGGGGATGAGTACACTGGAGAGCAAGGTACCCAATCCTAATCCACTTAAAAGGAATCCAATCATCATCCCTCTTTGCTTTGGAAACCACCCAACCACAATATTCACGAGCGGGGTATAGGCAAACGCCGTCCCGATTCCAAGCAGCGCCATGCCTGCCAGGCAGGCAAGATAGCTTTGTATCATCGACATGAAAAACAGCCCAAAAGCAACCAGCAATGTCCCGAGAATGACCAATTTCTTTGATCCCCACTTGGAGGCTAATATACCGGCAAATAGAACCATGCCTAAATAGCCGATTGAAGTTGCCATCCCTAACACACCAGCTTGAGCATATGTAATGGACAAGTTTTTTTTCATGAATGGCATCAAAATACCATAAGACATTCTGCCAAAACCTTGGACACTTATCGTCACCATTACACTTGCAAGAGCGTATTTCCAAATGGCGGGGTTATCATCCATCGGCTAGCACCTCAAATCGAAATCGTTATTGCGGTTTATCATAGTTTTGTTATTTAAGAAAATATATGTAAGTAATCTTCACTATAATGTTTTGCACTCTTTAATTTGGTTATTTAGGTGAAGTTCCCTATATTCTTTCCCCCATTTGTACATCGCTTCTAAAATTGGCATCAAGCTCCTTCCCTTATCAGTTAGAGAATATTCAACCTTCGGCGGGACAACCGGATAAACCTCTCGATGAATAATCAGATCCTCCTCCAGCTCCCTTAATTGATTGACGAGGATGCGGTGGGTAATATTAGGCATCATAGCTTTTAATTGGCCAAAGCGTTTGGTTCCTTCATGCCCTAAGTGCCATAAAATTAACATTTTCCACTTGCCGCCAATAATGGACAAGGTTAATTCTTTTTCACAGTTAAACGTTTTTTGAGCAACGTGCCGCATGTGAAATTCCTCCTCTTAAAGTGAATTTGAGACGTAAAAACAAAGTATACTTTTCTTAAACTATATCCTTAAAAAGTGTGTACTTACAAGGCAATATTTAAAATATTTAGAAAATAAAACGAGATTCGAAGCCAGCAGGTAAATTGCTAAGTGGAGCAACCCATGAATCATCCTATATAATAGGAAGGTTCATGGGTTAATTGTGCTGAAGACATGCTTTTTACAGTCAAAAGAATCCATTAAATGGCCAATAGTGAGACTGTTTTATTTGTTTCGAGGTTCTCCACCATCTCGTACCATGATTTAGGTTTGTTAGGCAATACCGAATAGTAACGCTTTAAAAACTTTGTGATAAGTCCTGTTTCCAGTTCGTGAGTATTTTCTTCAGATGGAAGGAAACATAGGTCCAGACCGGTAACTTCCTCACCGTTATTTTGCCATGAGGGATGGATATAATCAAAATCGAGACGCTTATAGCCAAGGTGCGATAAAACTTCACGGCGAACATAAGGATCCATGGGTTTAACTGAGCCAAATTTATGGTTATCTACCTTGTAAGGGTCATAGATTTCAGCAAACATGCCAAATAAATTCTTTCCATTTTGTTTTGCCAAAGAGTGTAGATCATCCAGGCGCCTACTGGATAAAAATGGCCCAATTCCTAGCCCGGCTTGGCCGATGATGGTGAAGTCTGTCATGGCAATATTAAAGTCCCGATAATATCTGTATTCTGTTGCACCAACGACTTTATTTTGATGAACAGCAACAAACACTCTAATATCAGGATCTTCCAGAGGCTCTTTCCATAAATCAAATTCCAAAACTTCTTCATCAGGAAAAATCTCTTGCATGAGTTGATGCAATTGTTTAAAATAAGGGTCTTTTATACTGCATACTCGATGATATTCCATTGGGTTACACTCCTTTGTTCATTTTATGATAAAAGGGTTTTTCCACTCCATTAAAGCACCGTAATTACAAGACTCTTTATCTTCTAAATAGTTTTTAACTGCTTGGACTGGCGTGCGGCCACAGCGCAGCAGGAATGTAATCACAGGGTCTTTTAATTCCCCTCTGACCACAGAGTCAAGGTACTCATCTGCGGTCATTTTATTCATTTTTTTATGGTATCCAGGCATTCTTCCTCCACCTAATAAGCGATCGCACCCCAGTTGGATTACGACCTCATACATGGAGAGCATTAACCATTTTCCTAATCCAAATTTCCGATACGGGGGACTCACTCCAATGTCGACAACATAAAGGGTGTTTCCTTCGGGATCATGGTTTCGGATATATCCATTGTCTGTGATCTCTTCCCATGAATGTTCCGTGTTTTCATAGCTGAAGTGGACTAGCAGCCCGGTCATGGAGCCTGCAACCTTACCATCTATCTCGATACATAAGGCCCCTTCGGGAAAGAGAGTAATATGGTTTGTTAATTGATCAGTATTCCATAATAATTCATCCGGGAATGGGGGTGGGAAACTTTCCTTTTGGACATTAATCAATTCAGGAAAATCTCCCACGGTATAGTTCCGGATCACTGCTTTGAGAGGGGTATCCTGATCAAACACCAAAAATTCTTTATGGTACATATGTCTTCCTCCTTACACAAGTATGGAAGGTTGTTTATTGGGTTTTAAGTCAGGATACAGATCCAGACGGCGGTCACGCCAAGTAGTGACTGAGCCGTGTTCGCGAACTTGGTATAAAAGCTCCAAGTTCAAGTCAGCTGTTACAATCATTTCTTGATTGATTTCTCCTTCCACTAAAATCCCCTTTGGCGGGAAAGGGATATCATTCGGAGTAATCACCGCCGCTTGACCATAGTTTGATCTCATAAAATCAATGGTTGGGAGTGACCCCACTGTGCCAGTGGTTACAACATAGACTTGATTTTCAATCGTCCTGGCATGGCTAGTGTATCGAACACGATAAAATGCCTGACGGTCATCGGTACAGGAGAGGCTAAAAATGATGTCTGCCCCCATGGACTTTGCCATTCTAACAATTTCCGGAAATTCAATATCATAACATGTCAGCATGGCAATGGTGCCTTTTTCAGTCTTGAATACTTCGAGGTTTTCGCCAGGAGTGATCTTCCATTCCTTTATTTCCGTTGGCGTCATATGAAGTTTTGGCTGCGTCGAAACTTTCCCGTCTGGATGAAACAGGTGGGCAACGTTGTACAACTTTTCATCTTTACGGATGATATGTGTTCCTCCAATGATGTGCTTCCGGGTCTTCGTGGCAAGATAGGTAAACAACTTGAGATATCCATCTGTAAAACGGGGAAGCTCTTGAATCGGTAAGGGACGTCCATGATCGTCTCCAATTGACAATAGCTGTGTAGTAAAAAATTCCGGAAATAAAATGAAATCTGATTCATACTCAAGGCTTGTTTTAATATAATGTTCCACCTGGTTTGCAAATTGTTCAAAAGAACTGATTGACTGAAGATGATACTGAACAGCTGAGACTCTCAATGTCTTCTCCCCCTTACTAAATCAATCTCTCTACATGTTGTGCCTGCTTGTCTGGTTGATATTTTTATTATCATTAAGATTAAATACGTTAAAACGGACAAAAAGTGGCAGGTTAATAATGCCCTGCCACTTCTCAAACTCCATGCTTCTCCTCAAGGGCTATGGTAAATAGAGAGGATTGGCACCTGCATTCTTGAAATATACAACTTCTCCGTCACTTTCACCATCAAAGATTACGGTTGTCTTAGGGGAGAAGATTAAAACATCCCCAACTTCAGCGGTATATTTATTGTCTTCCACATCACGTACGACAATTTTTCCCTTCGTAACAATTTTAACTTCTGTAAAATCGAATTCTGCAGAATAATCTACTGAAGGCTGCAATGCAAAGTAGCCTAATGTTAGAACCTCTTTATTGTCTGTAAGAGGCAAATCAAGAATTTGGCCCTTCAATTCCGGTGTTCCTCGTAATTCACTTAGCTCCTTTAATTTATAAGTACCTGCTTTAATTAATTGAATACCTGGCTTCTCTGTTAACAATTTTGCTTCTGTTTTTTGAGTCATTTTTTTACTCCTTATTATTTTTCTGCAAGATATGATCCATTAAAGTCTTTCACACTACTTTTTGATAATGTTGTGCTCCGGTCCAAATGGGAAACCTGTGATATCATCTACAGTTCCATCTTCGTTAATAACCAGGATATCATGCTCACGATAGCCGCCCGCACCTGGCTGTCCTTCTGGAATCAAGATCATTGGCTCCATGGAGACGACCATGCCTGGCTGAAGAACCGTATCGATGTCCTCACGGAATTCCAGGCCGCCTTCACGGCCATAGTAATGGGAAAGGACACCGAAAGAGTGACCATAACCGAACGTACGGTTTTTAACTAAATCGTGCTCACGGAACATTTCATTCAGTTCAGCACAGATATCTTTACATACGGCGCCTGCCTTGATTAGTTCAATACCGCGTTTGTGTACCGCCACGTTGATTTCCCAGTATTTAAGGTGTGCGTCCGAAACCTCTTCCAGGAACATCGTGCGCTCTAAGGCTGTGTAATAACCGGCAATCATCGGGAAAGTGTTAAGGCTAAGGATGTCACCTTTTTGCACCTTCTTGGATGTAGCCCAGCTATGAGCACCGTCTGTATTAATGCCAGCCTGGAACCATACCCAAGTGTCTCTTAATTCGGCTTGAGGATATAGCCTTGCAATTTCCCGTGTCATTGCCTGGGTACCAGCAAGAGCTACTTCATATTCAGGCACACCTTCGCGGATTGCTTCTACCACTGCGTAACCGCCAATATCCGCGACTCTTGCCCCATTTTTAATATGTTCGATTTCTTCAGCCGATTTAATCCAGCGGGACCTTTGAACATCCTGGGAAACATCAACCAATTCAAAGTTAGGGAAGGCATCAACGAATTTTTTCTTTAGGTCTACTGATACATGATCCTCTTCAATACCCAGCCGGCCATTCTTGAATCCAGCTTCTTCCAGAACCTTTTGAATAGCGTAGAAGTAGTTGTCCCTTCTCCAGTCCGTGTAAACAATGTTTTCATCAAAGCTTCTTCTCCAAGGCATGCCGCCATCAATGTTTGCGCTTACAGTTACGTGCTTGTTTTGTGTAACAACCAGTCCATAATTTCTATTGAAAGAAGTATATAGGAAGTCACTATAATAATTAATGTTGTGATAGGAAGTAAATAACACTGCATCAATATCCTTTTCAGCCATATAATTGCGAAGGTTGGCATTGCGGCGCTCCATCTCTCCTTTAGAGAAAGTGCCTTTGTATTTTTCACCGTTGTGCAGAATTTTTGTTCTTTCAAGATCTGTAATTTGTATCATTTTTTCATCCTACCTTCCTGAATTGAGATTAATATATATATCAATCTGCTAGACAGATAAAGCCTGTTATGTAATCCCTAATGTACATCTGCCAGACAGAAATTTACTTCAAATTATTTAGAGGAATAGCTATTAATTGCTCTGCAATTCTTTTTTTAGGGCAGGGCGGTTAATTGAAAAGATTGATATATCATGCTCTGTTTGGCCAGTTGTAACCAATTGGGTTAATGTTTCGCCAACAACACTTGAGAATTTAAATCCATGCCCTGAGAAACCGGCAGCAATCGCTACATTGGAGTACTTAGGGTGAAGATCGATCACGAAATGCTCATCGGGTGTTTTCGTGTACATGCAAACAGCACCCCGTTTTAATTCTCCATTCGCTCCAGGCATATATTTTTCCAGGAAAAGGCGAAGGTTGTTTTCATCCTCTGGGTAGACCCCAAATTCACGGTCAATCGTATCAGGGTCAATCTGCTGGCCGTAAGAATGGTAACCAATTTTGAGCCCGCAGCCTCCAAAGCTTGGAAATCCATAATAGATGCCATTAGATACTTCAACCATGAAAGCTGGATAACCGCTGTCATTGCTATATTTTGATTCATCTGATTCAAAGAAACCGACAACTTGACGGTATGGCTGCAATGGAATTTCGATATCCAATTTTGACAGAAGTTTGCTATTCCAGGCTCCCATGCTAACAATCAATTTATTAGCAGTAAAGGTTCCGTTTGGTGTCTGAATCTTAACCAAGTCTTGCGAAATTTCAAAGTCCTCAACCGGAGTGTAGGGCAATACTTTGGCTCCATTGGCTTCAGCGAGCTCGCGATACGCACGGATGCAGTTTTCACTGAATAATACGCCTGAATTAGGTTCAAAGATAGCTTCATAATGTTCTGGTACCGTTACACCAGGCCAACGCTTATTGATTTGATCACCTTCAAGGAGATCAGCCGTCAATGAGTGGAGTTTAGCAGCTTCCATTGTTTCTGATACGAAAGCGGATTCATTTTTTGGGCCAAATACAAGTACGCCGGTTTTCGTGAATATCTTATGGTGTGTCCTCTTTTCTAATTCATACCATAACTCTTGTGCCCTTAAGGCAAAAGGGACATACTCTCTGCCTTCCCCATAAGCATGGCGGATAATACGTGTATCACCATGGTGGCTGCCATTTGTGTGAGGCGGGTTAAAGGAGTCTACCAGTAAAGTTTTAACCCCTTGTTTTGATAAGTAGTAACCAGCGGCCATTCCCATCGAACCAGCACCGACAACAATGACATCATAATGTGTGCCCATTGCAATTCCCCTCCAATGAATAAAGATTCCTAATATTGTGAATTTTTGTTTGTACCTGTATTATAAGGACGAAGTTAATAGATTAACAATTGTAAGGTGATGCTAATGTTTTCATTCATAAAAAGAAAGAATTGTACATTCTAAACAGTTGCTACCGTTTAGCAAACATCTAACTCCTATAAATAGGTTCGAAGTTAAAGCTCCTGGAGAACAAAAGTTCATAAATTTGTCACTTTTGGATATATAATTCAAAAAAATCAAAAAATATTAGACTTTGTAAGTCAATGGTAGTGAAAAACAGGTAGTGTTATTATGCAATCAACAAGTAATCAGGATCAGGTGAGAAGAGGAAACCTTAACAATCTATACTGAAAAAAGGGTAAGCGCTTTCAAAGATGCCGCCAACGGACCTTGATCTGGCCAAAGGACAAAAATAACAGAATGGGAGATGTGTATATGGAAAATCTATTAAAGAATATGACGTGGGAAGAGTATCGTACGAAAGTCGATAAGAGTTTCTTAATCTTGCCTGTCGGTTCCACGGAGCAACATGGGCCCCACATGCCTTTGGGGGTAGATGCGATTATCGCCGAGAAATTCAGTTTGGCAATTGCAAAAAAATTGGATGCGGTGGTAGCTCCGACACTGTCCTATGGATATAAATCACTGCCAGCAAGCGGTGGAGGACCGATGTTCCCAGGCACCATTGATTTGAAGGGTTCAACTTTAACTTCATTGGTTTATGATTTATTAGAGGAATTTATCGCGGATGGGTGGAAAAAAATTCTCGTATTTAGTGCTCATTACGAAAATGAAGCCTTTCTTGCAGAAGCTTGTGACCTCTTATTACGTAATCAGAAGGAAGAATACCCTAAGGTTCTGCTTTGTAACTGGTGGGATAACTTGTCGGAGCAAACGATTCCGAGGATTTTTGATGAAGTAAATTTCCCAGGGTGGGCACTGGAACATGCAGCAATCACGGAAACATCCTTAATGATGCACTTTGAACCGGAACTTGTTAAAGGAGAGTTAATTATAGACGATGGATTCACAAGTCCGCCAACCTATCAATCATTCCCTCCGTCTAAATCTTTGATTCCATCTTCCGGCTGTCTGCATACAGCACGTTCCAGTTCAGCCGAAAAAGGAAAAATAATTGCTGAGGATGCTACATGCAACATTGTTTCCATATTAAAGAAAGAATTCTCTTCAAATTTAATTCTTAACCCATAATAGTACAGTCAAAATGTAAGCGCTTTCCAAGACCTGTACCAGAAAAATAGATTTCGGCAGTAGTCCATAAAACACGACGAGACCCACTGAATGAAAGTCCAAAATCATGATGGCAAAAGGGTCCATCAACAGAGGGATGAAAACACAAGGGAACTCCTATATTGAGCTAGATTGAATCGTCTTAATGGAAAAAATCAGTTTAAAGGATGTGTTTATATGGAAGCAGAAATCATTGTGAAAAAAGAGAGTGTGAAAACAGAGAAAGAGTACGTAGATATTGATTATACTTTGACTCATGTGCCAAAGCATGCACGAAAAAACTGGATAGCGATCTTTTCCGTCCTCCTTGGATTTACATTCATAGTAACAACGATGGCAGCTGGGGCAAATCTGGGAACTTCTTTAATGCTAAGTGACTTACTTAAAGTCTTGTTGATCGGTAATCTCATCCTTTCCACCTACGTGGGGATACTATGCTGGATTTCTGCAAAAACGGGTTTAAATACAATCCTTCTTGCTAGGTACTCTCTAGGAAAACTTGGTTCAAAATGGACTAGTATCATACTCGGTGGAACGCAAGTATTTTGGTACGCTTTTCAGGCAGCTTATATGGGGAAAGTATTTACAGCGAGTCTGGGTTTGGAAAGCTACTTTATTCCTATCACCGTTTTTTGGTCGCTATTTATGGGTGCATTTGCCCTCTGGGGCACAAAGGGGATGGAAATTGTCGCTTATCTATCCATTCCGCCATTTCTTTATTTGGCCTACAAGATTCCTGCTGCGAGTATAGAGGCTGCAGGCGGAGTGGAGAAACTATTTCTAATAGAGCCTGCATCAACCATCACTTTTACTGCCGCCATTACAATCATAATTGGTGCATTTATTTCTGGTGGTACTCAAGCGCCTAACTGGGCCCGTTTTGCGAAAACACCAAAAGCAGCATTCCAAGTAGGATTTTTTGCCTTTCTGATAGGGAATATTGTAATGGCGATTTCAGGCATGCTGGGCGGACTGGTTATGCAGGATGGTGATATGGTCAACATCTTAATGAAAATGGGAATCATCGTAATGGCAATGATTATCCTGATCTTTAACATCTGGACGACAAATACCACAGCTGCCTATTCCTTCGGTGTAGCGGGAGCTGAATTCTTTAATAAGCCTAATAAAGCTCCTTTTGTTATAGGTGGTTTGATTATCGCTACAATCATGGCTGTTACAGGGATATATGAAGTCTTTATTTCTTTCCTCACATTCTTAGGTATTTTTGTCCCTTCATTAGGTGGTTTGATTATAGGGGATTATATCTTTAACTGGAGAAAGTCAATGCCGCTAATTGAGAATGTGAACTTTAGAGTCATTCGTACGTCTAACTTAATCGCCTACTTATTGGCAACATTGGGGGCGTACATCAGCTCTGTTTACGAAATTGGACTTCCTTCACTTAATGGCATCCTCCTTGGGATTGGTTTGGTGTATGTAATGAAAAAAATCTATCAGGCACTTGGAATAGCAGATGACCATGAAATCCAAAAAGAAGCTGGTTTAGTCTATAAGGCTGAATAACATAAGCAAAGCAGAGTACCGCTGACACTTAAAGATCCATTCCGTTAACATGCAAAAGGTCTAACGAAGCTCGTTAGACCTTATTACTCTTCACATTTAGTGGCAAGCGACTCTAAATCGAGAGCTACTTGAATCCAGAATTGGCACCTTGGTGAGGTTAAGCTTCCTTGCAAATATTGTTCAATTCGTTTAATTCGATAGCGTAAAGTATTAAGGTGAATATGAAGTAATTTAGCTACTTTTTCGCGATTATAATTATTGGCAGCGAGTAATTTCAATGTTTCGTAAAGAGTGAATCCGTCTTGGGTAAGTAAATCCTTCGGCAATATGAGGTTCCGGAATTCCTTCGCCTTTTCCGGAGTCAGTCCCCCGTATAAAAACATTTCACGTTTCAATTGATCCGAAAAATAGGTTCCTCCTGATTGGCTCTGATGTTGTACGATTGGCGCTAACGTTTTTGCTTCCTGGTAACTTTCTGCAAAGGAGAGCACATGTTGCTTTGTATCTCCCAAAACTAGAACAGGTGCTGCCTGAGTGTAGGCATTGCGCAAATTATTTTGTAATTGATTGATTTGTTGTTTGAGTTCTAATGAATCCATGCTTGAAGAAAGGAATAACACTAATTGATCCTTATACACATCACAAAATCCGTTAATTCCCTCTGCATCATCAATCCAGTTTTTACAATGATCACGAATCGATTCCACCTCTAGAGACAGGGGGGACGAAAGCTTATTTTCGCCGAGGAGAATGAGTCCGGCTACCCAACTTTCCCGATGTTCGAACCCAAGCTTCTCGATTTTTTCGTCCACGATTATTGAGGCAGTTTCCGGATTTTCAAGAAGAAGCTCCAGTAATTCTATGCGCAAATGCCTGCTTTTAGCCTCCAGGTCCTGGTTGCTCAAAGCGATATCGATTAAGAGAGTCGCAGCATGTTCAAGTATGTGGGCATGTTCCTTTTTTATTTCCTCATCTATGCTAATAAGCCATAGGGTACCCCAGTTATTTCCTTCAACTATCATCGGAACAGTCAAGGCATAAGGAGGGGTACTGCTTACTATCCTTTCATTAAGGTCCTGACGATCCTTTATTTGATCATTGATGCACTTTTGGATATTGACCCGCTTTGTATCCTTTGGAAAAGCTTTAAGAATGATGTTGTTTGCAGTATCCGTAATAGCAATGTGGGAGTTTAGCTTGTCTGCAAGAATCGTGCAAATGTCCAGATAGCTGGTTGCAGATTGCAGTTTCTCCCTAAGTTCAACTGGAACACGGTCAGTTATTTCATTTCGCTTATAGGATCGATTCATGATTTCCCGGTGAATCCTTTTTGTAATCTTCACGAAAGGAACATGAAAGGGAACTTCTAAAACAGGAATTGCATTTTTTTCGCCAAATTCTAATACAGCTGCTGGGCACTCCTTCAGATATCGTCCAGTAGCAAATAAAATACCCGAGATTTGATGCCGAACAAAAGAATTTAGAAGTCTTTCTTCGGATCCTTTATTTTGAGGCCATATCTGACCACAGGTCAACAATAGTTCCCCCCCCTCCAAAAAGTGGCCTACGTCATCAGTGTCAATCAAGTGAACCCAGCGGATGGTGCGGCCCAAACCATTCTTCCCGGTATGAACCATTGCGGTCTGTAACTCTGGCAGGCTTAAGGCTTCTCTCATAGTAATCATCAACATCACTCCTTTAAAAATAGAACAAAAATTTCTGTGTAATGATTCTCAACTCTCGAACAATCTCCAATCCGTCCATAAGATGAAAGGTGAAACTTTATGATAGGGTATTTGAAGTTAGGTTTTATGTAGGATATAGCCTAGAGGAATCCACTTATTTATTTTAGGTGATTTTATTTTATCACAAGATTCTGAACATTTTAAGATTTATTCATTTCACTTATTAAATATTTTAACCGTCTCTCTTGCTAAAAGAAGACCCGCCATTCAAATGATGGAGGGTCTCCCGGCTTAACGTTCGTTCACTTTAATACGGGCAGCTGCCTTAGCTAATGCTGCTTTGCAACTCCTATGCTAAAGGGAACGTTACTTCAAAGCCGGCATCTCCTGCTGCCTTTCGCTATTTTCATCGTTCACTTTTTTATAGTCCTTTCCCCATTGATACAAGGCTTCTAGTATTGGCATTAAACTTTCTCCTTGTTTAGTCAGTGAATACTCCACTTTAGGCGGGACCACTGGGTACACTGTGCGATCAATAATAAGATCCTCTTCTAATTCCCGCAATTGATTTGTAAGCATCCGCTGGGTGATATCCGGGATCAATTTTCTTAGTTCGCCGAAACGTTTAGTCCCTTGTTTTCCTAAGTACCATAAGATTAGCATTTTCCATTTGCCGCCGATTATGGAAAGAGTAAGTTCTTTTTCACAATTAAAGGTTTTCCCGTGTAGTTGACTCATGATTTTTCCCTCCTAAGTGGTCATTTATAATTTAGCCGCTAGCTAGTAATTTTTATTTTCCAAGAAAACGGATCTGGAAAAAAATGAAATATCACATGGACCATTATCTTTTTTGGCGAAAAGGGAAGACCACAAATTTATTTAATTTGTGGTCCGCGGAATTTTTTAAATAAATGGATTATTTATTCAAGGTTTGCATGTTTACCATACATTTTATTCGAGTCCAGCCCTTTTTTCTCCATAATTCTAAGAATCAGAGCGTCATAGAACAACAACATGGTTTGTTCAAAAAGGGATCCCATTGGCTGAATAGTTTGATAATTACCTGTTGATTGATCTTTAGGCGTTCCCGGCAGCTTAACCACAATGTCCGCCAGTTTTCCGATTGTCGAATCAGGAGAAATAGTGATGGCTGCGATACTCCCCCCAATATTCTTAGCTTTTTCTGCAACCGCCACTAAGGTTTTCGTTTCTCCTGAACCGGAGCCAATGATTAACAAATCACCTGGTTCGAGGTTGGCTGTAACCGTTTCCCCAACGATATAAGAATCAATCCCCATATGCATCATCCGCATTACAAAAGATTTGCCCATAAAACCGGATCGGCCTGCTCCTGCAACAAAGATTTTGTTTGATTCAAGGATTTTATTGACTAACTCCTCAGCCTCTAAATCGGAGATTAGGTCAATTGTACGTGTTAACTCTTGAACCACTTCATCTAAATATTGAGTTGTTATCATGGTTCGAATCACCCTGCATGGACGACTTTTTGTTGTATTAGCTCCTGCATTTTAGCAGCGACCGCCCTTTTATCAGCCTTGCTGGTAATTCCTCCGCCTACAATCACAAGATCTGGCTGTTCTTTAATGACTTCCGGCAGTGTTTCTAATTTAATGCCGCCAGCAATCGCTGTTTTTGCATTCTCGACGACACTTTTAATTGTAGCAAGATCCTCAAAAGAGTTTTTTCCAACAGCTTGGAGGTCGTATCCTGTGTGGACGCAAATGTAATCTACACCAAGTTTGTCTAGTTCTCTGGCACGTCCTGCGATATCTTTTACTGAGATCATATCTGCCAGAATCTGTTTGCCCTGTTTCTTCGCTTCTGCTACTGCTCCTTTAATGGATTCATCTTCAGCTACACCAAGAATGGTAATGATGTCTGCACCAGCTGCAGATGCTTGGCTGACTTCGTATCCGGCGGCATCCATAATCTTCAGGTCGGCCAGCACTGTCAAGTGAGGAAACGCATTTTTTACTTCTTTAACGGCTTTAAGTCCTTCATTAATGACCACTGGTGTGCCAATTTCCACAACATCCACATGATCCTGAACTTCTTTCACCAATTCAATTGCACCCGGGATATCGACGAGATCTAAAGCTAATTGTAATTTCATAATAACTTCTCTCCTTTTCTTTGTTTGAATTTGTGAAGCTTACATTCATTGTAGGTAATTGAATATTGAAAAAAAAGTACGCACTTTAAAATTAGATAGTGACAAAAAAGATACTATTGGACTCTATCGGTATATTTTTTCTCACTATATGAAAAAAAAGTGCGTACTTTCATTGAAAAGATATGCCTTCTATACTTTGGTTAAAGGAATCTTATCAGAGGAACCATTTAAAAAGACATTTCTAGTTGAAAATAAGATTGGAGGGAAGGCAATGAGCATAACAATACTGAATCCTGATATTCAGGCAAGTAAATCCCGGAATAGTTTCAAAAAACTGAAGGTAGATTCTATGACATTTGTATTATTTGGGGCAACAGGAGACTTGGCAAAAAGAAAAATCTATCCTGCCTTGTATAATCTTTTTTTAAATCAAAAATTACCCGATACTTTCCTTGTGGTTGGCATTGGAAGAAGTTCATTATCCGATAGAGAATACCAGGATCGCGTTACCGAATCGTTGTATACGTTTTCAAGACATCTGGTAAATGACAAAGCCAAAAAGAAAGAGTTTGTTAAAAAGTTTCGTTACACTCAATTGGATATTTCCAATGCAGATGGTTATAAACAGTTGCTCGAAATTGTCGAACACAATGAACAAGAGTTTCAGATAATGGAAAACCGTATGTTCTACCTATCTGTTGCTCCAGAATTTTTTGAGGTGATCAGCTTTAATATCCAAAAGAGCGGATTAGGGGCAACGAAAGGCTGGAAGCGATTAATTATCGAAAAACCGTTTGGGCATGATTTGAAATCTGCACAAGAACTAAACGAAAAACTGAGCCGAGTCTTCGAAGAACATGAAATTTACCGGATTGATCATTATCTTGGGAAGCCGATGGTCCAAAATTTAGAAGCATTAGCATTTGCGAATCCTGTCCTGCAATCATTATGGAATAATCAATATATTGCCAATGTACAAATAACAGCTAGTGAAACGGTTGGTTTAGAGGGCCGTGCTGGCTATTATGATAAGGCAGGGGCGATTCGGGATATGGTCCAAAACCATATGATGCAGCTTTTGATGATGACTGCGATGAGCCTTCCTAAGCAGATTAGCGCACAGGAAATACGCGGGGAAAAAAGAAAGGTAATGGAGTCACTTCGTCTTATGGATAAAAAAGAGGTTGCCAAAAACGTTGTTCGTGGACAGTATGGACCAGGTGAAGTGAACTCTGAAGCCGTAATTGGCTACCTAAAGGAGCCGGGTGTGGAAGATACCTCATCTAACGATACGTTTATCTCTGCCCGGTTATGGGTCGATAATGCCTTTTGGGAAGGTGTCCCTTTTTATATAAGAACAGGGAAAAGAATGGCGGAAAAGTCAACAAAGATTGTGATAGAGTTCAAAAATCCCTTAAAGGAATTATATAGCAAGGAACTCCAAAATACAGGACCAAACTTACTAATCGTTTATGTTAACCCAAATGAAGGTGTATCCCTGCAATTGAATAGTAAAAATCCATTAAATGGGGAAATCGAACCAATCCTGGTGAATTTTTCGGCGAACAAGGCCAACGTTCCCGAAGCTTACGAATTATTAATTCATGATGCACTGAAAGGAGACTCGACCTTTTTTGCCCATTGGAATGAAGTGGAATTATCCTGGAAATGGGTGCAGCCAATTTTAGAAGCGTTTGAAGAAAATTTAGTACCGCTGCAAACCTATTGCGCGGGTTCGATGGGCCCAGAAGCATCAGATGATTTATTGGATGAAGATGGATTCAAATGGTGGTAAAAATAATGAACGTTACTGGCGAGGAGGATAAGGATGAAAATAGGTCTAATCGGGCTTGGAAAAATGGGGCTAAATTTAGGGAAAAACTTAATCGACCATAAATACCAGGTTGCTGCGTTTGACCCGAACATAAAGGCTGCTGAAGAACTCATTCAATACGGTGGTGAAGGGTTCCCCAGTTTAAAGGCCCTTGTACAATCGCTGGAAAAGCCGCGTCTTCTTTGGATCATGGTTCCTCATTCCGTTGTAGACTCGATTATAAGTGAAATCGCACCATTTTTAAGCGTGGGTGACATTGTCATTGAGGCGGGGAATTCGCACTATAAAGAATCGGTTCGCCGATACAATGAATTGAAGACAATAGGCGTAAGCTTTATGGATGTCGGCACTTCCGGCGGAACAGAAGGGGCCCGGAATGGGGCATGTTACATGATTGGCGGTGACTTACAATCATGGAAGATGGTCGAGCCGATTTTTAAAGCAACATCCGTTAAGAATGGATATCTGTATGCAGGGAAAGCAGGCAGCGGCCACTTTCTAAAAATGATCCACAACGGAATAGAATATGGGATGATGGCTGCAATTGGGGAAGGCTTTGAAGTATTGGAAAAGAGTGAATTCGATTTTGATTATGAAAAGGTTGCAAGAGTTTGGAACAATGGTTCCGTGATTCGTTCGTGGTTAATGGAATTAACAGAGAATGCATTTTCGAAAGATTCGAAATTGGGAGGAATAAAAGGAGTAATGCATTCTTCCGGCGAAGGAAAATGGACAGTAGAAACGGCATTGGACCTTCAGGCAGCTACTCCTGTAATCGCTATGTCCTTATTGAGTCGTTATCGTTCTCTAGACAGTGATACTTTTACCGGGAAAGTGGTTGCTGCACTTAGAAACGAGTTTGGCGGCCATGCGGTTGAAAAAAACCTGGAATCGGTAAAGTAACAGGTATCGAAAAATCATTTGGAAGGGGAGCAGAAGTGGCTATATCATTTGATTACTCTAAGGCGTTAGTATTCATGGATAGGAAAGAAGTGGAGAATTTCAGTGAGTTTGTAAAAATCGCCCATAACTGCCTTCATGAACGAAAAGGGCCAGGTTCAGATTATCTCGGTTGGGTTGATTTGCCGTTAGCCTATGACAAAGAAGAATTTACTCGAATCCAGATAGCAGCCGAGAGAATACGCAAACACTCAGAGGTTCTAGTTATGATTGGCATTGGGGGTTCTTATTTGGGTGCAAGGGCAGCGATTGAAGCTTTATCCCACAGCTTTCATAACCAGATGGATAATAAAACACAGATCTACTATGCTGGCCATAATATTAGTTCTACTTATGTATCCCACTTACTCGAACTAATAGATGGAAAAGATGTTTCAGTTAACGTGATCTCCAAGTCAGGAACAACAACTGAGCCAGCCCTTGCTTTCCGTATCTTCCGTAACTATTTGGAAAAAAAATATGGAAAGGAAGGAGCAAAAGCCAGGATTTTCGCAACGACCGACCATTCCAAGGGTGCATTGAAAAGTTTAGCTGATACAGAACAATATGAAACATTCGTGATTCCGGATGATGTGGGAGGAAGATATTCTGTGCTAACGGCAGTAGGACTTTTGCCAATAGCGGTAGCAGGGCTCGATATCGGGAAAATGATGGAGGGGGCTGCTGCAGCAGCACGTAAATACAATACTCCTGATTTAGAAGTGAATGAGTGCTATCAATATGCTGCTGTTCGCAATGCTCTTTACAATAAAGGAAAGGACATTGAATTGCTAGTTAACTATGAACCGTCTTTACACTATGTTTCGGAGTGGTGGAAGCAGCTGTTTGGGGAAAGTGAAGGAAAAGATCAAAAGGGCCTTTTCCCAGCTGCGGTGGATTTCTCAACAGATTTACATTCAATGGGACAGTATGTTCAAGAAGGCCGGAGAAATCTATTTGAAACGATTCTGCAAATCAAGAAACCTCGTATTGAAATAGCTATTCAGGAGGATAAAGATAATATTGACGGTCTAAACTTCCTGGCTGGAAAGACCATGGACGAAGTGAATAAGAGTGCCTTCCAAGGGACACTTCTTGCACATACCGATGGAGGAGTTCCGAATCTAGTCATTGAAATGGACGAAATGAATGAATACACGTATGGAGAAATGGTTTACTTTTTCGAGAAAGCGTGTGGTATCAGCGGTCATTTATTGGGAGTGAATCCTTTTGACCAGCCAGGTGTGGAAGCATATAAGAAAAACATGTTTGCTTTGCTGGGAAAACCCGGCTTTGAAGCTGAAAAAACCAAGCTTATAGAGCGGATTAAACAAGAAGAATCTGAAAAAACGATTAAGGAAAGTAATACTGGGCATGGAAGGGATACTCAATTGGACAGAGAATGGTGACGTCGAAAGTATCTGTGCAGTATTTTTAGAAAAGTATGAATTATGAGGTTAAAAGGGTTGACACCCCTTTTCCTGCAGATTATTCTAAATATATCGAAAAATTTAATATGCGGATGATGGTTGTGGGAGAGTGCAAAGCTAGAAGCCACCGAAGGAGCAAGTTCCAAAAAGACCCTTGGAATCAATCTCTCAGGTAGATGGAACCACAGCAGGACGCGACTCTGGAGAGTACGTACATATGTATGCGTCACCAAAGGGGAAGGTTCTATGAAACGGTAGAACTAAACTCTCAGGTAAAAGGACAGAGAAGGGGAGAGAACGCCATGGCTACCCTTTTCTGTCCTTTTTTGCGTGGAAAAACAGGGAGCATGTTGTTCTAAAAATATCTTTGAACTTTGAAGGTAACTTGAAACAAACACAAAGGAGTGGGATCAGGTGGTAGAAGAATATGATGTTGTCATTATTGGCGGCGGGCCAGGCGGATATGTTGCTGCCATTCGCGCCTCTCAATTAGGGTTGAAAACGGCTGTAGTTGAAAAAGGAAAACTCGGTGGAACCTGTCTCCATGCGGGCTGTATTCCAAGCAAAGCGTTATTGAGAAGCGCCGAAGTATTTGTACAATCAAAGAAATCGGAGCAATTTGGGGTTATTGCTCCTGAAGTGCGCCTTGATTTCTCAATAGTACAGTCCCGGAAAGAAGAAACACAGGATCGGTTATACAAGGGCATTCAGCATTTAATGAAAAAAGGGAAAATTGATGTGCTTGAGGGGAAAGGCAGCATTCTGCAGGCCGGAAAAGTTTTAGTGGAAGAGAACAATGGGAGTGAAGTGATCCTTAACGCTAAAAATATTTTAATTGCGACAGGATCCCGTCCAAGAACACTTCCCGGGCTGGAAGCGGATGGCCAAACGGTCATGACCTCCGATGAAGCACTGAAAATGGAAAAGCTGCCAGAATCAATTCTCATTGTTGGCGGGGGAGTTATTGGAATCGAATGGGCTTCGATGCTTGCCGACTTCGAATTGAAAGTAACCGTAATTGAATATGCCGATCGCATTCTGCCAACAGAGGATAAGGACGTTTCAAAAGAAGTACAGCGTTTAATGAAGAAAAAGGGTGTCAAAATCGTCACGGGTGCAAAGGTACTGCCTGAAACGCTGGATAAAGGGGAAGGAGTTTCCATCAAGGCGGAGCATAAAGGAAAAGAAGTGCTATTTTCTGCCGAGAAACTATTAGTATCCGTAGGACGGCTGCCCAATGTTGAAGGAATTGGTCTCGAAAATACGGCAATTGAATTGGATCGCGGGTTTATCAGGGCCAATGAATACTGTGAAACCAATGAACAAGGAATCTATGCAATTGGTGATGTGATTGGCGGACTGCAATTGGCCCATGTGGCTTCCCATGAAGGACTGATTGCCGTTGAACATATGGCAGGTAAAAGCCCTGCGCCGCTTGATCCCACTCTTGTTTCAAAATGTGTTTACAGCAGTCCGGAAGTTGCCAGTGTTGGCTTAACGGAAGAGGAAGCGAAGGAGAAAGGCTATCAAATCAAAGCGGGTAAATTTTCATTCCGTGCGATTGGGAAAGCTCTCGTTTTCGGTGAGTCAGATGGTTTTGTCAAACTTGTGGTGGAAGACGGATCCAATAAGCTATTAGGAGCGCATATGGTAGGACCGCATGTGACCGATATGATTACAGAGGCAGGCCTTGCCCGGGTGGTTAATGCAACAACCATGGATATTGCCCACACGATCCACCCACACCCGTCATTAACGGAAGCGATTGCTGAAGCATCATTGGCTGTGGACGGCTTCCAGATTCATGGATAGGATTTAAACGTAAAACTTCAATGACACCATAAGGATGGAGGCAGCTTAAATTTGCAGAAAAGGAACCGTGTAACCTTATTGATTACCAGCCCGGAAAAGCTCGGAATGATCTCGACTGTAACGAATCTTCTTTTAGACCACAAAGCGAATATTGTCCATTTGGATCAGCATACAACCGATCCGCAGGACGGAATCATTTTTATGCGTGTTGAGTTCGAAGCGGTCGATACAGAGCTTCAAAAACTTGAAGAAGATTTGCATGTATTATCACGGGAGCATGCTCTTGATTTTCAACTAAGCAGCCAGGAAAAAAGAAAGAGAATGGCCATCTTTGTTTCAAAATCGGACCATTGCCTTTTGGAGTTGATTTGGCGCTGGAAATCGAATGAAATTCCTGTGGATATTCCTTTAGTGATCTCAAACCATGATGATCTAAGAGAAGTCGCCGAGAGTCACGGAATCCCTTACTATCACATTCCATTGTCTAAAGAGAGGAAAGATGAGGCCGAACAAAAAGCTTTGGAACTATTGAAAGGGAAAGTAGACTTTATTGTTCTGGCAAGATATATGCAAATCCTTTCTCCCAATTTTATTTCCAAGTTCCCGAATCAAATTATTAACATCCACCACTCTTTCCTGCCGGCGTTTGTGGGGGCAAATCCGTATGTAAGAGCGTTTAACAGGGGAGTGAAATTGATTGGGGCAACGGCGCATTACGTAACCAATGATCTTGATGAGGGCCCCATCATTGAACAGGATGTCCAGCGGATCAATCATCGATATTCTGCAGACGGCTTAAAGATTGCCGGACGCCATGTGGAAAAACGAGTTCTCGCCGAGGCTGTCTCTCTGCATGCAGAAGATAAAGTATTGGTTCATGGCAATAAAACCATTGTATTTAAGTGATTTTGTAAGTCTGATCAATGAATGGGAGGTTTAACATGGCTTTTACCAGTTTAAAAGAACTGATCGAACTTGCTGAGAAAGAAAAATCCACAATATCTGATTTGACGATTGCAGCGGAAGCAGAACGGAGCGGTGATTCTGAAAGCGAGATCCTTAGTAAAATGGCAAAGCAATTGGATGTAATGGAGGATGCTGTCCGTAAAGGCACGGAGAGTCCTGTCATGTCAAGAACAGGTTTGACGGGCGGGGATGGAAACCGCATTTATCAATATGCCCAAAACGGAAAATCTTTTATCCAGCCAGAGACCTTAAATGTTATGGCAAATGCTTTGGCTGTGTCGGAAGTCAATGCGGCAATGGGACGGATTGTTGCCACTCCTACGGCAGGTTCAGCTGGCATCTTGCCGGCGGTGCTCGTTCATGCCCTTGATAGCGGCAGGTTTACAAAGGAGGAAATCGTGCGATCCATGTTTACTGCTTCGGCCCTGGGATTGGTCATTGCCAATAGGGCTTCCATTTCCGGAGCGGCTGGAGGCTGCCAGGCAGAAGTGGGTTCCGCAACGGCAATGGCAGCAGGCACTCTTGTTGAGCTTGCCGGCGGAACACCTGAACAAGTGGGAAATGCTGTAGGGATAGCTTTGAAAAACTCTCTTGGTTTGGTTTGTGATCCTGTCGCCGGACTGGTAGAAATCCCTTGCATCATTAGGAACGGATTACATGCAATTACGGCCCAGGCAGCAGCGGACATGGCTTTAGCCGGAGTGAACAGCGTGATTCCGCCTGATGAGGTTATCCATGTAATGCATGAAGTAGGACAGCAGATGCCAGAGTCATTAAGAGAAACCGGAAGAGGCGGGCTCGCAGGCACCCCAACTGGAAAAAGACTGAGAGAACAGGTTTTTAATAGAAACTAGGAGGTCTATCCGTGAAATATCAAAGTCCTTTTGAAATCATTGGCCCGATCATGGTAGGGCCCTCCAGTTCCCACACGGCAGGTGCTGTTCGGATTGGCAATATTGCCCACCAGTTATTAACCGAAGAACCAGTGCATGTCAGGTTTTCTCTAATGGGATCATTTGCAGAAACGTATGAAGGGCATGGCACAGACCTTGCCTTATTAGCTGGTGTGTTAGGATTATCGACCGATGACGAACGAATTCCAACGGCCAAACAACTAGCACAACATCATGGTCTCGAATACGAGTTTACCAGGAAGAAGCTAGGCAGCTATCACCCTAACACCGTTTTAGTTGAACTAAAAGGAAACAGAAAAGAGGTCAAGATATTGGCAAGTTCCGTAGGCGGCGGAAAGGTAGAGGTCCAGGAACTTGATGATTATCCGCTAAAGTTTTCAGCCGAAATACCAACCTTGGTCATCAACCACAGAGACCAGCAAGGATTCCTTGCCAATTTGTCCTTCATCCTTAACGAACACGGTTATAATATTGCAAGGCTAGCTCTTGAGCGTTTTAAAAAGAATGGACCGGCCATTACAGTTTGTGAAATCGACAATATAGTAGAACCCAGTCTGCTGCCTTTACTAAGAAACGAAATCCCATTAATTGAGGAAATCCGCAAAATCCAAACGGAATGAAGAATGAAGGAAGAGAAGCAAGGGACGCCCCTATGCTTCTTTTTCTTTTTTTGATTCGCAATCCTTCCCCGTGCTTCATCTTCTATTGACTATTAACTTAATAATGATGTAAATGGTATATAAGGGTCGGGTGAGAAAACAGGATGGAAATTACTTTCCCAAACAAGAGGAAACCGGGATTATCCCCCAAAGTGAGATTTAACTTAAGACATAAAATGATGATGCTGATGGTTTTGTTAATTGGCCTTTCCTTCTTGAGTTTGAGTTTAATGGGGTTTATTATTATAACGGTGATTGTTGCACTGCTTATTTGCGGCAAGGTGATTCTGTCATTCCCCTAGCGATCATGTTCATCTTTGCGATCCTTTTCTTTGGGACTATACAGGATGCAGGTCTATTCGACCCGATGATCAATAAAATGGTAGCCCTTACAAAAGGGAATGTCATTACGGTTTGTATTGTGACCGTTTTTATAGCCATCGTTGCCCAATTGGATGGATCGGGTGCTTCAACCTTTTTAATTACGATTCCAGCGCTTCTGCCATTATACAATCGCCTAAAAATGAATCCTTACTTGCTGCTGCTCTTAATTGCAGGAAGTGCGGGGATTATGAACATGCTTCCATGGGCTGGACCACTGGGGCGGACAGCTTCCGTGCTTGGAATGGATGTAACTCAATTGTGGCAGCCTCTTATTCCCATTCAATTGATCGGGCTGGGCATCATGCTAGCTCTGGCTGTGTTCATGGGAATCCGTGAAAAACGCCGAATTGAAAGAACGTATGGGTCCTTGGAAGTCGCAGCCGCAGTAGAGTTAGCGATAGTAGAAAAGGAAGCAGGCGACATGGAGCCAGATGAAAAGAAAAACAGCCTGGCACGGCCAAAATTGTTATGGATCAATGCGGTCATCGCAATCGCTGTCATTGGTGTCCTGGTCTCGGGAATGATGCCTGCAGGTTTGGCTTCATGATTGGTGTCAGCATTGCGCTGCCAATCATGAAGCCAAATGTTAAAGATCAGATGGAGAGGATTCGGGCACATGCCCCAAATGCCTTGACAATGGCTTCAATCATCCTGGCAGCTGGTCTGTTTTTAGGTATTCTCAATGGGACAGGGATGCTGACGGCGATTGCCAATGATATAGTGAATATCCTTCCGGGAACGATTGCTCCCTACTTGCATCTAATTATTGGTGTTCTGGGTGTGCCATTTGATTTATTTTAAGTACGGATGCTTATTATTTTGCTTTATTCCCAGTGGTTGAACAAATCGCGACAGGATTTGGGGTGGATTCTCTATCGACAGCGAATGCCATGGTGATTGGAAATATCGTAGGTACCTTTGTCAGTCCACTGGCTCCTGCAGTCTGGCTGGCTCTGGGCTTATCCGGCCTGGAAATGGGACGGCACCTGCGCTACTCCCTCTTCTGGCTGTGGGGAATTAGCCTTGTCTTATTGGCCACTGCTGTATTGATTGGAATCATAGGTTTTTAAAGGTAGTGTGAAATAAATGCAGGGGAAAAGCATGACAAATGGAGATGGTAAGAGATGACAACCGAGTTAATGCAAAAAACACAAACAATTCTTCGTTATCAGGATCAAAGTGGCGAAGAATACTACGGATTAGTTGAAGATGGCCAAATCTCGAAATTAACGAGCAGCTTCAACGAAATCATTAACGGGGACCTTCAATTTGATGGTGTAAAAGTCAGCATGGAAGAGGTCGAGCTATTGACCCCTGTAAAACCGAATAAAATCGTCAATTTCGGCTGGACGTATGCGGAACACGCAGAAGAGACCGGCGGGCAGGCGAATCTCAAGGAACCGTTTTTGTTTTTAAAACCGACAACGAGCTTGATTCCAAATGAGGGGGACATCATCCTTCCCCCGGTCCACCTGACAAGGCAGGTCGAAATGGAGGGTGAAGTGGCACTCATCATTGGGAAACGAGGGAAAAACATAAAAGAAGAAGAGGCACTGGATTATGTTTTTGGATGTACCGTTTTCAATGATGTGACGGCAAGGGACCTGACTAAAACGGACCCGCAATTCACAAGGGGCAAAGGTTTTGACACATTTGGACCGCTGGGACCATGGATTGTGACGGGTCTCGATCCGACCAATTTGAAAATCGTGAGTACTTTAAACGGTAAAATCGTACAGGATGGCAATACCAATCAGATGTCCCTCTCCATACCGTACTTGATCAGCTGGGTTTCACAGATTATGACCCTCGAGCCGGGCGATGTTTTGGCAACCGGTTCACCTTCCGGCAGCTGTCCCATGAAGCAAGGAGACATAGTCACTGTGGAAGTGGAGAAAATCGGAAAGCTGCGCAATTATGTAAAGTGATTCAGGGGGACGGTTCTAGTGCTTCATAGTGAAATGCGAGGAGCCGAGGAGCGGATAGAGCACGAGAACCGTCCCCGTGCTCTACAACAAAGGGGGAATTAATGGTATAGTATACTTGGATAGTCCTTGATTCCTGCTTGGCTAACCTATCATCTGGACAGAAGTGAGGGTAAACCGATGAGCGACCTTTCAATCGAAAAACAGGCTCCTTATTACATACAGTTTTATCATATGATCAGGCAAATGATCTTCGATGGCAAATACCAGCCGGGAGAGCGCATCAATGAAACACAGCTTGCGAAAGAATATAATGTGAGCAAAAGCCCCATCCGGGAGGCGGTCCGGATCCTTGAAAAAGAGGGACTTCTCATTGTGGAGAATTCGAAAGTTTTTGTCTATGAACCTACTTTAAAGGATGTAAAGGAAATCTATTATTGCCGAATGGCTCTCGAGTCATTTGCAGTGAGGCTGACAACAAAGATTGCCAGCGGGGAAGAACTGGCACAGATTGAGCGGACGCTGGATGAGACAGAGGCCGCCATTCGAATGAAAAAAGATGATAATACGATCATCACCCTCAATGAAAAGTTCCACCAGCTGATTTTGGCCTTTACGGACAATGCCCATTTGCAAAAGCAGGTCTATGACTTGAAAGGGCTGATCCATTATTTTCGAGTGCTGAATTTTAAAGGCGACCGCCGGGGGGATGACATTCTCGAACAGCATCGAAGAATCTTTGCTTACATCAAGCAGCGGGATGAAGAAAAGGCGGCACAGGAGATGATCCATCATCTTGAGCTTGACACAGAGCATTTGGTGGAGGTTCTGGCACCTGATGAGGAAAAATAAGTTTTGAACAAGCTGTTTCCTATACAGGGAAGCGGCTTTTTTTTAATTGTATAAAAAATCAAAAAATATATTGCCGGTTTGGGAAATCTATTATATAGTAAGAGTACAAAAGAGAGACGGTCGACCGACGACCGTTTAAGGAGGCAAACAACCTTGACTAAATTAAAAATTGCATCCATTCCTGGAGATGGAATTGGAACAGAAGTAGTGCCAGCAGCGATTGATGTTTTGAAAACGGTATCAGACATCCACGGAGGACTTTCTTTTGAGTTCACAGAGTTTCCTTACAGCTGCGAGTATTATTTGGAGCATGGCAGCATGATGCCGGAAGACGGGCTTGAGAGACTGAAAGAATTTGACGCGATCTTTTTAGGAGCCGTTGGGAATGCGAAATTGGTGCCCGACCACGTTTCGTTATGGGGATTGTTGATCAAGCTGCGCCGTGAATTTGAACAGGTGATAAATGTCAGGCCGGCAAAAATCTTCAGCGGAGTGCGCTCTCCGCTTGTAAACCCAAAGGATTTTGATTTGATCGTCGTCCGTGAAAACAGCGAAGGAGAGTACAGCTCCGTTGGCGGCCGCATTTATCAGGGAGAAGAAGAGATTGCCATCCAGAATGCAATCTTCTCGAGAAGGGGAACCGAGCGGGTGATGAGGTATGCATTTGAACTCGCCGCCAAACGGAACAGGCATGTAACAAGTGCCACCAAGTCGAACGGAATTGTTCACTCTATGCCATTTTGGGATGAAGTGTTTAAGGATGTCTCCAGGGATTACCCGGAGATCCAAACCGATTCCCAGCATATTGATGCTCTCGCTGCCTTCTTCGTGACCAATCCTTCCCGCTTTGACGTCATTGTTGCCAGCAACCTGTTTGGCGATGTATTGACCGACATTGGAGCAGCGGTAATGGGAAGCATCGGGATTGCGCCAGCTGCCAATATCAACGTGAATGGAAAATACCCATCGATGTTTGAGCCGGTGCATGGTTCAGCTCCTGATATTATCGGCAAGGGAATCGCCAATCCAATTGGCCAGATTTGGACAGCGAAAATGATGCTCGACCATTTCGGAGAAGAGGAAATTGGTTCCGTCCTTCTGGAAGTGGTTGAAAGTGTGACACATGATGGAATTCTGACTCCTGACATTGGAGGCAAACATAGCACAACGGAAGTGACGACCGAGATTATTACCCGTTTAAAAGCAAGAGCATAACCAAGAGACCGGAGCCTGTTCGCAGTGGATAGGCTCCCCCAATAACACATCCATGAAAACGCTTACTGGTCTATTTCTAATTTAAAAGGAGTGAAAATATGGGTGACTTAACAAAGCAGGCAGTAGTAGAAACAGTGGGATTGAATCCGAAGCCGAAAGTGAAGATTGCTGGAATTAACGCTCCAATCTTTTTGGCAATTGTGGTTGTCCTCCTTGTTGGGATTTACATGGAAATTCTTCCGCATAATATGGCCAGTGGCCTGATTGTAGCAATGGTTATTGGGATGCTGTTGATGTGGATTGGTGATCAGATTCCGGTTTTTAATACCTTTGGGGGAGGGCCCATCCTCTGTATCCTCATCCCGGCGCTCTTCATTTACCTCGGAATTTTGCCTGAAAGCGTTGGGACATTAACGGACGGTTTTTATAATGAACTGGGCTTTTCCGATTTTGCCGTTACCGGGATTATCGTTGGCAGCATTTTAAGCATGGACCGCAAAATGCTCATGAAGATAGGTCTGCGTTTTTTCATTCCGCTTTTAGGTGCAGTTGTATCCGCAATGCTTATCGGCGGTCTTGTTGGCCATTTAATTGGGTTCGGTTTTGGCGAAACAATCTTTTATGTGGTTGGTCCAATCATGGGTGGCGGGATGGCAGCTGGTGCTGTGCCAATGTCGGAAATCTTTGCTGCCAGCAGCGGGGAAAGTGCAGGAGATATACTGGCAAAAATCGCTCCGGCTGTTATGGTTGGCAACATGATTTGTATCTTTGCAGCGGGCGGACTTAATGGTTTGGGAAAACGCAGCAAGAAAAAGAACTTCTCTGGGAACGGCGACCTTCTGCGCCTTGAAAAGGGCGGAAACACGGTCGATTTAAAAGGCCAGGATTTTTCGATGTTCCCGTTTTCGATTAACAGCTTGATCATTGGCATGATTATTGCTACAACCATCTTTGTTTTTGGGAAAATTGTCGCAGAACTGATTCCAACCTTCCACTCTTACGTTTGGATTATCCTTTGTGCGGCAGCGCTGAAGATCTTCAATGTCCTGCCTGCCCATATCGAAAAAGGCGCAGAGGATTGGTATGAGCTGATCACCAAAGCATGGGTACCCGTCATTTTGGTGTCCATTAGTGCCGGAATGATTGATTTCTCAAGTGTCATTGAAATTGTCACCAATCCAAGCTATATCAGTTTGACCGTTCTTACAGTCGTCATTGCAACATTATCGGCCGGATTCTTCGGTTTGCTTGTTGGCTTCTACTTTGTTGAATCGGCCATCTCAGCGGGAATTGGCATGGCCGACATGGGCGGTTCCGGTGATGTCGCCGTTCTGAGCGCAGCCGAAAGAATGAACCTCATGCCATTCCTGCAAATCTCATCCCGAATCGGCGGCGCCATCATGCTAGTCATCCTCTCCATCATCGCCCCATTCCTGATGTGAGGCAGGGGGACGGTTCTGCTGCTTCAGTTGGGACACCTTGTTTGGGCTGTTTGCGCCACCGCTCATGGGGACAAAGTTTAGTGTGCTTACGACAAATGGGTGACCTCACGACAAGGTTAGGTGTACTTAAGACAAACTGGGTGGCCTCCACGACAAAGTTAAGCGTGCTTACGACAATGCGGCTGAGCCTTACGACAAAGTTCAGTGCATTTACGACAAGTGGCAGACCTCTGACTAATTTGAATTTTACTGTCTTTATATCAAAAAACCGCCGGTTCATGATCCACGGCGGTTTTTATGTTTTGAATTTTGTGTTTTTAGAAGGATGAAAACTCCCCATGCTTGCTGGCGTTGATCCAATCCAAGTCTCGTATTCTGATGTCTTTTGACCATTGTGCTGGCTTGTCCTGGTCTGCTATCACAACATCAATGGATGCTAACGAATCGATCTGGAACAAGGCTCTTTGATTAAATTTAGAAGAGTCTGCCACCAGAAATACTCGCTGTGATTGCTTAATCATAATGGAAATAGCAGAAGCTTCGTCCACATCAAACCCACAGATTCCATCCATGCTTATTCCTCCACAGGAGATGAATGCCTTGTCAAAATAAAAATGCCCCAGCAGCTGGTTGGTAATGGAACCGCTGGTGGAACGCTGCCGTGGATTGGCTGTTCCCCCGAGTACAATGACTTTCCCGTTGAAAAGATTGGATTCCAATCGGTTATTTAAAATTTCGGCTGCTGCTAAAGAATTGGTTACAATCGTCACATTCTTAACGTCTTTCATACTTCTAGCGATATTCAAGGTTGTGGACCCCGCAGCAAGCGCAATGGTTTCGCCATCCCGGATAAACGCCGCAGCTTTTTCTCCTATTAATTGTTTTTGGAAATGGGCAATGCTGACCTTTCGGAGGAAAGGGGGCTCGCTGCTGATTCCGGCATATGGAACAGCTCCACCACGAATTCTGCGCAATTTCTTTTTTTCCTCAAGGACATTTAAATCCTTCCTAATCGTTTCCGGTGTTACGTTTAGTTTTACAGCTAAATCCGTGACACTGATTTTTGTTTTATATTCAAGTTCCTTCATGATGGCTTTCTCTCTCTCTGACATTAAAGACTGGCTCATAGATTCTCCCGGCACATTTCTTTTACTACCATTTTAAGAACGAATTATTAAGAAAGGTTTTCATTCTCGTAAATTTTTCAAAAATATCTTCAATAACAAAAGGGTAATGTTCTAGTTTGTCTGCCTTTTCAACTATAAAAGCTGGGTCTTCCTTCTTAAGAAAACTAATGAAGGCGGATTCAAAGGATTTTGCTTTCTTCCATGCTTCTGTTTTCTTTACTAATCCTTTTAGCTGCATTCACCCTCCGCTAATATTCGGAGCTTATTCTTGAAAGCAGATAGGGATAGAAAGCCATCTCGGGGAAAAATCAGAAGGACTGACACCGATGGCTGCTGTAACAGAATGATTGGGAGGTATTGTACGTGACAGAGAGAAATAAAGGGATGGATCGAAGAGATTTTATCAAAATTGGCGGGATGAGCACACTCGCCTTAACACTCGCATCCACCGGATTGCCTGGAGATTTATTCGGCAGTACGACCGCACTGGCCAGTGACCATCAAAAGGCCAAACTGAAATTCAATCGTAATGGCAAGTTCAAAATTGTGCAGTTTAATGACCCGCAGGATGATGAACGGATTGACCGCAGAACCGTTGAGCTGATGGAAAAGGTCCTTGATTCCGAAAAGCCGGATTTCGTTGTCATCAATGGCGACATGCTGGCAAGCGGGCCGGATACTCCATTGGAATTGAAACAGGCGATTAACAATCTGGCCCAGCCAATGGAGCAAAGGAAAATTCATTGGGCAATTACATACGGAAATCATGATGAAGATTCCACTCCGAAAAACGGCCTGGATGAGGCGGAGATGCTGAAAATCTATATGTCCTATCCGCATAATATGAACCAGCCTGGCGAGAAAGGAATTACAGGAACAGGTAATTCGCACCTGCTTATTAATAATTCCAAGGGAACGGCGCCTGCGTTCAACCTATGGCTGCTTGACAGCGGAAGATATGCTCCAGACCAAATCGCCGGTCAGGATTTTGAAGGCTATCCTTACTGGGACTGGCTCCGCTTTGACCAGGTAAATTGGTATTACGAAACGTCCATGAAATTGGAAAAGCGGTTTAATCGCAAAATCCCGTCCCTGATGTTCATGCATATTCCGTTATGGGAACATCGCTATATGTGGTTTGCCGGCAAAGAGGAAATGTCAGCAGAAAGGCATGAGATTGCTGTCAAAAAGCATAATATCGTTGGAGAAAGAAATGAAGATGAATGCCCGGGCCCAGTCAATAGCGGCATGTTTTCCGCCATCCTCCACCGCGGCGATGTAAAGGGCGTTTTCTGCGGACATGACCATATCAATACCTACGCAGGGAATTATTATGGCGTCATGCTCGGATATGCAGGCAATTGCGGGTTCGGTGCCTATGGGCTTTCCGGAGCAGAAAAAAATAGACTGCGAGGAGCCAGAGTCTTCAACCTGGATGAAAACAAAGAAAACGTACTGGACGATACATATATGGTCTTTGCAAAAGACTATGGAATCGATTTAACACCAAACGACCAAAGTATTGACCCACTACCGTTGTAGAGCACGGGGACGGTTCTCCTGCTTCATCCTTGGTGCATGGTCACTAATTCGGCAGAAAAATGAAGCATGGGGAACGGTTCCCCATGCTTCATTTTGGTTCGACATGGACATGGACGTTATACACTCCATGCTCATCGATCATGATTTTTTCTACGTGCGTGGCAATGTCATGTGCTTCTTTTATTCCGAGTGTGGAATCTACTAAAATCACACAATCGATCACTTCATTATTGCCATAGTTCCGCCCCTTGATTTCCTTGATTCCTTTCACCCCTTTTACATTTATGACGATTTCCTTGTATAAGTCGAGCTTTGTCACATCAAAACCATCGGAAAGTTCGAGGGAAGCCTGCCTGAAAATATCCCATGCGGTTTTACAAATAAGGATTCCTACAACTGTGGCGGTTACGGTGTCGAGCCAGGGCATGTTCAACTGTGAGCCGAATATCCCTACGGCTGCCCCAATGCTGACCCATGCATCGGACAAATTGTCCTTAGCGGCTGCCATGACGGAACCGCTGTTGATCCGCAGGGCTAATTTTTTATTGTACCGGTAGACGAAATACATCGCCACGGCAGAAAAAAGAGCCACATAAGCAGCAACGACATCCGGCGTCTCAGACCCGCCGTGTACGAGTGATGTGACAGCTTCCAGCAATACCTGTAACCCGACTGCGGCCATAATGAAGGATGCCACCATGGATGCAATGGTTTCACTTTTCCAGTGTCCATAACCGTGGTTCTCATCAGGGGGCCTTTGAGATAGCCTCAGCCCGATCAGGACGGCAATGGACGCGATGATATCGGTTGTATTATTCAGTCCATCTGCTCTCAGTGCGGCAGAGTTACTCATATAGCCAATCAACAATTTTAGGCAGGAGAGGATGAGGTATGCCAGGATGCTGATCATGGCACCGCGTTCCCCAAGCTTTAAATCCTTGTATTTTTGTTCTTCCATCTCAAGTTATCCTCCTAAAAAAACACTGCCTACCTACCTTAGCATTCGCGATGCGAGTGGGTCTACAGCAACGTTTTTGAGCAGGTAAAAATTAATAGAGCATAAGAAACAAAGTTAGCTGACAGCAACTTTTCCGTAAGACCAATCGTTTGGAAAGTGAGGCAGGAGCGCTTCTTGTGCATTCCCTTGGCAATATGTGTACACGCCTTTTCAAAATGGAGAAGGATAACCTTTGGTTCAATTTTCAAAAAAGTTTAATTAGGGGATTGCCAATGAAAGTGTTTTCACCTATAATTTTGATAAACCGGTTTACTAAACCGGTTTAGGAGTGAGATGAAGAATGAAAAAAATTACCATGAAAGATGTTGCTGACAAGGCGGGGGTTTCCAAAAGCACGGTTTCCCAATACATAAACAATCGTTATGAATATATGGCGCCGGCAACGAAGGAAAGAATTGAGAATGCCATCGAGGAACTTGGATATGTTCCGAACTATGTGGCAAAAAGTTTAAAGCAAAAGAAAACAGCCACCATCGGGGTCATCGTCGCGAATATGCTTCATTCTTTTACAACTGAAATAATCAGAGTCATAGAGGATACCTGCAACCAAAATGATTTTCATATATTCGTATGCAATGCAGATGACAATCCGGAAAAAGAGCAAGCCTATATTACAATGCTGATGGCCAAACAGGTAGACGGATTAATTATTTTTCCGACAATGGGAAACAGGGAGCTGTATAAACAGTTGAAAAAAGCCCAATTCCCGGTAGTGTTTATTGACAGAAAAGTTGAACCTGTTCTGTTTCCGACGTTTATGCTGGATAATGACAAAACGTCCGAACTGGCTGTCGAGCGCTTCATCAAAAGGGGCAGAACAAAAATTTGTCTTGTGGGCCAATCGATTGAAAGTGGAATCACCCCGCGAATTGAGCGGATTGGCGGGTACAAAAAAGCTTTATTCCATAATGGATTGCATGTAAATGAGAAGTGGATTATCACAGGAGACTCTGATGGAATTAACCAGCAATTGCAATCGCTTTGGCAAGATGAAGAGGCCCGTCCAAATGCCTTTTTTGCCATTAACGGAATGGCCGCACTTAATTTATTACTCTTTTTAAAAGAACACAGCATTCACATACCCGAAGATGTAAGCGTTATAACGATGGATGACTCACCATTTTTAGCGGCTTCCAGTCCGGCCATAACCGTTGTCGCACAGCCAAACTCCCAGATGGGAATCGATACGGCCAATATGATGATCGGTTTAATTGGAAATCCGGAATTGAAGAAAGAATATCAAGTCTTCCGGTATCCCCCAACATTAATAGAAAGAGAATCTGTGTGAAGCTTCTGCTAAAAATGGCTTTTCATAACACAAAATAGCTAGGCTATCGGCATGTGCTGCAAGGATTATTAGATGAACAGGAGTGTTTTTTAATGAAAGCTGTACGTATTCCAAAACCAATGGAGATTGTTTTAGAAGATGTGGAGAAACCGGACATCAGCTCTCCTAATGAAGTGCTTGTCCGCATTAAGCGAGTGGGAATCTGCGGATCGGATATGCATATATATCATGGCACCAATCCGCTTGCAACCTATCCGCGGGTGGTAGGCCATGAGGTGGCCGGGGAAGTTGTGTCTGTTGGCGAAGCTGTAACCAGCCTGCAGCCTGGCGATCATGTTGTCGTAGAGCCGATCCGCTATTGCGGGAAGTGTTATGCATGCCGCAAAGGGAGGCCGAACGTGTGTAAAGAGTTAAGTGTATTTGGAGTCCATGAAGACGGAGGAATGCGTGAATTTATTGTTCTCCCTGAAAATCAGCTTCATGCAGTTGATTCCTCTCTGGACTGGGACGAAATCGTGCTCACAGAACCGTACACGATTGGCGCCCAGGCTGTATGGCGCGGGAATGTGGAAGAAGGAGATACTGTTTTCATTCAGGGTTCCGGACCGATCGGTATTTGTGTCCTGAAAATGGCTAAGCTTGCAGGAGCAACCGTCATCATGTCGGATTTAAAAGCAGAACGTCTTGCCTTTGCGCAGGAAGACGGCGCCGACCATGTCATCAATGCCGGAAGCGAATCAATTGAAGAGAAGATTATGGAGCTAACAAAAGGCGAAGGGGCCAATGTTGTCATTGATGCCGTCTGCCTCCCGTCTACCTTTGAGCTGGGTGTCAAAGTCGCCTCTGCTGCAGGTACCGTTGTAGTGCTCGGGTTTGACGAGCGTTCGTCGCAAATTCCGCAATTGCCAATCACAAAGAAGGAATTAACGATTGTTGGCTCCCGCCTTCAAACTTTCCAATTTGAAAAAGTGGTTTCTCTCCTCAATAAAAACCAGCTAAAGGAAAATGGCCTGATTACTCATAAATTTGCATTAAGTAAGGTTCAGGAAGCTTTTTCCTTTGTCGAGAACAACCCTGATTTTGTAAGAAAAGCTCTGATCGTTTTTGAGTAAGAGAAAAAAGTTATCCAAATAAGTAGGTGCCTTTATATGAACATGACATTTCGCTGGTATGGAAGGGATAATGATACCGTATCCCTGGAACAAATCAGGCAGATACCAAATGTAAAAGGAATTGTCTGGGCTCTTCATAAAAAACAGGTTGGCGAAGTATGGACAAAAAATGAAATATGTGAAGAAGTCGAATATATCCAATCCTATGGCTTTCACACAGAGGTAGTGGAAAGTGTGAACGTCCATGAATCGATCAAGTTAGGCGATGAAAACCGGGGTTACTATATTGAGAATTACAAGAAAACGATCCGAAATTTAAGTGAATTTAACGTTAAAGTGATTTGCTATAATTTCATGCCTGTTTTTGACTGGATCCGTACTGATCTGTTTCACCCGCTTCCGGATGGTTCTACTGCTTTATTTTATGAGAAGGCAAATCTTGATTCGCTCGGACCGGACGAACTCGTCGCATCTTTTGCGAGCGCTTCTTCCAAAATGACGCTAGCTGGGTGGGAGCCTGAAAAATTGGCAACCACAAAGGAATTGTTTGAGGCGTATAAAGAGATGGATGAGGAGACTCTCTGGGACAACCTTCGTTACTTCCTGCTGGAAATTCTTCCAGTCTGTGAAGAGTGCGGCATCAAAATGGCCATCCATCCGGACGATCCGCCATGGAGCCTGTTTGGCCTTCCGAGGATCATGACAGGGGGAGAAAGTTGGAAAAAGCTGTTGTCCATTTCGGATTCTCCGGCAAATGGAATTACCTTTTGCACAGGATCCATGGGTGCCAATCCGAAAAATGATATGGTGTCCCTTGCGAAGAATTATGCAAAGTTTTGTCCATTTTCCCATCTTCGCAATGTGAAAATATTTGATAATGGGGATTTCATTGAAACATCCCACTATACTGCTGATGGGTCGATTGACCTTGCTGGGGTGGTTAAAGAGTTGGCTGAGCAAGATTACGAAGGGTATGTAAGGCCGGACCATGGCAGGCATATTTGGGATGAAGCCTGCCGGCCGGGCTACGGACTGTACGATCGGGCACTAGGGATCATGTATTTGAATGGCTTGTGGGATGCCTATCTAACTAGCAGAAAGGAGAACGTACAATGATACCTATTCATGAAAAGTTAACTGGAAGAGTGGCCGTGGTTACAGGAGGAAGTGGTGTTTTATGTTCAGAAATGTGCCGGGAACTTTCAAGGCACAGAGTTAAAGTCGCCATCTTAAACCGTACGGCTGAAAAAGGGGAAGCGGTCGCGGAAGAAATCCGCTCAAATGGCGGGAGTGCCATTGCTTTGGCTGCGGATGTACTTGACCGTGCTTCGTTGGTAAAGGCAAGAGAGGCCATTATTGAGCAATTTGGCAGGATTGACATTTTAATAAATGGTGCCGGAGGAAACCACCCTGACGCCATTACAGCAAATGAAACCTATGGTGAAAAAGTGGATGGCAAGACTTTCTTTGACCTGGATGAAGCTGGTTTTTCACAGGTATTTGCGAGCAACTTTACGGGGACATTCCTTGCAAGCCAGGTGTTTGGTGAAGCCCTATTGGCTCAGGAAGCTCCGGTGATTATCAATATCTCATCCATGAGTTCGTATTCCCCGATGACAAAGGTGCCTGCCTATAGTGCAGCCAAAAGTGCCATCAACAATTTTACGATGTGGATGGCTGTCCACTTTGCTGAAACAGGCTTGCGAGTGAACAGCATTTCACCAGGCTTTTTCTTAACTAAGCAAAATCGCAATCTATTATTGAAAGAGGATGGATCACTTACGGGACGTTCGAACAAAATTATTGCGCATACACCGATGAAACGTTTTGGAACACCTGAAGACCTTCTTGGAACGCTGATTTGGCTTGTGGATGAGTCATGTTCAGGTTTCGTCACAGGGATTACCGTACCAGTCGATGGCGGATTTATGGCCTATTCAGGTGTGTAGTTGTTTGAAAGTTCGGAATATGGGGGCCAGACCCCTGTATTCTGCTCCCGATAAAGCAAGCAGGGTTAGATAACAGTCCATTTCAATAAAAATGACAGCGCTTCAAACTGAGTTAGGCGATGGGGGGAATAAGGGATGAAAAAGAAATTCTTAAAGGGTTTAATGGGGGTTGCATTGCTCACAGGAATGGCTGCACTTTCAGGATGCAGCTCGAATGTTGCAGGTGCAGGCAAAAGTACTTTGGTGAAAGTGGGTACACCATTTGCTGCTGCCCATCCGGTGAGTGTTGCCTTGATGGAGGTATTTGAGCCGGAAATCGAAAAAAGGACAGATGGAAAGTACAATGTGGAAATCTATCATTCCGGACAGATAGGCGGAGAAAAGCAATTATATGATTTTACCCGTAGCGGAATTGTAGAAGCGATAGCAGTCGGCACCGTTATGTGGAGCGAAGTTCCGATGATGTCGACTCCCGACTTTCCTTTTATTTTCAGGGATGTTGAGCATGCGAGAAAAGTATACCAGGGGGAAGTCGGGGAGTATATCGCGGAGAATCTGGAATCACAGGAGCCGCTTCAATTTTTATCATGGCATCCAAATGGCGCACGCGTTTTCAGTTCCAGCAAACCAATTAACTCTATAGAAGATTTTAAGGGACTTAAATTGAGAATGCCAAACAATCCGATCCACGTCCAGGTGGCACAGTCTCTCGGAGCGAATGCACAAATCATGGATTTGGGGGAGGTATTTACCGCCTTGGAGCAAAATGTCGTTGACGGCCAGGACAATCCGATTTCAACGGTTAGACAGGAAGGCTGGTATAACGTCCAGGATTATATTTATGAGTCAAACCATATGGTCTCCTCAATTGAATTGCTAATGTCCAATGAGTTTTGGGAGACGCTGACGGAGGAAGAAAAGGAAATTTTCCAGAAGGTTGCAGACGCAACGTCTGATAAAAGCTGGGATTTATACCAGGACAGTCTCGAAGCCGACCGGAAGTTTCTGGAGGAACAAGGTCTGACATATGTGGTTCCTACCGAGGAGGACCGAGAGAAATTAGTCCAGGCGATGGAACCAGTGTACGAGGTACTTTATGAAAAGTATGATTGGGCGGAAGATTTGATTAAGCGTATTCAGGCTGTTGAGTAGGGAGAATTTGTTTCCGAACAAGGGGGAAGGATTATGTCCAGGTTTTTGGATAAGCTTTTCAAAAATGTAGATTATTTATTAGGAATTATGATGGCATTGATGGTAGGATTCGTCTTTATAAATGTCATATTACGGTCTGTGTTTAACTCGGGGCTCGTTTGGTCCGAGGAACTTGCCCGATATTTGTTTGTGTTTATTACGTTTATTGGTGCAATTGGTGCCATGCGATCGAATTCCCATCTAGGAATGGATATTATTGTCCGCCGCTTGCCGCATAAGGGGAAAATAGCTGCCTATTTCCTGAATCAGACGTTAATTCTTGTTGTCATGGTGATGCTTGTCCAGGGGACTTATACGATGGTTGTCCAGAGTGTGGAGGCAAGGGCTGCCGCTACGGGAATACCATTATCGGTTATTTACAGCATCATGATCCTGACGGCGGTGTGTATTGGAATCAATTGTATCGCGAACATCATCAAGGTGATAAAAGATCCATCAATCATTGATGGACTTGTTACTCTTCATGAATCCGAAGAGGAGGAACTTGTCGAAGAGATGAGTGGTGACAATCTATCCAATACTGGAGAAAAATTGAGCAGCTAAGGGGGAATGGGCAATGACAATGGGAGTGTTTTTAGCAAGTCTGATCGGTGCAATGGCGTTAGGGATGCCAATTGCCTTTGCATTGTTGTTAAGCGGTGTCTTCATGATGTTTTTCCTTGGGGATTTTGATACCCAGATTATTTCGCAGAATCTGTTTGTTGGTGCTGACAGCTTTGCTTTAATGGCAATTCCGTTCTTTATTTTAGCCGGTGATTTAATGAACCGCGGAGGCCTGACGATTAGGATCGTCCGCGCAGCTATTGCACTTGTTGGCCATATTCGCGGCGGACTAGGATATGTATCCATTTTAGCTATTTTATTATTCGCGAGTTTAGTAGGTTCAGCAGTCGCATCGACGGCAGCATTAGGAGCCATTTTGATTCCAATGATGACAAAGGCTGGGTATGATCGCGGCCGTTCTACGGCGTTGATTGCAAGCGGTAACATTGTATCGCCAATTATGCCTCCATCTGTTCCTATGATTGTCTTTGGGGTAACTGCAGGTGTTTCGGTTACTGATCTATTTATTGCAGGAATTGCCCCGGCAATCTATATCTCCATTGCATTATGTCTGGTTTGGGCCTGGGTTGCGCGTAAGGATAAAGTGAAAACCCTGCCTCGCGCAAGTTTTAAGGAAATGGCGAAAGCTTGCATGGATGCTGTTTGGGCCATTTTGATGCCTGTTGGTATACTAGTTGGTCTTAGAGGCGGATTTTTCACTCCTACTGAGGCTGGTGTAGTTGCGGTTGTATACGCTTTGATCATCGGAATGTTTATTTACAAAGACCTGAAGCCAAAAGATGTAATGGAGAGCCTGATTTCTTCCGCCAAAACATCAAGCGTCATCATGATGCTGGCTGCTGCGGCGATGGTATCGGCATGGCTGATGGCAGTAGGAAATGTGCCGCAGGACATTGCCGAGATTTTAAGTCCGTTAATTGACCGTCCGCTGCTGCTATTGATTGTTATTAATATCATCATTATTTTGGTAGGTATGGCGATGGACGTAAATCCAACCATCCTGATTTTAACCCCTGTGTTAATGCCTGTTGTCGAAGCAGCAGGAATCAACCCAGTTTATTTCGGTCTATTATTTGTATTGAACAATGTGATTGGACTTCTGACTCCGCCGGTTGGAACCGTCTTGAATGTCGCTGTGGGTGCCGGTAAAATCAGCATGGAGCGCTTGATTAGGGCTATAACCCCATTCCTGATTGTAGAAGTCATCATCCTATTCCTATTAATCTTTATCCCGGAACTCGTAACAGTGCCAATCGAGTTCTTCTCTGGGGAATAAAGCAGGGGGCCGGTTCAGCTGCTTCATCAAAAGCCTAATCCGCAATTGGATTAGGCTTTTTTCTCGTGCTTTCTTACCTCAATGGGGAACCATTAAGATTCCAAACTGTTTAACTAACGTTCAAAAGATGTTCGATATAAACAATCCCCATATAAATTAGCCACACCGCTAATGGAATTCCCAAGCTTTTTATTGCTTGTAACAGCTCATATTTTTTATTGTTCTTTTGTAAAACTCTATCCGTAATAAAAAACAAGATAGAAGCTCCTAAACTATAAAATAGTAATATTAGACCAAAAACTATGTGCGTAATGCCAGAGATCCATATTTCAGATTTATCATTCTCTATTTTTGCTGAGATAAATTGACCGATTTTATCACTAATAATAGAGGCTAACACTCCGTAAATTAAAATAGCTGGAAAACTATACATCAAATAAATTGGCGTGACTGATACAACGGCAAATAAATAATTTGGTATCGAAGCGATCGCCCCGCCAAAAGGATTCGGCAGTATTAGTCCTAACAAAATGGCATATATGGAACCAGAGATAGAGGCGAAATAATTTTTCTTGAAAAAATTTTGTCCACCTCCCAATTTATCCGGCATTAACGGCAGTAAAACTCCCACTTCATGCTTTAGGGAGAACCCAAAAGAATTAGTAGGGGCAGCCTAATTTAATGCAGGAGAACCGTACCCATGCCTCACTCCACCAGGCCTTGCTGGTAGGCGTAGCTGGTGAGCTGCACGCGGTTATCGAGATGAAGTTTGCTTAGGATGTTTTTTAGATGGCTTTTGACCGTGTGTTCGGAAATGATGAGGGTCTCGGAGATTTCCCTGTTGGACATTCCTTTGGCGACTAGTTTGAGTACCTCCAGTTCCCGGCTGGATAAAGGGATTTTTTCTGTGTTGATCGCTTTGCTTTGGGGGAATTCCTTTAGGATTTGGAAGGCGATTTCCTTCGACATCGGGACTTCGTCAGAAGCAAAGGCCCTTAAGTGTTCAATCCATGTGTCCGACTGGAAATTCTTTAGCAAATAGCCTTGCGCTCCTTTTTTTAAGGCATCAAACAAATCGGTGATGTCATCTGATACCGTAATCATCACGATTTTCACATAGGGGAACGTGAGCTTGATTCTTTTGGTTGCCTCGAGCCCGTCCATGACGGGCATTTCAATGTCCATGAGAATAATATCAGGCATGAGCTGTTCGGTAAGCTGTATCGCTTCTTCACCATTTTTTGCTTCCCCAATTATCAGGAAGTCTTCGTACTCTTCCAATATTTCACGAATGCCTTCCCTCGCATGGGCGTGATCATCCACAATAAGGATCCGAAAAGGATTCATCTACTTTTGCTCCTTTTTTAAGGTCATGATGGTTTCATTCCCTATTCTCTCCAAGGAATATTCCCACCCCATATCCCTGGCTCTCTCTTTGATGATTTGCAGCCCATAGCCCTTGCTTGAGTGGAGTACTTCTTCAGTGAAGCCTACTCCCTGGTCTTTTATCTGGCAAATCCACCCTCTGTCTATTTCTTCCGCATGAATCATGATTGCATGGGTTTTGGCATGCTTGATCACATTCATAACCGCTTCCTTGATACAGGCGAATAATTCTATTTTTTCTTTTGGGGATAGCGTTTCCTCGTTAATGCGCCAATGTAGGTCAACATCAATTAAATGCTGGTTTTTCAATGAGGTGACATACTGGTGGACCGTTTCTGTCCAGCTAAAGGGTTCTTCATTTGGCATAAATTTTAAGTTTGTAATTGCTTGGCGGGTATCTTCGTGAACGTGCTGCAAGGTTTGCCTGATTTTTTGGAAATCGGGATTGTGCTCCAGGTCATTCTTCCTGCCGAACTTATTCATTTTCACAGACAGCAGAAAAAGGGACTGCGCAATGCCGTCATGGAGCTCCCTTGCCAGCTTTTCCCGCTCGATCAGCGCTGCTTTCCTGGCCTTTTCCAATCGCAACTCTTTCTGCATCCTTTCCAACACGGAAAATAAACGCCGCAAAAAAACGAGTGTGACGATAAAGACCAAAATAGGAGACAGATAATTTCCCAGCTCCATCGATATATAAGGAAGGAGAAACTCATGCCGCAAGTATTCCCATAGGGCGATCGTAACCGTTGGGATGATTAAAATGAGCCATTTGATTTGTTTATACTTCAAGTTTTTACACCTTTCCTAAATGGTAAGTGTCTTTATTTTAACACCGATTCGGGTCGTGTTAATCATTTTGACCTCAAATCACTCTTTCGAGGTATTATTTTATATTGCCATAGTATTTATAATGATTTAAGAGTTCACTTTAAACTGTACCACAACTTTAAGGAGGAATTATGTTGAAACGTATATTTACTGCAGTAGCAGCGCTTTTACTAGCAATCGTATTCTCTGCAAGTGTGTCTGCCCACTCGCATTTACAAGGATCCACTCCGGCGGATGGGGACGTTGTAACCGAGCCATTAACGGAAATTGTCCTTGAATTTGACGGCCAAATCGAACAAGGCAGTTTTATCGAAGTGACCACAGCAGGGGGACAGGAATTTGATCCTCAGGAATTGACCATCGGGGAGGGGACACTGACAGGTACCTTCGCTGAGCCGCTGGCTAATGATGAATACCAAGTCAATTGGAGTATTATCAGTGCGGATGGCCATCCACTGGAGGGTGAATTCTCTTTCACAGTAAATGCCCCAGCTTCTGAAGCTGAGGAGGAACCGGCGGAAACGACTGAACCATCCGAAACAACAGAGGAAGAAAGAACAGAGCCAGAGAAGCAAAGTACAGAAAATCAGGAAGAGGCAGCAACAGCTGATGAAGCAGAGGAGAGCGGTTCATCTTCCATGGGCTACGTTTTTATGGTTCTTTTAGCAGTTCTTGCGGCAGGCGGCTTCTTCCTGCTTAAAAGAAAGAAGTAATCCATGGATATATTCGTCATCATAAGTCAGGCACTTTTATATCTATGCTTTTCCGTTTTGGCAGGGAGCTTTATCCTCCTGCTTATTCCTGGCAAATACCGTCCTGACCTGAACATTCCAAAGCGGCTGCTCCTTGTAGGTGCCGCTTTGGTCCCTGTTTTCACATTCATTCCTGTCCTGGATATCACGTTATATATCGCTCCTCGCTTAGGCTTGTTTGAATCGTTTAAAATCGTATTAACAACCTATTCAGTTGGGACGGCGTGGAATTTTACCTTTTTCGGTTCTATTGTGCTGTTCCTGTTGGTTGCTTTGGCAAAGCCTGGTGAAAGGAAGATGTCTGCAATTTTAGGAGCCTTGCTGACATTTGGATTGATTTTGACCGTAGCCTGGTCGAGCCATGCCGGTGCGATTGATTCCGTGATAGGAATTGTCAGCGATTTTGTTCATTTGGCGTCTGCAAGCATTTGGGTGGGCATCTTGCTTATGGTTGGCTGGTGCAGTCTCAACGATAAAAATTGGCTCGCATTTTTAAGCTGGTTTTCACCGGTCGCTGCCGGATGTTTGGCGGCGATTGTTCTTAGCGGTGTTTTTTTGATGGAGACATTGGTGGATGGGTATATCCATTCGTGGATGGTTTCATATGGTCAGGGATTATTGCTCAAACATTTATTCATCCTGCCGCTGCTCTTTTATGCATTGGCGAATGGCGTCATTGTGAAGTATAAGCTGTCAAAAGATGCTGCCTTTAATCCGATTCCAGGGGTCAGGGTGGAGGGCATCCTTTTAGTTGTCATTTTTACGATTACGGCGGTTTTCTCACAGCAATCCCCGCCGCACGGCAATTTTATGAGCAGTGAAGCGGTTTCGCCTTTATTCCGGCACTTCCACGGTGACATCATCGATGCAGGCAGCTCCATCGGCTTTGTTGTCAACCTGAATACGGTAGGCTTCTTTTTCCTATCTCTACTATCGATGGGACTCATAGTCTTATCGTATTTCAAGAAAACCCCAATACTCATCTCGTTTTTGTTTAGCTGTTTGCTGGTTCTCAGCATCTATCTCATGATAATGGTGACAGTAGTGATTCGGTAATAGAGCATGGGGACGGTTCTGCTGCCTCACTGCTGCCTCATCCAGCAGGGTGGGAGGACCGCCCCTCTTCTTTTATCCCTCTTTATTTGCACAAACTGGAAACCTTTGTCAACCGTTGGACGTATAGTAAGCATCCAGACATTGAGAGAAGCGGGAGAACTCCTCTTGCTTTTCGGAAGGAGGCTTTCTTATGTCTTTATTGAACATTGAGATTAAATCGGCAGGGTATGAAAAAGGTGATAGCATCATTACTGACATCGCCTTTAGGATTGAGCAGGGTGAACTGGTTGGGCTGATTGGGCCTAATGGGGCGGGCAAGAGCACGACCATTAAAGCGGTCCTGGGGCTGCTTGAGCATATGGACGGATCTGTTGCATTTGGCTCTGGCGGCAATTATGCTTACATCCCGGAGAGGCCGCTCTTTTACGATGAATTGACGCTTTGGGAACATTTGGATTTTGTGGCGGCGGTGGAGGAGCTTAATGAAGAGGAATACAGGAAAAAAGCGGATGTTCTGCTCGATACATACAAATTAGCACACCATGCCCATGAGTTTCCATCCAAGTATTCAAAGGGGATGCAGCAAAAGGCTATGCTAATTTTAGCCATGATTACAGATCCGTATCTGTACATAATCGACGAACCGTTCATGGGCCTTGACCCCGATGCCATGAAACTGTTTCTTGATTCCATTGAAAAAGAACGAAAACGGGGAGCCGGAATCCTAATGTCCACACATGTTTTAGATACGGCCGAAAAAATCTGCAACCGATTTATTATGATTAGCAATGGACGGATAGTTGCAAAGGGTACGCTGGAAGAAATACGGCTTCAATGCCGCCTGCCAGAGGGGTCGCTGTATGATTGCTACCATTTTCTTGCGGAAGGTGATGGGGATGAAAGGTAGCAGCCTATTCCGGAGCCGGTTAATAAGAGGCTGGAAATTCCAATATGGTGTCTGGAAAACGGTCCTGGACTGGACCGTCATGTTGTATATCGCCATACCGGCTGTGGTCATCAGCACCATGATCTATCGTTCATGGTGGCAGGAAACTCCTTCGTGGATTATGGACCTTCCGCTGTTTCTCTTGTTTTTTGCATTCTATGTGATTGCCTGGTCAGGGAATATTCATATGTATTTGGAAGAGGCGGATAAAGTCTTTTTAGTTACAAAGAACAATCTATTATTGAAGCTGAAAACATATGGATACAGCTATTCATTATTCAGTCAATCACTTGCTGTAGGATCTGCCTTCCTTATCCTGCTTCCATTTTTACTTAATCACTATCACCTCGAATTCATCGGACTATTTGCGCTGCTGGGATATTTCATATCCTTGAGTGCATGCTTGATGCTGGTTAAATATTATTTGAGAACGTATGAATCACGAATGAAAAAAATCGGGATGGGCTTCCTGCTGTTTGTGATTTTCAGCTGGTTCAGCCAACTGGTCTATTTTTTGTTTGAAACAGGACACCTTCTGCTCGTTTATCTGGTTTCTTGTGTTATTCTTGCTGCATCGGTTTATTTCAGTATGAAGGCACTCCAAAAAGCAAGTTCACTGGACATTGGAATCGACATGGAGCAGGAACGAAAAACAAGCATGATTAAACTGGTCTTTGCGGCAGCACCCGAAATTGAAAAACCGGTTGTCACAAGAAGGAAGAAGCCGCTATTATTCCGGAAGTCAAAGCGGATTTTTAAATACCGGACTCCTGTCACAGGCATTTCCGAATTATTTATCAAGGTTTTTATCCGCAATTCTTCCTATATAAGCGGTTATGCTGCCTTAACCAATGTCACCACGGCGGCAATAATCGTTATTCCGTCGCTGTGGATCAGAGCCTTCCTTCTCGTCTGTTTTCCCATCATGATAAACTCGTGGATTTCCATCGTTTGGGACAAGATCTTCAACTCAAACCCCATGACGAAGAAACACATTGAAAGCAGCCATTATTTTACCGCCAAAAAAAGGCTCACCACCATAATGACCATCATCGCTGTTACCCTCCTATTTATCTTTGGAACCGTGGGGAGCGTTCTGCTGACTCATTTCCAGTGAGGCAAGGGGACGGTTCTGCTGTTTCATTCTGCTTTTTCTGGTTCATGGATGATGCAGCAGAACCGTCCCTCTGCTTTAAAAGGAATTTCCTTCATAATGAAGAATATAGTTCTTTAGACAGGGGGAATTTGAATGAATAAAAAGCTATTGCATGCAGAGGGAATGGCGGTTTTGGCCTTATGTGTTTACCTCTACGTTTTTTTTCAATTCAGCTGGGTATTATTTTTGGTTTTGCTGTTTTTGCCTGACCTTTCGATGGTTGGCTATGCATTTAATCCTAAAACAGGAGCGAGGGTCTATAATTTATTCCATACGTACACGATACCGGTCATTCTTGTCATCCTCGGAATCTTCCTATCCAACTCGACGATAATCTCCATCAGTTTGATCTGGACCGCCCATATAGGAATGGACAGAATGCTGGGGTATGGGCTGAAATATCCAACCCATTTTAAGGATACGCATTTAAATAGGGTGTAGCAAAGGACCAAATGAAGCGGGAAATTCCCTGCTCATTTGGTCCTTTTTAGGACACGAAGAAGTATCTTGGGGTGCATCAATATGGTCATCGGCCGCTTCAGGTTCATGACTTTGATGAATGAATCATAGATTTTCGGGCTTTCGGCGGATAGGAGAAAAATGTTTTTCGCATACCATTGAAGAACAGGCAGGCCAAATGGTTTCTTGCCTTTCGTCGCTGCATATCGAAAATCTTCGGTGAGGACCATTTTCCAGATGGGTGCGATGATTTTTCCCGCTTTTTTATGAAAGGCATTAATCGATCTCTGTTGAGGTCCCTGCTGGTTTTGAAAAATGCCCTGTAGAGCGAGTGCCTCCAAAACGGCGATGCTCATTCCCTGGCCAAAAAAGGGATCAATCCTGCAAAGGCTGTCACCAATGAGCAAAAGACCATCAGGCAAATTCTGCGCCTTATCTGCTTTTCTCCATAAAATATGGGGAACACGGAAGATGCTCACACTAGACAAAGCCTTTGCCGCTAGCAGTTCTTCATGGATATCTGATTTTGGAAGCCTACGAGCCAGCTCAAGCAAAGCTTTATCATTTTTCAGAATTTCTTTTCCATCAATTTCGTCATGATACCCGATAAAGGTGACTATATAACGATTCCCCTCGACTTTTGAAATCGAACCGCCCATTTTTTCAGCGGGTGGATTTGGGTACAATAGTTTGATTTCCCAGTCTCTATTTTTATCGATCGGAAGCTCAACCAGCTGGCTGACATAGGTCAAGCCAATTTCAACTTTATCAGTCGGGGTATGGATGTCGTGGGCTTTGAACCAGCGGGAAGACAGGCTGCTTGCCCCGCTGGCATCTACAACCAGATCAGCGTTTAGAGTGAACCTGGAATCGCTGCTATCCGTTCCTTCAACTCCGACAATCCGATTTTCCTCGTCTTGATAGACATACCTGGTTACCGAGTGCTTATACAGGACCTTTATATTTGCAATCTTATGTATGTGTTGATCGATATGCCATTCCAGGTGGGGACGAGTCTGCAAGGTTGTTGTATAGCCTCCATCATAGCGGAACTTCCACACGCCGTGATGAAACCAGGCAAGGTCTTTCGTCGAATTGATTTTCACCGCGCCACTTGAATGGAAGCAATCCGTAATTCCTGGAAACAGCTTTTCAAGACCATGCTCACCTGCGTGGAGCAGGGCATGGATGTGTTTCCCCTGGGGGACACCATTTCTGGGAGCAGGGGTCAACGTTTCGGAATCCTTTTCCAAAATGATCACTTCCTGAAACACATCAGAAAGGACACGTGCGGCCAGCTTGCCTGCCATACCGCCGCCAATAACAATCACTTTTTCTCTTTGGTGCAATTGATCATACACTCCTTTATCAGTGGGGGACGCCCAGTTTTAGACAGGTTTCCAACTTCATGAAAAAGACTGCTAGTTATTAGCAGTCAAAGATAGCGCCTCTAAAAGAAGATGAATGTCTTGATGAATACCATTGCGAACTTGATCATCGTTGCACTTTTGAAGTTCGGCGTTTAAACGTCCAAGCTCTTTTAAAAATAGTAAGCGTTCAGCCTTACTAATCATAGTGTATTCACTCTATTCACTCCTCTACATAGGTAAAAGACACTATGTCATTTCAGGCTAACACTTTGCCTGTGTATTTGCTATCTCTTTTTTACAAAAACTTAAACCTCTTTTGAAAAACTATTAATATATCAACTTTACAATTTATCTTATACTATATGATTTTTCAGGAGGAAAAAATTTATGGCGTTGTTTAACCGCAAAGTATTGACAGCTTCCATGTCGATCAGTCTATTAATGACCGGCATGATGGGGAGCTCAGCTTTAGCTGATGGAAATAAAGTTCCGCCAGGCTTGGCAAAAAAAGAGAATGTAAGGGTACAATTGTTAAGCGTAAACGACCTTCACGGCAAAGTGAATGTAAGCGAACAGCCCAAAAATGACCCCAATACATATGGAAACGCTGCTTACCTTGCTGCCTATCTTCGTGACCGTGAACAAACCAATGAAAATACGCTGATCGTCCACTCCGGGGACATGGTGGGAGGAAGCCCGCCTGTATCAGCATTGTTCCAGGATGAGCCTACCATTGAAATCATGGAATCCATCGGTTTTGATGCAGGGACTCTTGGAAACCACGAGTTTGACGAAGGGATGGACGAGCTGATTCGTTTAACATACGGCGGTGAACATCCAGATGGGACAGCTAACTATGACGGAATCGACTTCCCGACGGTTGCGGCCAATGTTGTGTACAAGGACAGCGGGGAACTGGTACTCCCTCCGTACTACATTAAAAATGTAAAGGGCCAGAAGATCGGCTTCATCGGCGTTACGACAACCGAAACACCAAACATGGTGGTAGCGAAAGGAATCACAAATGTTGAATTTACGGATGAAGCGGAAGCGATTAACAAATATGTTCCTGAATTGGCCAAGCGCGGAGCGGAAGCCATTATCGTTCTGGCACACGTCCCGGGAACCCAGTCAGGTGAAACGGCAACAGGTGAAATTGCGGAAATCGCAACCAAAATCAATGATAAGGTGGATGTCATCGTTGCCGCCCACAACCATCAAAAGGTAAATGCGGTAGTGGACAATAAGCTGATTGTCCAGGCCGGCGAATATGGAAAGGCCTTTGCAGACATCGACCTTGAAATCGACCGAGTAACAGGGGATATTGTTAAAAAAGAAGCAGAAATCGTGGATGTCATCCAGCAGGGAGTCACTCCCGACCCTGAGGTTTCTGCTATTTTGGAGAAATACTCCACGGCAATCGCACCTAAATTGAATGAGGTCATCGGTCAGGCAGCCGCCTATATGCAAGGCGGATATATCACGAAAAATTACGTTGGCGACAACTCTCTTGGGAATCTGATTGCAGACGGAATGAAAGCGGCAATGGAAAGCGACTTTGCCATGATGAACGGCGGAGGAATCCGTGCCAACTTGGATGCAGGCGAGATTACATGGGAAGAACTGTACAATATCCAGCCATTCGGCAACACATTGGTCAAAATTGAGGTGCAGGGATCGGAAATGGACGAAATTGTGAATGCGCAAATTTCTTCTTACGGACCGGATGCCTCCATTGCAGGCTTCCATTACAAGTGGGACAGTGCAACCGGCAAAGTGACGGACATAACATTGCCTGATGGAACTCCGATCAATCAGAATGCCACTTACAGCCTGACCATCAACAATTATATGTACGACCATTATTCAGACCAATATAAGCTACGTGCCTACGGTGAAAATCCTGTCCAAGGGCCGGAAGATCTCCAAGCAACCATTAATTTTGTCAAGAGTTTCACCACTCCAATCCCGTACGAAGCAGAAGGACGCATTATCAATATTTCTGCGGTACAATAAGCATGAGGACAGTTCTCCGATATTTTCCGAGCATGGGGGCAGTCCTCATGCTTTTTTACAGCAGAGCGGATGCGAAAGTTTTAACATATCAGATTTAGGGGAGGTGGGAGCTTGTTTCATTTATTTTTAATCACACATATTCACACCGGTGCAGTCTGTCTGGTCAGTGGTCTCGTTGCAATGGCCTCCAGTAAAAAGAGAGGGAGGCATACTGCAGCAGGAGAGATTTACCACGGAGCCTATGTTATCGTGTTTATTTCGGCAATTGTGATGTCCATCATTCATTGGGAAGAGAGTGCCTATCTTTTTTATATTGGGGTCTTCTCCTATTCCCTTGCCCTGTTGGGATATGCAGCCGCAAAAAGAAGATGGAAGAATTGGATGGGGATGCACATCGGCGGAATGCTCGGTTCATATATTGGCATCATCACCGCCACAATCGTCGTAAACATTTCCAAAGTGCCTGTGTTAAGTGAAATTCCTGTGATCCTTTTTTGGTTTCTTCCAACGCTCATCGGCACTCCCTTGATCATTAGAGCTGGAAAAAAGTATACCCCTAAACGAGACAAGGGACGCCCTTCACCGCTTTGAACATTGGTCGAAGTTGACTCGATAATAATACGCTGAGCCGGTCCTGTTGACAAAGAAAAAAGGTGCAAACCATCATTGGTTCGCACCTTTTTCGTCCTGCTTACAGGACTGATAGGGCAGTGTCGGTCCTAAATATATTGATTCAAGACCAGTGTTCCGGTCGCCATCTCGGCAAAGGATGCCCCAGTTTTTGCAGTGTCCAATAATCCTCTTGAAGTCGCCGTTAAATCTTTCAATTTAACCAGTCCCTCCATGTTTTATTGGTCTTGCCTTCTTTATATACCACTTTATCCATTATTAAAACATGATCTATAAAATTTTGGCTGGGTCTGTAATGACTAATAAGTCTATTGATTCATAACGATGCTGCTCTTTATCTGCTTCACTTTTCTTTGTTTCCTTTTCTTGTTATTTACTGAATCTTTTTAATTGTATAACCATCCCTTAATGTGGACTTCATATTCTTTTTTTATGATAAAAAGGAAATGATAGAAGGAGGGGTATGGATATGAAAAAACTAGTAGTTATTTTGTTTTGCTTATTGTTTCTTTTAGGACCGGGCGTTCCGGGTGGAGCCGCCGTCTCGGTTCATGCGCAGACGCCGACAGACTCTGAGAAAGAGGGTCTAGTCAGCCTGCAGCTGCTGGGCATCACAGATTTCCATGGCTATCTGCAAGCATTGAATGACAATTCCAATGGGAAAATTCCATCAGCTGACGGGCCGATTACAGTTGGGGGAGGAGCTTATATTGCCTCCCATCTGGATGCACTTTCCGAGGGAAAGGAAAATTCGGTCAGGCTGTCAGTGGGCGACAATTTCAGCGGCTGGCCGTTTGAAGTGGCTGCTCACCGGGACGAGCCGACGATTGAGTTCCTCAACGCTATTGATATTGAATTAACAGCTGCAGCAAACCATGAAGTGGACGAAACCGTTGAATTTTTAAGGAAGCATATGATGGACGGCAAATGCTTTGGTACACGCGGGGTAGATAGCTGCTTCACGGACTCGACAGGCAAGCAGTTTTCAGGCTCCGATTTCGAATACCTAAGCGCCAATATGCGGGATGCCAAATCTGGCCAGCTGATTTTAAAGCCTTATATGATTAAAGACATCCCGGATGGCCAGGGGGGAACCATTCCGGTGGGCTTTATCGGGCTTAATACGACTGAAACGATACTGGGAACCACCTCCTACCAGGAAGGAGTACTGACCGCGGATCCTCTTCTTGAAGCGGCAGAAAAGTATACCAATGAACTCAAGAATCTTGGGGTTGAAACCATCATTGCAGTCGTCCATGAAGGGGGAACCCATAGCGGCTATTACAATGAATGTGTCAATCCAAGAGGACCCGTCATCGATTTCGCCAGGGAGGCTTCGGCAGAAATCGATGCCATCTTCACCGGTCACTGGCATGCATCCTTCAATTGTTCCATTGAGGACCCGGAAGGAAATCCTCGCCCGGTTATCGAAGGAAGCAACCATGGCAGGTTGATTAGTGAAATGAACTTGTGGATTGACCCCGTTACAAAGGATGTTGTCCGTGAGCATACCACTTCGGATAACCATGCTGTAACAAGGGATATCCAGCCTGACCCGGAAATTGAACGCATGGTTACTTATTGGGCGGAACGGGGAAATGAACGGTTTGCCCAGCCAGTGGCGAAACTGACAGGCGACATAACCCGGGCCCGCAACGAGAATGGGGAAAGTACACTTGCCAACTTGGCGGCAGATGCTCATTACACGGCGGGCATAAAAACCAGGCAGCCGGCTGATTTTGCGCTGACAGCAGCCAGCCCGCTAAAAGGTGATTTGTTGTACAAAAAGGGCAGTAATCATTCTGACAGCGACGGGCAGATCCTCTTTGGAGAAATGTGGAATGCGCATGGTTATGCCAACCCAGTTGTTGTTGTCACCTTGACAGGACGTCAAATTGACCAGATTCTCGAGGAGCAATGGCGTACGCAATCAAATGGTACTACCCAATTCCATCCGCTGGCCGTGTCGCATAATGTGAAATATTCCTATGATGGATCCAAGCCGGTTGGACAGCGGGTTGAACCTGGAGATGTCCTCATCAACGGAAAGGTTCTGGATCCTGACCGTTCATACCGGGTAGCTGCACTTGCCTATCTGATTCGCGGAAACGACGGCTATCCAACATTTAAAGGCTATACCAATCCTGTCAGGGCAGAAGTGGACCGTTTTGCATTCCTTTCCTACCTGGAGGATAATGAGGTCATTGAGCCGCCAGCTCTGGACCGTGTTTCGGCTAAAAAATAATGTTTTAGAAGCCAGGCTGCTATTTCAGGCCTGGCTTGATTTTCTACAGCTTGAATACAGCATCAGCTATTTTTTTTAATAGAATTCTAAGTGTTATTTTTTTCGATTATGAGGCAAGGGAACCGTCCCCATGCGGTATTTTTTATTCAATGTGGTGATAAAGATAATTGAATGGCAAAAATTCTTTAGGAATCAGCCTATTTTTGGGGAAGGAGCCTGTTTATGAAAGCAATCGTTTCACCAAGATATGGGTCGCCGGATGTTCTTGAAGTGAGAGAGGTTGATAAACCCGTACCAAAAGAAAATGAAGTGCTGGTGAAAGTTCACGCAGCTTCCTTGAATTATGGAAATCTGGTTCTTTTGAAAGGGGAGCCGTTTTTGGCGCGTTTTGCTTTCGGACTTTTAAAACCCAAATACTTAATCCCCGGGGGAGACATTGCAGGCCGGGTGGAGGCAGTAGGCAAGGATGTTTCTGGTTTTCAACAAGGGGATGAGGTGTTCGGAGATCTTTCCGGCAGCGGATGGGGCGGCTTTGCTGAATATGTATCTGTTCCTGAAGTGGCTTTGGCAATAAAACCAGCAATGCTTTCCTTCGAGGAGGCGGCTGCTGTGCCTATGGCCGCCGTAACGGCCTTGCAGAGCCTGCGCGATAAAGGCAAGATTCAGCCTGGGCAAAAAGTGTTAATCTACGGAGCCTCCGGCGGTGTCGGCACGTTCGCTGTCCAAATTGCCAAATCATTTGGAGCAGAAGTTACAGCGGTGTGCAGTACGAGGAATGTAGAACTAGTCGGGTCTCTTGGAGCAGACTATGTGATTGACTATAAAAAAGAGAACTTTCCTGTCAAAACAGAGCGCTACGATTTGATTATTGGTGTTAACGGGTACCAGCCAATTTCCATCTATAAGCAGGCCTTAAATCCCCATGGAACATTTGTCCATGTCGGAGGTTCCGGAGCTCAAATGTTCCAGGCCATGGCTTTCGGTCCCTGGATTTCCATGACAGAGGGGAAGAAAGTGGGCAGCTTTTTACAAAGAGCAAACCAAAAAGATCTATTATTTATAAAACAACTTATCGAATCAGGAAAGGTAAAGCCTGTTATTGACCGATGTTATCAGCTTAGCGAGGTTCCCGATGCATTCACGTATTTTGCCGAAGGCCACGCCCAAGGAAAAGTAGTCATAACGGTGTGAGGCAAGTGGAAGGTTCCCACTGCTTCCTATTCAAAGCCAGACACTCCTTTGGTCAATAGCCAATGGAGTGTCTGGCTTTATCTATAACATATTTAGGTTAATCCAAGGGGGTGAGATTGATTAAAGGCTCAAAAGGGATGTCTGGTGGTAAGAAAGTAAGGGTGATCATCAGTTTGGTAAGTTGTTTTATTTTATCAATCAGAACTGACCGCAAAGGCTTTCGCGGCCTTTTTAATTCCATTAATCCTAATTTGACAATATACAAACGGGGGTATAGTATGGTTTTGTGATTCATTTCGGAGATTTTAATTCAAATTTATTAAAGGGGGGACAAAGATGGAATACAATGATCAAATGAAAAATAGACTTAAACGCATTGAAGGACAGGTAAGAGGTATTTTGAGGATGATGGAGGAAAACAAGGACTGCAGGGATGTGGTTACGCAGCTATCAGCAGCCCGGACCGCGATTGACCGCACAATAGGCGTTGTGGTAAGTTCGAATTTAGTGGAATGTGTCCGGATTGCCGAACAAGAAGGAGAAAGAAGCGCAGAAGAATTAATTCAGGATGCTGTGAATCTTTTGGTAAAGAGCCGATAAAAGGGTTGAAAGACTCTTTTATTTTTTGCAATATTTATACCTATGGGGTACGTGGGTTGATATTTGTAAAAGGGCGTAATATTAAAAGAATACAAATAGGTATACTAAAGAGAGAAAATAGTTTGGAGGGATACATATGGGCTTCTTTGGCAATCGGAAAGAAAAACGGCGAGAGAAAAAGATTCAAAGGGGGATATGTCCCGACTGCTCAGGAAGGGGATTTTTTTCTTCAGGTTTGGAATCTTTTCATGTCCATGATTGTACTACTTGCAGGGGAACAGGAAAAGCCTAAGTAGAGCAACGAACATTGAGTTTTGTTAGATAAGAGCATTTTAGCTAAAAGCTGGTTTGATCCAAGAAGGATTAAACCGCCTTTTTTGGTAGGATTCATTAATGCGAACATAATGAAAAACAGGATAAAAATTTCTACTTTCTATCCTGTTCAAGTAATTCAATTATTCTATCAAGCTTTTGCTCGATATTGTTATTCTTATTTGGTTGCTGTTGCTTGGACATAAGTGAACGAACAAGGAAGAAAACCGCAAAAAATAGTCCAAACATAAAAATAAAACTTAATAACTGAAATATTACATCACCAAAATTCATAAAATACCCTCTCTTTACAAGTTCTGGAATTATTATATCACAATCTCCTACAGCAAATTTCGGGTAAACTGTAGGATGCAGAGTGAAGAAATAAAAAGAACCCCAGGGTGCCAAGGTTCTTTTTAAATTGACAACACGACAATAGATGTAAGAAATAACATCATATGAATAACGGAGTATTTAAACATCCTGTTAGCCCAATGTTCTTCGTTTTGTGCAGAAAATCCGCTTAAAGATAAACCGATCCATCCGATATTTAAAAGTGTTATGAATCCGATGAAAAACCAACCTAGGGATTTCATAAAGAAAGGCAAAGGAATCAAACAAATAAGGTAAAACAGAATATGGATCTTCGTTTTCTTGATGCCTGATACAACAGGCAACATTGCGAAGCCTGCCCGTTTGTAATCATCCAATCTTCGTATCGCGATGGCATAAGTATGGGGCATTTGCCAAATGAATACGATCAGTGCCACCATCATAGGAATAAGTTGAAAACTGCTAGATACCACAGACCAACCAATTAACGGTGTTACGCATCCTGATACGGCACCAATAATCGTGTTCCACGAGTATTTTTGCTTGCTCCAAAATGTGTAAAAAATCACATAAAAAAACCAGCCAATGAAAGAAAATAAGAACACCTCAGCATTAGTAAAAAGCAATAACAAAAATCCTATTATGCTTGTTGTAACTCCTAAAGTTAAGACAAACTTCCTGCTGAACTCTCCATTAGCACTCGGTCTACTTTTAGTTCGCTCCATTAGTTTATCTAAATCGGCTTCGTACCAATTATTCAACATTAAAGCACCAGCAATGACAAAGGAACTTCCTATTAATGTAATAAAGAAAGAGGCAATGTGTTCAGCTAGTGGAACATGATTGATATGTGAAGATAAAAAATATCCTGTCAACACAGGGAGCACATTGATAACAAAGACTTTCCCTTTAATGAGGCTGACTAGGTTTTTAAAGAAATTATTAGGTGTTTTAGTTTGCATTTGAATCGTAGTCCTTTCACTTTCTATCCACCAAGCTATCATTTTAACACAAAGAACCTTCGAATGCTTATGGTTTATTTTTGAATTTCTACTACTACTCCCACCGCAGAATGAAAGACCTGTGTGGACCTAAATTGCAAAATTTTCGTCACCGATTGTTTGTGTGCTAATAGTATATGTTTCAAACAGCCTAATTTTTCTAATTCATAGTTGACAGGTAAGAATAGTGTGATTTATAATCTGAATTACTAAGAAATTACATATGAGGCCGTTTGGACCACCAAAGGCATAACCTTTTTCTAATTAGAAGGTTATGCCTTTTTTATTGCCATGCTGACTGGAAAACCGGAGGCTCTGGTATTAAGCATAGACTTAATGCCAGAGCTTCTTTGTTTTTTTTGTCTGCTGATCGGAACACCGAAAGCAGCAGGGGAGAATCCCATGATTAAATTTGATGAGTGGAGGTTGTAACTATGCAATTTCGATTGGTTCTGTTCCTGGTTTTTAGTTTTTATGTTGCTTTAATTAGCGGCTGCAGCTCAACGTCTTCAGGGGCTCATAACAGCGACTCTGAAAAAGCAGAGAAAGTAATTCATATTGGATACCAAAAGTTTGGAACCTTGAACATTCTGAAAGCTGATAAAAGCCTGGATGAAGCTTTGGAGAAGAAAGGTTTTTCGGTAAGGTGGACTGAATTCCCTGCCGGCCCTCAGCTATTGGAAGCTCTTAATGTAGGCAGCATTGATTTTGGGCATACAGGTGAAGCGCCTCCGATTTTTGCCCAGGCTGCAAATGCGCCCCTTGTCTATTTTGCCAATAAACCGCCCAACCCAAATGGAGAAGCTATTGTGGTGCCGAAAGATTCTCCTATAAAAAATCTCGAGGATTTGAAAGGAAAGAAAGTGGGGCTGAATAAAGGCTCGAATGTCCACTACCTGCTGGTAAAAGCACTTGAGAAGGCGGGCATCCAATATGATGAAATTGAGACAGCCTTTCTTCCTCCAGCCGATGCACGGGCTGCCTTTGAAAAGGGAGAAATCGATGCTTGGGTCATTTGGGATCCTTTTTTAGCCAATGCGGAGGTCACCGCAAATGCCAGGATCATTGCTAACGCAACAGACTTGGCTGCGAACAGGGAGTTTTTCTTCTCCTCCCGTTCTTTCGCTGAAAAGAATCCTGATGTTCTGGAGGTTATTTACGAAGAAGTGGAAAAGACAGAAGAATGGGTATCGGAAAACCCTAAGGAAGCGGCAGAGTTTCTTTCTCCAGAGATTGGGATGGACGTTGCAACATTAGAGCTGACGCTGACTAGAAGGTCCTTCGGTTTGGAAAAGGTTACGAAGGAAATCATTGATGACCAGCAAAAAATTGCCGATCAATTTTATGAGCTTCAGCTTATTCCAAAACAAATAAAAGTAGAAGAGGCAACTATTAAATAATAAATGAAGGGATGAGAAGAAATGAAGGTTTTTTGGTTTATTCCCACACATGGTGATTCAAGGTATTTAGGCGTAACAACAGGTGGAAGAGAAGTGAATCTTCCCTATTTGAAACAAATTGCTCAAGCGGTCGATTCATTGGGATACGAGGGGGCACTGCTGCCAACGGGAAGGTCTTGCGAAGATGCCTGGGTTGTAGCTTCATCGCTGATCCCGGTCACTTCCCGGATGAAGTTCCTCGTTGCCGTACGCCCAGGACTATCATCCCCTTCCCAGGCTGCCCGAATGGCATCAACCTTTGACAGGTTATCAAACGGCCGGCTGTTGATCAATGTAGTCACTGGAGGAGACCCGGTTGAGCTGGCAGGGGACGGACTGCAGCTGAGCCATACGGAAAGGTATGAGTTAAGTGATGAATTTTTAGCCATTTGGCGGGATTTATTAGCAAAAGGCGAAGCTGATTTTGAAGGGAAGCACCTGCAGGTCAAAGGCGGAAAGTTGCTCTATCCTCCGGCTCAAACTCCTTACCCGCCGCTATATTTCGGCGGTTCATCCGAAATAGGGCAGCAAATTGCCGCCAAGCATGTGGATGTTTATCTGACTTGGGGAGAGCCGCCTGGGAAAGTGGAAGAGAAAATCAATCAGGTCCGGAAGCTGGCGGAAAAACAGGGGAAAACCGTCCGCTTTGGAATCCGCCTTCATGCCATCGTGCGGGAAACCGAAAAGGAAGCCTGGCAGGCAGCTGAAAATTTAATCAAATATGTAGATGACGACTTGATTGCATCCTCGCAAAAAGTATTTTCCCGGTTTGACTCTGTAGGACAAAGAAGAATGTCCCAGCTTCATACCGGAAGCAGGGATAATCTGGAGATCAGCCCGAACCTATGGGCGGGAGTCGGGCTGGTCCGAGGCGGGGCTGGCACGGCATTGGTTGGGAGCCCAGAAACAGTCGCAGAAAGAATGCGAGAATACGAGAATTTGGGGATAGAAACCTTCATCCTCTCTGGCTATCCACATTTGGAGGAGTCCTACCGGGTGGCAGAGCTATTATTCCCGCACTTGAATTTGGGAAGCTCCAATACAGCAGGTGAAAATCCTGGAATTGTCAGTCCGTTTGGTGAAATTGTCGCAAACGACCTTTATGCCAAAAAAGTGAATGCAAGCAGGTGATATTAATGAAGAAAAGGATGAATAGCTTCATCCCATGGATGGTCCCATTGCTCTTGCTCGTTTCCTGGCAGATCTTTTCCTCGCTCGGATGGATTTCGTCAAGAATTTTACCGAGTCCAATCGACATTTTCAAAGCGGCGATTGAACTTGGCCAATCGGGCCAGCTGTTTCACCATATAGGAGTCAGCACCAAAAGGGCATTCTGGGGATTTTTGATCGGAGGCGGGATTGGATTTGCACTTGGGTTGTGGAACGGGTTATCAAAAGTGGCTGAGACTCTATTTGATACTTCGATTCAAATGATCCGCAACATCCCCCACCTTGCTTTGATTCCAATCGTGATTCTATGGTTTGGGATTGGCGAGGAGGCTAAATTATTTTTGGTGGCACTGGGCACGTTTTTCCCCATTTATTTGAACACCTTCCATGGAATTCGTTCGGTCGATGCCTCCTTGATTGAGATGGGCAAAGTGTATGGTTTGAAAGGTATTAGTCTCTTCCGGCATGTTATTTTCCCAGGTGCCCTTTCCTCTATTTTGGTAGGTGTACGCTACGCATTGGGTATCACCTGGGTGACACTGATTGTCGCAGAAACGATTGCCGCTAATTCGGGGATTGGCTATATGGCCATGAATGCAAGGGAATTCATGCAATTGGATGTAGTGGTCTTAAGCATCATTTTATATGCTTTTCTCGGAAAACTTTCGGATTACACAGCAAAACTGGCTGAGAGGCGCTTCCTGAAGTGGAATACGAATTATCAAAGATAGGAGGAACGAAATGGCTGCAAGCAAAGGGAATGAAACGGTACTTGAACTCTCCGGGATTCAAAAATCCTTCGGGTCCCTGCATGTACTAAAAAATATGGACTTAAAAGTGAATAAGGGCGATTTTATTGCGATTGTAGGAAAGAGCGGATGCGGAAAAAGCACGCTGCTGCGTATGATTGCCGGGCTGGAATCTCCTACTGCGGGTGGCTTGTATATGAATGGAAAGCCCGTAAAAGGCAACTCCCTTGCCAAAATTATGTTTCAGGATGGCCGGCTCCTTCCCTGGAAGACAGTTGAGCAGAATGTGGGCTTAGGATTAAAAAAAGGTTCGCATGATAAAATTGCTTCGCTTTTAAAGCGGGTCGGGTTAATGGAGCGGGCTAAGGATTGGCCGGGCGTCCTTTCAGGAGGCCAAAGGCAACGAGTGGCCCTGGCAAGAGCACTTGTACATGAGCCAGAGCTGCTGCTGCTGGATGAACCTTTAGGGGCCCTGGATGCTTTAACTCGAATTGAAATGCATCAGCTTATTGAGGAATTGTGGAAGGAAAAGCAGTTTACGGCTATTCTGGTTACCCATGATGTTGAGGAAGCAGTAGCCCTGGCCAACAGGGTCATCGTTATAGAAGAGGGCAGAATTGCCTTACACCAATCCATCAACCTTCCTTATCCGAGACAAAGGGAGCATCCAATCTTTATTAAGTCTGTTTCCAGGATTCTGCATCAAATACTTGGCACGGAAAAAGTCTCGCCAAACCAAGAACCTAGGAAGCTGCTAGAAGGTTAAAAACATAAAGGGAGAGATGAACATGACACAAGTGGCCATTATTGTGGGAGCACCTAATGATCAATCACGTCTGAATGGTATTTTAGATTATGCTGTAGAGGTTTTGAATGAGGAAAACATTCCTTCTGAAACCATTAAAGTTCATTTGCTGCCATCCAGAAATTTGCTGACTGCCAGGTTTGATAGTGAGGAAATTAAAACCGCTAATAGCATCATCGAAAAGTCAGAAGGAGTCCTGGTGTTGACTCCTGTCTATAAGGCCTCCTACTCGGGGATATTGAAGACCTATCTCGACCTATTGCCCCAAAATGGCCTGGAAAATAAATTGGTCCTGCCTCTCGTACTAGGCGGTTCGTTTGGCCACCTTCTAACCATTGAGTATGCATTAACACCAGTCCTTTCCGCATTGGGGGCCAATCACTTTATAAAGGGGGTCTATACGATCGATAACCAGATCGAGCGAACAGGAAAGCATCATTATTCTATTAAAGAGGAAGCGCAGCAAAGGCTGAAAAAGGCTCTTGATGAATTTATTAACAGTTTAAACAATCGTGAAATAAAAGAGGTGGTATAGCAAGGATAACATACCATCATGGTGACCAATTCTGCACATAATTCATACTATGTTGATAGGAATAATAAACTTTAAACAGAAGGTGACCATGTTGGGCAGAGAATTTTTAGAGGTTTTTGATGAGTGGGCCTCCACCTATGACCATACAGTAGGCGGGGATGATCTTGAGTATCGTGAAGTATTCAGGGGGTATCCTTCCATCCTAAAGGAAGTATCCCGCCGATCGTATGGGCATGTTATGGAATTTGGGACGGGGACTGGAAATTTGACAGACTTTTTGCTGGAAGCGGGTTATGAGGTTACAGCCATTGAACCTTCCAAGGCCATGAGGGAAGTTGCCAATAAAAAGTTAAAGGGGAAAATAAACATTCTTGACGGCGACTTTTTGGATTTTCCTAATTCTCTTTCCATCGATACGATTGCAAGCACCTACGCTTTTCACCATTTGACCGACACAGAGAAAGAGACGGCCATTGGCAAATATCAAAATATCTTAAAGGCTGGAGGCAAGATTGTCTTTGCCGATACCATGTTTGAAACGAAGGAAGAGCATGATCAAGCGATCAAAGAGGCAAAGCTGAAAGGTTACATGAACCTGGCTAAGGATTTGCAGACAGAATATTATACAACGATTCCAATTTTGCGGGAGATACTTGAAAAACACCATTTCTCGGTACGATTCACCCGCCTCAACTCTTTTGTCTGGATTTTGGAAGCTGTAAGAAAAGATGAAGGATAAACTCTTTAGATTTAGGAGGTGTGTAAGATGAAAGTGGTTGAAAGCATACACGAACTGGTCGGCAAAACTCCTATATTGGAAATCAAGCATTTCCCGCTTCCAATGAATGTTAGAATCTTTGCAAAGCTGGAATTTTTCAACCCTGGAGGAAGCATTAAGGACCGCCTGGGATTGGAACTGCTGCAAAACGCTTTAAAGTTTGGGGACATAAAGCCTGGTGGAACGCTCATTGAACCCACAGCTGGGAATACAGGAATCGGTTTGGCGCTGGCGGCTATCAATAGTGGAATAAACATCATTTTTTGTGTCCCTGAAAAATTCAGTGTGGAAAAACAAGAATTAATGAAAGCTCTTGGGGCAAAGGTGGTGCATACCCCAACAGAGCTGGGCATGGCCGGTGCAATCCAGAAAGCAAGAGAATTGCTAAAGGAAATACCAGACTCCTTTTGTCCTCAGCAATTTTACAATCCCTCAAATCCTGGGGCTTATTATAAAACATTGGGACCTGAACTCTGGACCCAGCTTAATGGCAAGGTGGATGTATTTGTAGCCGGAGCCGGAACGGGCGGGACCTTCATGGGAACCGCAAAATATTTAAAGGAAAAGAATAAGAGGATAAAAACCGTCATTGTCGAACCTGAAGGATCTATTCTCAATTGCGGACCTATAGGGCCGCATAAAACGGAAGGAATTGGAATGGAGTTTCTGCCACCTTACATGGATGACCACTATTTTGACGCTATCCATACCATTTCTGATGACCACGCCTTTTCAATGGTAAAGAAACTGGCTACTCAGGAAGGGTTGCTGGTTGGCAGTTCATCAGGTGCAGCCTTCGCGGCTGCCTTGAAAGAAGCAGAAAAGGCAAAGCCCCCTACTAATATTGTGGTCATTTTCCCTGATTCGAGTGAAAGGTATTTAAGCAAAAACATTTATGGAGGTGGATTGTAAAACAATGAAAAAGAAAACGCAGTTCATTCATGGAGGAATCGTTGGAGATGAGAAGACCGGGGCTGTCTCCGTTCCAATTTACCAAGTTAGCACTTACAAGCAGCCTGCCCCGGGGAAACACACAGGTTATGAGTATTCCAGGACAGGAAACCCGACTAGGCATGCACTCGAGGAACTGATTAAAGACATTGAAGATGGAGAACGAGGATTTGCGTTTGGATCGGGGATGGCTTCAATGACCGCCGTCATGATGCTGTTTCGTCAAGGTGACCACATTATCATGACAGACGATGTGTATGGAGGTTCGTTCCGTTTAATGACAAAAGTATTAAACCGGTTTGGACTTGAGGCGACATTCACAGATACAAGCGAGTTGGATTCAATTGAGCAGGAAATACGGGAAAACACGAAGGCCCTTTTTCTTGAATCCCCGACAAATCCATTGTTGAAAGTCACGGATATTGAAGGAGCTGCAACGATTGCCAGACGCCATGGACTACTGACTATTGTCGATAATACATTCGGAACTCCTTACTGGCAAAATCCATTAGCGCTTGGAGCGGATATCGTCTTGCACAGTGCAACGAAATTCCTTGGCGGCCATAGTGATGTCGTTGCCGGTTTGGCTGTAGTGAAGGATAGGAAACTTGGCGACGAGCTCCATTTTATTCAAAATGCGACTGGAGGAGTGCTAGGACCACAGGATTCGTGGCTCTTGATGCGAGGCATTAAAACCTTGGGAATCAGGATGGAAGAGCACGAGCGAAATGCAAGGTCGATTGTGGAGTTTTTAGCTCACCATGACCAAATAAAAAAAGTGTATTACCCCGGCTTGGAAGGCCATCATAACCATGAAATTGCTAAAAAGCAATCACGAGGTTTCGGCAGCATGATCTCATTCGATGTCGGCAACCGTGAAAAAGCGGAGAAACTGTTAACTAAGGTGCGTTTATTTACATTGGCAGAGAGTCTTGGCGCTGTTGAAAGTTTAATTTCAATTCCTTCCTTGATGACCCATGCCTCCATACCCGCGGAAAGACGTAAAGCCTTGGGAATCACCGATGGATTAATCCGGATTTCGGTAGGTCTTGAAGATAGCGATGATCTAATTAGTGATCTGCAACAAGCCTTGGATAATTAAGTTCTACCCCCTCTTAAAAAGCAGGGGTTTTCCCATTATTCCTAAGAAACTTTTACCAATCAAGCTTCTCGAATAATCCGTTCTGATCCTCACGAGGTTTAGGTGGCTTTATAAAGAATAATGCAAGAAGTGCAGCCCCGACCGAAATACTAGTTACGGTCAAAAATAGTGTTTTATGAGAAAAACCCTGTAGAATTGCGAAAACTGGAGGACCCAATGCCACTCCCAAAAACCTCATCCTGCTATAAAAGGAAGAGACTGTTCCTCGTTCCTCCTTCTTAAATCCACTGGTTATGAGAGCGTCGAGGCAGTGTAATGAAACACCAATCCCGATGTCGTAAAAATCCCTTGATACACAAATACCAAGGGAACTGACGGGTTGGAAACCCAGATTAAAATTTATAAGGAATTTTTAGAACGACCTGGATAAAGCCTTTCCAGGTCTTTAACAAACTCTGGATGAATTTCGATCTCTGGCCTAATTTCTTTAATCATTTTCTCTGCATCCTCAATGGAGTCTGCCATTGAGAGTTCTAGAAGTATGCCAATTGCCACACTACCTGTGCGGCTTTTCCCGCCTTTTCAATGAAGAACGACTTGCTTTCCCTCATGGTATGCATGAACGGCAGCCTGAATAGCATCTTCCAAAAGCTTTGATTGATTTGGTTTCCCGTCAATCAAGGGAATAACCAGCCTATTTGGATGATTTTCCCCTTCATTTTCCCCTGCCTCTGCTCGTAAGTCCATCACCATTTGTATATTTTCATTCTCCAGGACAGTATTGACTGCAGGCAAAGCACAAACAAATATCCCGTTTATGAGTGATTGATAATTCCTTTCCATATGTTCCTCCTATCAATTTAATCTTATTGGTTCGAGCACTCAGAAAATCAGTATAGCTCTTTTTTAGCTGAAGTGCTATTAGCGGTCTTGTTCGATATACACCTATTATTTTATTGATCCGATATTATTATGGGGATGACTAGTCGAATTGAATTTTTTGTATTCGGTTTCCAATTCTGTCAGTGATAGCTCAAAAAGATGCTTATCCTCCTTTTTGTAAACGTTAAAAGCGATCAGTTTTTCAATTAATTTCTTCCGTTTTTTCTCAACAGCTTTCCGAAGTTCCACCAGACCCACTCCTTTTAATTGCTTCTAGTGCACTAGTCAGCTAATTTCTTTTTTATTGTGTATCAAAAAAGGCCTAACGACGTTGTTTAAGAAACGTTGTTAGGCCTTCAGTCACCTGATCGAACCTTTACTATTCCGATTTGATAAGTATGAATTAATAATAAGGTTTAAGGTAATAAATGTCAACTTTTAGTTCTTTGGATGATAAATATTCAGTTGGATGGTAAGTGTGGAGGAGAAAGGGCGAATATTAGGCAATCGGCTAAGGTTAGTGGGATTTACAAATAATGGTATAACTAAATAACATTTCCAAAGTGGAGCAAATTAAAATGCTAAGTGTTGTGGCCATTGGTCTGGCGCTTACAGGACCAGGGCAATAATCGTTATCCGCATTAATGGTATAAGAATTTCGCCATTATAGTTGACACAAGACGGATAACCGTTTATTATAATCCTTAATTAAAGATACTTTGTTTCGAGGTTTATTGGGGGTAGTTCAATAAAATGCATTAACTCTTGCTCATCCCTACTAAACAAGCAAATATACATGGGGGTATTCTTTGATATATATCTCGAAGTTGAGAATTATTATATTAGTGAAAATTAGGGGGCTCTTTCAACTTTGAGAATGATTCAATCTGTTCGCTGATTAAATCGGAAGAATTGAATCTTTATTGGAAAACCATGTAAAACCTCTATGGTGAAATGGAGGCCATTAACTAACGATGGAAGATGTGGAATTTGCAACACAATGGTATTGGAAATTCCGGTTTTCGAAAGAAAGTAAAATGTTATCGGAGGACGAGGCTAGAAATGTTTAAAGCAGAATTGGGAGCGTTAATTTTACGTGTTACATTGGGAATCATTTTTTTCATTCATGGTTTAGTGAAATTCCAGGGTGGAATTGAGAATACTGTTGGATGGTTTGAGAGTATTGGCTTACCGGGATTCATGGCCTATGCCGTTGCTGGAATTGAATTGGCCGGAGGGCTTGCACTGATCATAGGCCTCGGAACGCGGGTTGTGTCTGTGCTAATCGCCTTGATCATGATTGGGGCAACCTTAAAGGTAAAGCTGTCCCTTGGTTTACTGGGGAATGGGCAGATGGCTGGCTATGAACTAGATTTAGCATTTTTGGCAATGGCCGTTTACCTAGCAATTAACGGAAGCAAATTATACTCGGTAGGCCAAATGATTGTAAATAAGGATACAAACAGCTTCACAAAAGCTTTTTAAATCTTTTTTCAAAAAAACAGCAAGAGGGAGGTCATATTAATGGGTTTTCTATCCAAATTATTTGGAAATTCATCTATAAAGGAGAATGAACAAATGACAAATGTTAAATTAGCGGTGGTTTTTTACAGCATGGGTGGTACCAACTACCAACTAGCCAAATGGGCGGAAGAAGCAGCAAAAGAAGCAGGTGCCGAAGTAAGGGTATTGAAGGTGCAAGAGCTGGCTCCTGAATCGGTCATCCAGGGAAATGCTGCGTGGAAAGCAACTGTAGAAAATACAAAAGCTGTTCCGGTTGCGACAGGTGAGGATATTGAATGGGCAGACGCCATCATCTTCAGTGTTCCAACCCGCTTCGGTAACATGCCGTCCCAAATGAAACAATTCCTTGATACACAAGGTGGATTATGGGCAACTGGCAAAACCGTTAACAAAGTTGTGAGTGCGATGACTTCCGCCCAGAATCCACATGGCGGCCAGGAAGCCACTCTCCTGTCCCTATACACTTCCATGATGCATTGGGGTGCAATTATTGCCACACCTGGTTACACCGATCCTGTAATCTTCGGTGCTGGAGGAAATCCATATGGAACAAGCGTTACCGTTGGCCAAGATGGCAAAATGATTGAGGATGTCCAGGCAGCCGTCAAGCATCAGGCGAAGCGTACGGTAAACGTTGCGGAATGGGTTAAAAAAGGAAATTAATAATGAATATTGAGAGCCAATCCATCGTGATTGGCTCTTTTAAATAATTGTCATATAGGACCAGGGGAGGATTATATCTATTTTAGAAGTAGGTCTAGTTGATAAGGTTTGAAATAATGTTGTTATTCCCCCAACAATTTCTCCCCTATACCCCCAGAGATAATAGAGGAAAACACCTAGGACGGTCATAGGGCTTCCATCGGAGTACCATTCTTTTTATGCTTTATATACATTGACATCTAGAATAATCAGAGGAAGGATGCTGTAAAAAGATGATTCATTTATATACATCCTCTAGTTGTGCTTCTTGTCGGAAGGCAAAAGCTTGGCTAGATAAGCACCAAATAGTTTATAAAGAAAAAAATATATCAGCGGAAAAGCTTACCATAGACGAAATTAAAAATATATTCCGGCTCACAGAGGACGGTACAGATGAAATTATTTCTACAACTTCGAAAGCCTTTCAAAAGTTGAATGTAGACTTTGATTCTCTTTCTGTGCAAGAACTATATAAGATTATTAAAATCAATCCGGGAATATTACGCAAACCGTTACTCATGATGAATCCAGGCTGCAAGTAGGATATAACAAAGAAGAAATTCGCAGATTCCTGCCTCGTAAAATTCGCTCCTATCAACGTATATAAATCAAAGCTTCTAGCCTTAAGGAGAAGTTGATTGGGCAACCCCACTTGTTTTATAACCATTTATCGGCCCAAGCTTCGACAGCTTTAAGGGCTTTACCTAGCTCAGCCCCTTTTTTCGTGAGTGAATACTCCGTCCGGACGGGCCTTTCTGTAATGACATTCCTTAAAACAACTCCACATTCCTCAAGTTCTTTCATCCGCTCATTTAGCACTCGCTTACTTAAATCCGGGATAAACGCATGGATTTCTCCAAATCTTTTTGGCTCTTCCATGAGGCAATGAATGATCAATCCCATCCATTTTTTTCCTATTATATGATAGGATTCTTCTACCTTAGAACATAGAGTTTCCTGAGTTTCCTTCTGCATACACGGCTCCTCCTATTTATATAAGCGTTATATTAAAGTCAGTAATAATTAATTGTTAATAGGTTATTTTTAGTATACAATAACACGCCCTTCAAATAAAGGTGTTACTGTTTTTCATTGATGTTAGTGAATGGAAAATATAGAATCATCAATAAATAATTACTTTTTGTTGACTAAAAGTAACCTTCATAATAATATGGTTACATAAAGTAACCACAAGGGTTATTTAAAAAGATAGAATAAAAAGAAAAGAGGTAAGAGAAGATGGAACTTTTAAATGCAAAAATTATCCCAACTCACCAGGGGTTGGAAACCTATTTGGATATTCCAAATAATATAACAATAACGGAACTGCGCACCCCTACAAAAGAGAAACCATACCTGGACATCAAATTCGGAATTGAATATTATCGTTTGAAACAGAAGCATTATTATGATAGTCAAATTAATTATTTCTGGATGAGAATTTACCCAGAATTTAGTTCAATTAGTTTATTGGAAACTGATATACAAAACATATTCAGCGTAAAGGACCAAAGCGAGCGGCAAGCAACCAAGGAGCTTATTGGTGAATGGCTTATTAATACAAAGGCCTTCAAACAAACCATTTTGCAGTTAATAGAGGACAAGAGAAAAGAGAATGTCTCTAGCAGAGAAGAAATAAGGCAAATTGATCGCGAAATAAATTTATTGGAAAAGGTGCTCGAACTTAGAACAGAGGACATTTTAAAAGCAAGTGTACAGAAATATAATTAAACAAATTTATCTTGAAAATGCAGAATCCTAATGAAGTTAAAAGGCATTCTGTGTAGTTTCCATTCCGGACTTAATCCTTGTTCCTTACAAATCATATATGAATATTTCTTTGTTGAGTATCTCGGATTAAAGATAACTTAATTAAGGATAAAAGTTTTATACGAAAAAAGGGGTAGGATTGAGAACTAATTTATTTTGGCAGAACGTTAGAAAATAATCAAAACAAGAGGGGATGAAATCATCATGAAAAGCAATTTATCAATCGACCTTGTCAAAGTAACTGAAGCTGCAGCTTTAGCTGCTGGAAGATGGACTGGAAGGGGGAAAAAAGAAGAAGCAGATGAAGCAGCAACAGCTGCAATGAGAGCGCTCTTTAATGTGATTGAAATGTCAGGAACAGTTGTAATTGGAGAAGGTGAAATGGATGAAGCGCCAATGTTGTATATTGGCGAAAAATTAGGAACAGGGAATGGGCCTAAAGTTGACATTGCTGTAGATCCTTTAGAAGGAACGGAAATTGTCGCTGCAGGAGAGGCTAATGCACTTACGACCATCGCAATTTCAGAACGTGGAAATCTGTTGCATGCACCAGATATGTATATGGAAAAAATTGCAGTAGGACCTGCGGGGGTTGGAAAAATAAATATCAATGCTCCGGTTGTTGATAATCTAAAAGCCGTCGCAGAAGCAAAGAATAAAAAGGTTGAAGACTTGGTTGTAAGCATCCTGGATCGCGAAAGACATAAAGAAATGATTCAAGAGATTCGGAATGTGGGTGCAAAGGTTAAACTTGTCCAAGCTGGTGATGTACAAACGGCGATCGGTACTGCATTTGAATCTTCTGGTATCGATTTAATGCTAGGTTCTGGAGGGGCTCCTGAAGGTGTATTAGCTGCAGCTGCACTGAAAAGCTTGGGAGGAGAATTTCAAGGAAAACTGCTTCCACAAACAGAAGAAGAAGAACAACGTCTAAGACAAATGGGTGTGAGTGATTTTAATAAGACGTATTACATGAAGGATATTGTAAAAGGAGATGACGCTTTTTTTGTAGCGACTGGTGTTACTGATGGAGATTTACTTAGAGGAGTGCAATACAAAGGAAATATAGCGATTACACATTCGATCATTATCCATGGCAAATCACGATCCGTTCGCTTTATAGAGGGTCAACATAACATGGAAAATCTAAAAGACGTTTTAGCAGTCGGTTGAAATGTAATCCATTTTTATCGCCATTATAAAACAATTTGTATCATAGGTCGATTGATTAAAGAACTCCGATTTAAATTGGGGAATAGGGAAAGACATTTTCATTATCTCAAATTAAAGATATTTTAATTAAAACCAATAAGCGCATTAAGCTGATACAGGAGTGATAAAATGAATCAAGGTGCCAGTCAAAAAATAATGGATTATGAACCAACAAATTCAATTATAAAAGGTGAAAAATTTGGTCTTAGAGATCAACTAGGTTATATGTTTGGCGATTTTGGGAATGACTTCTTCTTTATATTAGTGAGTTCTTTCCTGATGGTTTATTATACAGATATTTATGGACTTAGTGCAGCATTTGTCGGGATCCTCTTTTTCATTGCACGTTTATGGGATGCCTTGGCAGATTGACATGGGGGCGTTTTATCGATTCAAAAAAGCCCACTAAACATGGGAAATTTAAACCTTGGATTTTCAGGATGTCCTTCCCGCTCGTTCTATCAGGGGTATTAATGTTTGTATATATCCCGGGGATGTCGAACGGATTTTATGCGGCATATGCCTTTGTTACATATATTTTATGGGGAACATTATACAGTACAGTTAATATTCCTTATGGTTCAATGGCTTCCGTGATCACAGATGATCCTATCGAACGTACTTCTTTATCTACATTCAGAACGATGGGGGCCATGTTGGCAAGTTTAATCATCAATGCTATTGGACCACTCATTATCTTCGTAGACAACAAGGCGAATTCAGATGGTTTTTTCATGGCGGCTGTCATTTTTGGGATTCTTTCTCTCGCTTGTTATATGGCATGTTATAAATTATCTACAGAACGTATAGCCATTCCTGAAAATACTGGAGTTAAACCTAATTTAGGCCGTACATTAAAGTCTTTGATGAAAAATAAACCGTTAATGGCTATCCTTGGAGCATCCTTGATTTTTATGATGAGCACAATGCTGATCGGTGCAGTGAACGTTTATTTGTTTAAAGATTATTTTCGTAATACAGCCGCATTAAGCATTATAGGCATTATCCAAACGGTTACCGTATTTATTGCGATTCCTTTAGTCAAACCGTTAGTGGCCAAATTCGGCAAAAAAGAAGTCACAGCTACGGGAATGATCCTGGCAGCTTCAATGTATGTTCTTTTATTCTTCTTCCCTGACTTATCCACAGGACAATTTATTGTAGGTTCAGCGATTGGTATGTTTGGATATGCATTCTTTAATTCATTGATATGGGCATTTGTAACCGATGTGGTTGATTATCACGAATTAATAACCGGCCTGCGAGAAGATGGAACAGTCTATTCTTTCTATTCATTCGCCCGGAAAGTTGGCCAAGCACTTGCTGGCGGCATAGGAGGTTTTGCCATCACTGCCATAGGCTATAATGCTTCCCTTGAAGTTCAATCGGCAGACACACTGGATGGAATCTACGCATTGGCTACAATTGTACCTGGAACGATCTATTTATTGATATTTTTTATATTGGTATTTTTATACCCGTTAAATAAGAAACGGATGAAACAACTCTCGAATAATTTAGCAGCTAAAAGAAAAAATGGCTTATAAATATTCCTCTAGAGAAAGTTCACAAAATAGACAAAAATGGTTGACGGATACATGCTAAGGGGATATTATGGTTACATAAAGTTACTTGATAATAAAATATTCCTTAATCTTATAGGCTGTACTTGTTGTTAATCCGAAAAAATGATTCAGATATATTTTTTTATCAAATACTTTGAATACGAGATATTTGAATTAAATGTAATTACGGGTCCAAAACAACTGTTTCAAGTATCAATTGAAAGGAGAAGAGGATCGTGATTGAAGTGATTGTTACAGTTGAATTCAATGGGAGAAATTATCAAACGAATGTAATTGGCAATAAAGATATGCCAGAGGATGAAATTAGAACTCTAGCCGAAAAACAAGTCATCAATCAATGGAGAAAATTCGTTAACTAATAAAGTAAGATAATAACGCAAATAAATAGGTAGATGATTTCGCTTGTTAGAGGAGCATAAGGAGTGAGGAACTTGAATGAAAAGAAAGCAGTCGGCGAAAAAGCGACCGAATTTGTCAAGGATGGAATGGTAGTGGGACTGGGTACAGGGTCAACCATGTTTTATACACTACTCAAGCTTGGACAACTTGTAAAAGAAGGACTTTCCATTCAAGGGATTCCTACCTCTATCCAAACAGCGGAACTGGCAAAAGAATTAAACATTCCTCTGGCAGGCTTTAAAGAGATTGAGAAAATTGATCTTGCGATAGACGGAGCCGATGAAGTGGATGAAAACTTAAACCTCATTAAAGGGGGAGGCGGTGCTCTTTTACGAGAAAAAATCATTGCCAAAGCAGCGAACCAATTTATTGTCGTGGCTGACCCTTCAAAAATGGTCAAAACATTAGGATCCTTTCCGTTGCCTGTTGAAATCGTACCATTTGGGGCGGAAATGACGGAAAAGCACCTAAGAGAACTAGGCGGAAGTCCAGCATTACGCCGAGTCAATGGCGAACCTTTTCGAACGGATAATGGACATTTTATTTTGGATTGTATCTTCCCAAGTTTAGCACAGCCTCAAGAATTAGAAGTAAGTCTCAATAAGATTCCCGGTGTTGTGGAAAATGGCTTGTTTATTGGGATGGCCGATGTGCTCATTACGTTAAATAGCGATCATCAGCCAATATTATATAGAAAGAAGTGAGAAAAAATGGAATCAATGACTTTCGTTTTATTTGGAGCAACAGGGGATTTGGCAAAAAGAAAAATTTTCCCGGCTCTCTACAATTTATATTTGGATCAAAAAATACCTAAACCGATTTCAGTCATTGGACTAGGTCGTCGTGAAATATCTGATCAAGAATTCCAAAAGTATGTTGAACAATCGTTAAGAAGTTTTTCGAGACAAGAAGCATTTGATCAGGAGATAATCGGGCCCTTCCTTGAGGCTTTTCGATACAGTGTGCTTGATGCAGGGAATTTGGAGGACTTTAAGAAACTTGAAAACATTGTAAGTCAACGTGAGAAAGAACTTAATCTTCCAGAAAATCGCATGTTCTATCTATCTGTTGCACCAGAATATTTTAGTGTCATTGCCAACCATATTAAAGAAAGTGGCTTAGGAACAACAAAGGGCTGGAAACGGCTGATCATTGAAAAGCCATTTGGGCATGACTTAAAGAGCGCACGGGAGCTTAATAGCAACTTAAGCAAAGCATTCAAAGAAGATGAAATCTATCGAATTGATCATTATCTTGGAAAGTCGATGATTCAAAGCTTGGAATCACTCGCGTTTGCCAATCCTGTTCTGCAAACACTATTAAATAACAAACATATTGCCAATGTCCAAATTACAGCAAGTGAAACGGTGGGCGTAGAAGAGCGAGCTGGTTATTATGACAAATCAGGAGCTATTCGCGATATGTTTCAAAATCATATGCTTCAAATCTTAATGATGACCGCGATGAATATGCCAAAAAGCATCAGCCCGGATGAAATTCGCAAGGAAAAGCGCAAAGTGATGGAATCTGTTCGTCCTTTAAAGAAAGAAGGTGTTCGACAAGATGTTGTCCGAGCTCAATATAAAGCCGGGAAAATAAATGGCGAACCAGTCATTAGCTATATAAATGAACCTGGAATTAAGGAGACGTCAGAAAATGATACCTTTATCGCAGCCAGACTGTGGATTGATAATCCATTTTGGGAAGGAGTGCCTTTCTACATTCGGACAGGAAAAAGGATGGCGGCAAAGTCTACTCGAATTGTGATTGAATTTAAGAAAACATCGAAAAAGGAAAAAGCAGAAAGATTGAATCCTAATCTGTTGATCATCGAAATCAGTCCGAATGAAAATGTTTCCTTACTTATTAATAGTAGAAATCCGATCAGCGGCAAGATTGAACCTGCGAAAATTAGCTTGTTTACGGAGCAAATGGATATTCCGGAAGCGTATGAACGATTAATTTATGATGCATTTCGCGGCGATTCCACATTCTTTGCCCACTGGAAGGAAGTAGAGTTGTCATGGAAGTGGGTTCAGCCAATTTTAGAGGCATTTGAGGAAAATCTCGCCCCGCTTCATTATTATCTAGCAGGATCGACTGGTCCGGAAGCAGTTCACTCTTTGCTTCGTGAGGATGGTTTCCATTGGTGGCTGGATGAAGATGATGTAACAGAGGATAGGTTAGAATCACTTTCGGAAGACTTACTAGCACAATAACCAAATGTTTAAAAGGAGAAATCTTCATATGGGTAAAAACATAGAAACTTTAGCAATCAATACAATACGCACTTTATCGATTGACGCTATCAATCAAGCCAATTCCGGCCACCCTGGTCTGCCAATGGGAGCTGCACCAATGGCCTATGCTTTGTGGGCGGACCACTTAAATCATAATCCTGTTAACGCCAAATGGTTTAATCGCGATCGTTTTGTATTATCCGCCGGTCATGGTTCAAGTATGCTTTACAGCCTGCTTCATCTTGCAGGATATGATGTCTCGATTGACGATTTGAAAAGCTTCAGAAAATTAAACAGTAAAACACCAGGTCATCCGGAATTTGGTCATACAGATGGGGTGGATGCAACCACTGGCCCATTGGGGCAAGGAATTGCAAATGCAGTGGGAATGGCGATGGCTGAAGCACACTTAGCGGCCAAATTTAATCAAAAGGATTTTCCTGTCATTGATCACTATACATATGCATTAGTAGGTGATGGTGACTTATCAGAAGGAATCTCCTATGAAGCAATGTCCATGGCTGGTCATATGAAACTAGGGAAATTAATCGTTTTATATGATTCAAATGATATTTCTCTAGATGGAGAATTGAATCTATCATTCTCGGAAGACATTCAGAAACGGGCGGAATCTGTTCACTGGCAATATTTACGGGTTGAGGATGGAAACGATGTGGAAGCAATCACTAAAGCCATTTCAGAAGCGAAAATGAATACCGAACAACCTACACTAATTGAAGTCAGAACGATAATCGGGTACGGCAGTCCCAAGGTTGCCGGCACCAATAAAGCACATGGTGCGCCGCTTGGTGTCGAAGAAGCAAAAGCAACGAAGCAGGCTTATGGCTGGGAATATGAAGAAGACTTTTATGTACCTGAAAAAGTGAAAGAACACTTTGAATCCCTCAAAAGTGTTGGCATTCAAGCTGAAAGGGATTGGAATGCACTCTTTAAGGGTTACAAAAAAGCTTATCCACAATTAGCTAATGAACTTGAAAATGCGATTGCAGGAAAAGGATTAGTGGATGTGAAAGACATTTTAACATTCGATCCTGATCAAGCTGTTTCGACCCGGGTGGCGAGCGGAAAGGCAATCAATCATTTTGTGAAAATCGTCCCTTCGATGTTTGGAGGAAGTGCAGACCTTTCTAACTCCACAATGACGGATATCAATGGAGAAGCGGCATTTGCAGTTGAGAATTATGCTGGCCGAAATGTGTACTTTGGGGTTCGTGAACATGCAATGGGGGCAGCTGGGAACGGGATGGCCCAGCATGGAGGGGTAAAACCATTTGTCAGCACATTCTTTGTTTTTAATGATTACCTCCGCCCATCGATTCGCTTAGCCGCACTGCAAAAACTGCCTGTCACCTATGTCTTCACACATGACTCCATTGCAGTCGGTGAAGACGGACCGACACATGAACCTATTGAACAGTTGACTGCGCTGCGCGCGATTCCTGGGCTTACCGTTATCCGTCCATCAGATGCGAATGAAACAGCGAGTGCTTGGGCTTATGCGCTTCAAAACACAGAAGGTCCAGTTGCGTTAATTTTAAGCCGCCAAAACCTGCCAGTATTTGAAGAAACAAAAGCCAATATTGACCACCTTTCTAAAGGGGCTTATGTATTAACAGAAACAAATGAACATCCCGATGTGATCTTAATCGCTACTGGTTCTGAGGTGAGCCTAGCTGTAGAGGCAAAAGCGGAACTTGAACAGGAAAAGGTATCCGTTCGCGTTGTGGCAATGCCAAGCTGGGAACTGTTTGACGGTCAAACAGCAAACTATAAGGAATCTGTCCTTCCAGCTGAAGTCACAAAACGTGTGTCCATCGAGATGGGGATATCCCTCGGATGGGAGCGGTACGTTGGGCCAGAAGGGAAAATGATGTCGATTGAGACATTTGGTGCTTCGGGTACTGGTGCTGCTGTAATGGAGCTATTCGGATTTACGGTTGGCCATGTCGTTCAAAACGTAAAGGATTTATTAAAATAAACAAATTTTAGGAGTGAATAAAACATGCAAGTTGGATTAATCGGTTTAGGAAAAATGGGATTTAATTTAGGTCAAAATTTATTGGACAACAATCATTCTGTCGTGGCCTATGATTTGAATCAAAAAGCGGTCAAAGACATGAATAAATTGGGAGCCCAAGCAACATCGAATCTGGAGGAGCTGATTCAATCACTGGCAAAACCAAGAGTGTTATGGATCATGGTTCCGCACATGGTCGTTGATTCCGTCCTCAGCGAGATCACACCATTGCTTGATGAAGGCGATATCGTCATTGAAGCAGGGAATTCCCACTATAAGGAATCCATACGCCGATACGACGAATTGAAGGGAAAAGGGATCTATTATCTGGATGCTGGTACATCCGGTGGAATGGAAGGAGCCCGCAATGGCGCTTGTTATATGATTGGCGGCGACCAGGAAGCATGGGAAGTAGTGGAACCTTTGTTCCGTGATACAGCGGTTGAAAACGGCTATCTATATGGCGGGAAAATCGGAAGCGGCCACTTCTTAAAAATGATCCATAATGGAATTGAATACGGGATGATGGCCGCCATCGCCGAAGGATTTGAAGTGCTGGAGAAAAGTGAATTCGACTTTGATTATGAAAAAGTGGCCAAGGTTTGGAACAACGGGTCTGTTATTCGTTCATGGCTAATGGAGCTCACCGAAAATGCCTTCTCTAAAGATCCTAAGCTTGATGGCATCAAAGGAGTCATGCATTCCTCGGGAGAAGCAAAATGGACATTGGAAACGGCATTGGATTTACAGGCAGCCACACCTGTTATTGCCCTGTCCTTGCTGTCCCGCTACCGTTCTTTAGATACTGATACTTTTAATGGGAAAGTGGTAGCCGCTTTGCGCAATGAATTTGGTGGACATGCAGTAGAAAAGGCTTAAAGGATTGGAACATAATGAATCAAACTATTGGAGGGATTTGACAATGAAATTTTTTGTAGATACAGCAAACCTTAAGGACATTAAAAAGGCTTATCAAATTGGCGTTTTATCTGGTGTGACAACCAACCCATCCTTGGTCGCAAAAGAAGGCGTCCAATTTGAAGATCGAATTGAAGAAATTTTACAAGCAGTACCCGAAGTGGAATCTGTTTCTGCTGAAGTTACACCACATGCAGTGACAGCTGAAGAAATGATTGCAGAAGCCGATGAATTAATCAAAATAAATGGTGGAGATAAAAATATTACCATTAAAGTGCCTATGACCCTGGCAGGCTTAGAAACTACCCGTTATTTGGCGAAAAAAGGAGTCAAGGTAAATGTCACACTTATTTTCACTGTGAATCAAGCACTTTTAGCCGCTCGGGCAGGAGCCGCTTATGTTTCGCCATTCTTAGGCCGTTTAGATGACATTTCAGAAGATGGTGTCCTGCTAGTGGCGAAAATCGCCGAATTATTCCGGACTCATAACCTTGATGCCCAAATCATTGCAGCATCTGTTCGCCATCCGGACCATGTAACGCGCGTTGCGATGGCTGGTGCACATATTGCAACTGTTCCCTTTAAAGTCATTGAGCAGCTAGCAAAACATCCGCTTACGGATCAAGGAATTGAAAAGTTCGCAGCAGATTGGGTAGAACCAAAGAAATAAGAAGAAATAGGGGACGTTGGCGAACAACCTAGCCAATGCCCCCACTACAAACTGCAAAATACAGGCAAAGGAGAAATAAACATGGCCATATCTTTTGATTACTCAAATGTAACAAACTTCCTGCAGCAATCTGAAATTGACAATCTTTCTGTATTTGTAAAGGCAGCCCATCATATGCTTCACGATAAACAAGGGCCGGGGTCTGACTACTTAGGCTGGGTGACTCTACCATATGACTATGATCAAGAAGAGTTCTCAAGAATTAAGCAAGCAGCAGAAAGAATTCAAAAGTCTTCCGATGCGTTAATTGTCATCGGAATAGGTGGATCCTATTTAGGCGCAAGAGCAGCGATTGAATCTCTGTCCCATACCTTCCATAACCAAATGAGTGGAAATACCGAGATTTATTTTGCCGGCCAAAACATTAGTTCAACCTATCTTACCCATCTATTCGAAATGCTGGAGGGGAAAGATATCTCGATAAACGTGATTTCAAAATCAGGTACCACTACTGAACCAGCGATTGCTTTCCGGATTTTCCGTGATTATTTGGAAAAGAAATATGGCAAAGAAGAAGCCAAAAATCGAATCTTTGTTACAACCGATAAAGAAAAAGGTGCACTGAAGCAACTTGCTACGGAAGAAGGCTATGAAACATTTGTGATTCCAGATGATGTTGGCGGCAGATACTCCGTTCTGACAGCTGTCGGGCTTTTGCCAATCGCAACGGCAGGACTGAATATTGACAAGATGATGGAAGGCGCTAAAGCAGCAGCCGAAAAATACAATAACCCTGACCTTAAAACCAATGAGAGCTATCAATATGCAGCGGTCCGCAACGCTTTATATAGAAAAGGAAAAACAATCGAATTGCTTGTAAACTATGAGCCTGCTCTTCATTATGTATCAGAATGGTGGAAGCAGTTATACGGTGAAAGTGAAGGGAAAGATCAAAAAGGGTTGTTCCCGGCATCGGTTGATTTTTCCACTGACTTGCATTCCATGGGGCAATATGTCCAAGAAGGCCGTCGTGATTTGATTGAAACCGTGATTCAAGTGGCAACACCAAAAGCAGAGGTAACGATCCAAGAAGATGCATCAAATCTGGATGGCTTAAACTTCCTAGCAGGAAAAACCATGGATGATGTAAATAAAAACGCGTTCCAAGGAACTGTTTTGGCTCATGTCGATGGCGGCGTTCCAAACATGGTTGTTGAACTGGATGAGTTAACCGAGTACACATTTGGCGAAATGGTTTATTTCTTTGAAAAAGCATGCGGAATCTCCGGTTTATTAATGGGCGTGAATCCATTTGATCAGCCTGGTGTAGAGGCTTATAAGAAAAATATGTTTGCATTGCTTGGTAAACCTGGCTATGAAGCAGAAAAAGAAGTTTTGATAAAACGATTAAATAAAAATCATTCTATTTAATTAAATCCAGGATTTATGGCCTGCAGGAACAACTGAAATGAGAAAAGGCATTTTGGTGATCAAATATTTTCAAAAATTATTTTCCCATAGCATTTAGAATGTTTGACAGCAACCATTATTTTGTTTAACATCAATTCGAATCCGAGATATATTAACTCGAGATAAAATGTTTTCTAGGAGGAAAAATTATGGCAAACGATTTTTATTCTGTACTAAAAGAAAGGCGCTCTTACTATGGCCTTAATAAAGATGTCCAAGTTTCTGACGAGAGAATTAAGGAAATTGTAGAATTTGCAGTTAAGCATACCCCTTCTGCCTTCAACTCCCAGACGGCACGCCTTGTTGTATTGACTGGAGAGGCGCATGATCAATTATGGGAAATTACAACTGAAACATTACGTGAAGTGGTTGGGAATGGAGACTTCACTGGCACGCAAGAAAAAATGGATTCATTTAAAGCTGGATATGGCACCGTATTGTTTTTCGAAGATGAAGCAGTAGTTAAATCACTTCAAGAACAATTCTCAGCCTATGCAGAAAATTTCCCGGTCTGGTCGAACCAGGCATCCGGCATGCACCAGTTGGTCGTTTGGGCAGGCCTAGAAGCAGAAGGATTAGGTGCCTCTTTACAGCACTATAACCCGCTAATCGATGAAGAAGTGAAAAACAAATGGAATATCCCGGGTAACTGGAAACTAATTGCACAAATGCCATTCGGTAATCCAACTGCCGAACCAGGAGAGAAGCAATTCCAGGCAGTTGAAGATCGCGTGAAATTTTATAAATAAGAACCAATCGAGGAATGTCCAGGTAGACGGTGGGGAATATGCTTAGTGAAGAGTCTGGTGAGGTTTGATTCCCACCAGACTTTTTATTTTTAGCAAACTATGCAGTAGGGAGAGGGGCATTGAAATGGGCAATTATACATTGGTAACAGGGAAAGAACAATTTGAATTAATTTGGGAAAACATAAATGAAGCGATTTTTACGATAGCACGGGATGGATCTGTGACACATATAAATCCTGCCTTTACTAACATCCTTGGCTGGGATTTAAAAGATATCGGGACAAATAAGTTTCCATTTTTTACAGATGAATTTAACTATAGCGAACAAAGAGAACTTTTAAACAAACTTAAAAAAGGACAAAGCATTCCTTACTTTGAGACAAAACGGAGGAGAAAAGATGGTGAGCTCGTAGATATCTTGGCATCTTACCGGTCAGTAAATAAAGGCGATATTTTAGCTGTAGCCATGGATAAAGATATAACAAGCGAGAAGGGATTGAAAGAACAACTTGAAGTTAGTGAGTTTTGCTAACGGTCTCTAGTTGAATTCTCCCCGGAATCCATTTTTGTCGTGAAAAATGGGGAAGTTCTTTTTTAAATCAAAGGGCTGTTAAATTACTGGGTTATGAAGACAGCAACTTATTAATAGGGAGGCCATTATTACATTACTTGGGTAATGACATGGAGAATGACCAACAAAGACTTGTTGAACTTCTCACCAAACATAATATCAATGAAACAGAACAATTTATTGAAAAGTTGGTTCGAAAAGATGGTAGCTTCATTTGGACAGAAATTATAGCGATACCCTTTAAATATTAAGAAGATAGTGTGTTGCAAATTATTGTAAGGGACATAACTGAGAGGAAAAAGTATGAGGAGAAACTGGAATTTTTAGCCGCACGTGACCCATTGACTGAGCTGCTAAATAGGAGGTCTTTTGTTGAGAGTTTACAAATTAGCATCAGTGAGGCAAAGGTTACAGGAGAACTAGTCGCTGTACTTTATCTGGATTTAGATAGATTTAAGATGATTAATGATACATTGGGCCATGAAGCAGGGGATGAGATTCTTAAACTATTTTCAAAAAGATTAAGGAAATATACTCGCGAAGAAGATGTCATTGGAAGGATGGGAGGCGATGAATTTGTAATTTTATTAAAAAACGATAGCATGGTCTCAATAAAGAAATCGGTCAAAAGGATTTATAAGGCTATACAATCTCCATATCAAGTTAAAGGCCAGGATTTCATGGTCACTTCAAGTATAGGAATATCGATTTATCCAACAAATTCAGAGAATCCCAAAAAGCTTGTACAGTATGCAGACAAGGCTTTATATGATGCAAAAGTTAACAGAAATAAATACAGGTTCTATGGTCAAGGTTAAAAATACTAACAAAGTCCTGCATTGAGATGGATAAAAACTAAATTTAAGCCTTGTAAGGTACTTAAAAATCTTCTCTTATTGACAAATTAGGTTATTTTGTAATAAAATATATTCGTACCTTGAGATAAATAAATTCAAAATACTTTAATTTGAGATAAAAGAAGGTGAAAACAGGCATGAATAATGAATTATCTCTAAAATCTTATGTGGTTTTTATGAAGGCAGCCAAATCCGTCCAGGAGAGAAGTAAGCGAGATATAGAATCACATGGAATCAATCCTACGGAATTTATGGTGTTGGAGGTTCTTTATCATAAAGGAAAGCAGACCATTCAACAAATAGGTCAAAAAATCCTGATGACCAGTGGCAGCATGACGTATGTGATTGATAAGCTGGAAAACAAGGGTTTAATCAAACGGGAGAGTTGTCCGAATGACCGAAGGGCTACTCATGTTGTTATTACAGACAAAGGAATTTCATTCATGGATGAAATATTCCCTAAGCATGAAAATATGATTGAGCAAATTTTCGGGGTTCTTAGTGAGGAAGAGAAAAAAGTAATGATTGCTCTCAATAAAAAAATCGGTTGCTCTACAGATTAATTTCAGTTCGAAAATAGTTAAACTTAGGTTAGTTGAAAACTAGCCTTTCATGTTAGAAATTTATCTCGAATTAGAGATTATTGATTTAGAGATATAATCTCGGAAAGCTGCTATATCTTCAATCTCACGTTAAGTGATTTTACTATGTGATGATGGGTAACATACGTGTGATAAAAATATTAATTAAAAGGAGTCATAGTGATGACAAAAAAAACGATGGGAATTCACCACATTACAGCGATTGTGGGTCATCCTCAAGAAAACGTTAATTTTTATGCCGGTGTTTTGGGGTTGCGGCTGGTGAAACAGACAGTGAATTTTGACGACCCGGGAACTTACCATCTCTATTTTGGGGATGATGGCGGAACACCGGGAACCATTATTACGTTTTTCCCTTGGGATAATGCTTATAAAGGGAAGATAGGAGATGGACAAGTCGGTGTCACTTCCTATGTAGTGCCAAAAGGGGCTATGGCTTTTTGGGAAAAACGATTAGAAAAATTCAATATCCCTTATACTAAAATGTCCCGTTTTGAAGAGGAATACCTCGAATTTGATGATCCGCATGGGCTTCATCTGGAGATTGTCGAAAGAGAGGAAGGAGCATTGAATAACTGGACATTTGGTGGCATAAGTCCAGAAGTTGCGATAAAAGGGTTTGGCGGTGCAACATTGTTATCGAAACAGCCAGAGAAAACCGCTGAACTGCTGGAGAATGTAATGGGACTGGAACGAGTCGGGGAAGAAGGAGATTTGATTCGTTTCAGGTCATCCGGTGAAATAGGGAATGTAATCGATTTGAAATTAACGCGAATTGGCAGTGGACAAATGGGTGTAGGAACCGTTCATCATATAGCATGGAGGGCGAAAGACGACCAAGACCAGTTGGATTGGCAACGCCATGTCGCGGCTAGTGGATACGGCGTAACTCCTGTTCAGGATAGGAATTACTTTAACGCCATTTACTTCAGGGAGCATGGGGAGATCCTATTTGAAATTGCAACCGATCCTCCGGGTTTTGCCCATGATGAATCGCATGAAACCATGGGAGAAAAATTAATGTTGCCTGAACAGTACGAGCCTCACCGAGATAAGATTGAAAATGTATTGCTCCCGTTTGAAGTCAGAAAGTTAGACTAAGTCTTGTAAAGAGGTGATTCCTATGCTTTCAATCGATCCATCGCAAAATACCGAAAGAGAAAATTATAAATTTTTAATCGGAAGCATCATACCAAGACCTATTGCTTTCGTCACAACGATTTCTAAAGACGGGGTTTTGAACGGGGCGCCATTTAGTTACTTTAATATTGTCACATCCAATCCTCCAATGATTTCGTTATCCATCCAAAGGTCAGAGGGAAAGCAAAAGGATACAGCAAGAAACATCACGGATACCAAGGAATTTGTCGTCCATATCGTCGATGAACATAATGTTGAAAAAATCAATAAGACTGCTGCGTCTCTGCCTGCCGAGCAAAGTGAGATTGAATTAGCTCAGTTAACTCCAATCGCTAGCTCAAAGATTACTGTTCCGGGTGTGAGGGAGGCCAAAGTCCGTATGGAGTGTATTTTGGAACACACTTTAGAACTGGGCGGTACGGATTCCCCGGGAAGTGATTTCATTATAGGCAAAGTCGTTCAATTTCATATTGAGGATGATATTTATCAAAATGGAAGAATTGATCCAAGAGGACTTGCTGCAGTGAGCCGTTTGGCAGGCACCAATTATGCAAAAATCGGCGAGATGTTTTCGCTTGAGAGGCCTAAGTAAAGTTTCTATATCCAATTAAGTGAAGTGGAGAGGATAAGTTTGCAAAGAACTGCAGGGATCCATCATATTACTGCAATGGTGAATGATGCTCAAAGGAACATTGATTTTTACGCAGGGGTGCTTGGATTAAGGCTGGTTAAAAAAACAATTAACTTTGATCGGCCGGAAGTATATCACCTTTATTTCGGAAATGGGTCTGGCGATCCGGGAACTGTCATCACCTTCTTCCCTTGGGAGAAGCAGTTAAAAGGACGAATCGGGACTGGGCAGGTTGGAGTCACCAGTTATGTAATTCCTGACCATTCAATGGAATTTTGGAAGGACCGGTTGCAAAATTTTGGAGTCAAGTACATTCAGACGGTACGTTACGGGGAAACTTACTTGCAATTTCAGGATCCAGACGGACTGGAAATTGAACTGGTAGAGCGGGCAGATGGACCACTAAATACCTGGAGCAACGGGGAAGTCCAGTCAGATGCAGCCATAAAGGGATTCGGTGGTGCCACACTGATCTCGGCACAGCCTAATAAAACCGCCGATGTGCTTGAAAATATATTGGGCCTTGAATGCCTGGGTCAAGAAGGAGGGTTCCTTAGGTTCAAATCGGAAGCTCAGCTTGGGAATATCATTGATATTAAACTGACCCCCTCCGTACGCGGATTAATGGGGGCGGGAACGGTTCACCACATTGCATGGAGAGCGAAAGATGAAGAGGAACATCGTAAATGGAGAGATGTTCTTCAGGAAAAAGGCTATTATCCAACTGAGATTTTGGATCGAAACTATTTTAAAGCCCTTTACTTTCATGAAGAAGGCGGCATCCTCTTTGAAATTGCGACTGACCCGCCAGGATTTGCTGTGGACGAACCAATAGAGGAGCTTGGCCAAAAGCTTATGCTGCCTTCATGGCTGGAATCAAAGCGAGAAGAACTGGAAAAGACCTTACCCGCCGTACAGGTCCTAATGAAAGGAGAAAGATAATGAAACACATATTTGAAAAAGGGAAAAATCCCTCAAAACCTACCCTATTATTGCTTCATGGCACTGGTGGAAATGAACTAGATTTATTGCCTCTTGCCGGAAGAATTGACGATGAAGCATCAGTTTTAAGTGTCAGGGGGAATGTGCTTGAAAATGGAATGCCCCGTTTTTTTCGGAGGTTAGCCGAAGGTGTGTTTGATGAGGAGGATCTTATTTTCCGTACAAAAGAATTGAACGATTTTCTGGATGAATCGGCGAGAAAATACGATTTTAACAGAAATAATATTGTGGCAATCGGCTACTCAAATGGAGCGAATATCGCGGCAAGTTTATTGTTCCATTACCAAAATGCATTAAAGGCAGCCATTCTCCACCATCCAATGATGCCAAGGAAGGGAATTGAACTTCCTGATTTGACGGGGAAGTCCGTGTTTATCGGTGCAGGAACAAATGATCCAATCTGTTCACCATTGGAATCGAACGATTTACAGTCCATGCTGGCAAAAGCAAATGCAAAAGTTGAAATTCATTGGGAAAATAAAGGGCACCAGCTAACCGCCTCGGAAGTGGAAGCTGCGGCTAAATGGTATCGAAATTTATAGATAAAACATTAATTAAAATATATCGGAGGAGAAATTCATTATGTTTAAAACAGAGTTAGGAGCACTAATTTTACGTGTTACATTGGGAGTTATCTTTTTCATTCATGGTTTAGTAAAATTCCAGGGGGGAATCGAGAATACCGTTGGCTGGTTCCAAAGCATTGGGGTGCCAGGGTTTATGGCATATGCAGTAGCAGGAATCGAACTAATCGGAGGACTCGCTTTAATCATAGGGGTCGGAACAAGGCTCGTGTCAGCTTTATTGGCTGTTATCATGATTGTGGCAACCCTAAAGGTTAAGCTATCAGTTGGTTTACTTGGAAACGGCCAAATGGCTGGTTATGAACTGGATCTGGCATTTTTAGCAATGGCTATTTACCTTGCCATTAATGGAAGTAAATTATTATCTTTAGGTCAATTCGTCTTTAAACAGGATTCAACCAGCTTAACAAGAGCTGCGTAAGACATATTAAATCAGGAGAGCCAGTCAAACCTTTGATTGGCTCTCTTTTTTAGAGCTTCAAATTCTCCACTATAACCAGGTTAACGTCGAATTTAAGGAGGGGAAGAGTATGTATATTCTAGTTGGGGGGATAAATTATAGAACGGCCCCTGTAGATATCAGGGAAAAACTCACATTCAAACCGACGGAGTTTGGAAAGGCAATGAAAGCATTACAAGCTAAGCCGAGTGTTTTAGAAAATATTATTTTGTCGACCTGTAACAGGACGGAGATTTATACAGTTGTTGATGACATTATTGTTGGCCAGAGGGAAATATCAGAATTCCTGGAAAGCAAGTATTTCCAGAAAGGGAAACCCACTGTTGATCATCGACATTGCTGTACCCCGGAGTATCAATCCAAGGATAGAAGGTATGGAAAATGTCTCTTTGTACAATATTGATGATTTACATGGCATAATCAATTCAAACCTTCTGGAACGCAAGAAAGCTGCGCAAACCATAATGAGCATGATTAAGGGGGAGGTTAGCGAATTTAAACACTGGGTCAACCTGTTAGAAGTCGTTCCAGTAATTTCAGCACTTAACACCAAAGCCTCATCCATTAAGAAAGACACTATGTCCAGTCTCAAAAGGAAACTCTCTGATTTGTCGCATCATGAAGTAAAGGTAATCAATAAACACATTGATAGTATTGTAAATCAGCTGTTAAAAGATCCAATCAAACATATTAAAGGTTTAGCAAGTTCCTTGGATTCCGAGAAAGAAATCGATTTATTCATGAAAATCTTTAATATTGAAGGAACTATTAAGGAACATCAAAACAGACGCACCGAGGGCTTACAGAGTTGAAGATAAGATAATTTGACTTCGTAGGATAAAATGTTTAAAATTAATTTGATTTCGAGACTTATGAATTCAGTGTATTTTAGTTGCAATCGGATATAAGGAAAGATACTTAAGCATTAACGTTTGTGATTAACATTTTAAATGCACATCTACACCTTTTATTTAGTAGATTTGCAGCAAAATAATAGTGAATAATTTAAAATTCAATGAGGTGACAGGCATGATTAAAGTGGTTCCCTCCACATCCCGTTATACTGTGAAAAATGAGTGGTTAGAAAGCAACTTAAGCTTTTCATTTGGTGAATATTTTGATGAAGCTAATGTCAAATTTGGCCCCCTTCGTGTTTTTAATGATGACACTGTGCAGGCTGGGAAGGGCTTTGGCATTCACCCTCACAGGGAAATGGAGATTGTATCCATTGTATTGAAGGGTAAGCTGAGACATGAGGACAGTTTGGGAAGTAATGGAATCCTGCAATTTGGCAATGTTCAAGTAATGAGTGCCGGCACGGGTTTGCTGCATTCTGAAATGAATCCTTCAACAGAAGAGGAATCAAGTTTTTTACAACTTTGGTTCATACCAAATCAAAAACAGTTAAAGCCATCTTATGAAGATATTAGCTATAATATAGAAGCCATGCACAATGTGCTGCTTCCCATCGTTTCGTCATCTGGAATTGAAGGAACGGCAACAATAAATAGTGATGCAACACTATATTTATCAAAGCTGGATTCAGGAAAAGAGCTTTCTTTTCAGCAAAAACCAGGAAGAAAGATGTACGTTTTTGTTATAGAGGGAGAATTAGCCTTAAATCATGAATTCCTTGTTGGCCAAAGAGACAGCGCTCGGCTTTCCGATTTAGAGGAACTTAAAATAAGATCAACTAAAGATACATTCTTTTTATTAATGGATTTGGGTGGTGAGTAGGGTGTTATTAGTTCGTCATGCAATAGGAAGCCGTCTTTTTTATCAAACAGAACACTATGAGATTAAGAAAAATGAGGATAAATGGATAATTTCCTTTCCTATATCGTATGAAAAAGCAATGAATATTCAAAAATTTAAAGAGGAATTAAATTTATTTGCGGTGGAGGACACACAAAAAACATGGTATTATTCCTCGGATGCTGAGCTTTTGTTTGATAAAGATAACGAGCAGTTGCTTGTTTTTGCGGACCACAAAACAGTATATCCTATTTAAAAATAAAGGGCTGTCCAAAAAGTCAGTGAAAGCTGACTTTTTGGGGCATCTATATTAGCTACTTTGAACGTGGCTTTGATGATTTTTATTTAATAGAATATGACTTTAATTTGAATGAATTGATCCCAAGCTACTCTCCTAAAACAAAAGTTTCCCAACCATCATATTCACCTTCGTGCTCTTCCGAAATTTCGATTAATAAGTCGGTTACTTCATTGATTGAAGGGAGGTCAACGGAGTCAATTCTGGAAATAGCAACTGTATATTTTCCCTCCTCGTTGACTTGATTTGGCTCTTCTTCAATTGAAAAACCTTCTTTCTTAATATCTTTAATAAAACGTTTCATCATTTTTAAATCACTAAATAGCAGCCAGTGTTCAACTTTGCGGGGCACTTCTAATTGATCCCCGGACTCTTCCAAAGAATCAACCACTTGTTGATTTCCCATATGCTGTTGTTGATATTGATTAGGGTATAGAAAATCATAATAAAATTCCCAGGTCTCATCTTCTTCAATGCCGAAAATTTCAAACTCATACCCAGCTGGCTTAACAAATTGGTGAGCGGCATCAATCAAGATGTTTTTCAATTCTTGATTAGAATAAAAGATAACATCTCTAACCCCGTTGGTAGTCACTCTTCCAACGTTAATAAAGTTTCTATGGTCTAAAAATTCAATAAGGGAATCTTCTATTTCGTTTATCACCTCTGCTTCCTTTTCAATTGGTAAGCCGTCTTCATTAGGCTCTTTTAAGTTAAGCCTTAAACAGAAAGAATGATTGAATTCTTCATTGTCAATCTCCTGCCATATATCCAAATCCAAAACAACGGAAGCAATTTTATCATCAATATAGTCGAAATAAATATCCCAATTTTCAGACACAAAAACATCTCCTTTATTGAATTTTCACCTTTTTTTAAAAGTATACCGTTACGTTTTAACTTTTAGAAGAATATGTATAATAGATTACGAGTAGTTTTTATGAGGTGATGTAAATGAGCAATCATTTTGGTGGTTATTATTGTAAAGGTTGCGGAGGGTTTCATGAAGATCTTCCACTAAGCTACGGAAGTTCCGTTTTTGAACGGAATGTAATTGTGTCAAATCGTGCTTACAAGGTAGTAAATGCTCCTTTGGACTATAAATTCATCCAGGAACTTAAAGACCACATGACATACGAATAAAAATGATTGAAGAGTTAATCTTTATAAAAAGGGGGACAATCCTTTGTTATAGAAAAGGAGCGTCATGAATGACACTCCTTAATGCTGTGATCCTTTTTGCTGCGGACCTAGACCATGGACCTCTGTTGAACAGTGGCGGGCTTTTTCCATAACAGCGTTAGCCCAATCCCAGCAATTAATACCAATGTTGCAAAGTAGTATGGATAGTTAATATCAATATCGAATAAAATGCCTCCTAAAATTGGGCCGAAAATATTCGCCAGACTAGTGAACATCGAGTTCATGCCGCCAACGAAACCTTGTTCATTCCCTGCAATATTGGAAAGGTAGGACGTAACCGCTGGGCGGAACAGGTCAAAGCCGACAAACACAATGAAAGTAACGAGTAGAATCGCAAAATAGGAATGAACCACGGTCATTAAATAAACCAGAACAGCAGATAAAATCAAACAATAGCGTATCAGTTTGATTTCTCCCCATATTCGTGCCAGCCGATCAAAAAGAAGGACTTGGGCAATCGCCCCGAAAACGGCCCCTCCTGTGATGACGATGGCAATATCAGCTGGAGTAAACTGGAATTTGTGATCCACAAACAAACTGAAAAAAGATTCAAATGCAGCCAAACCAAAGGATGCAATGAAAATTAGCACAAACGGAATGAAATACAGCGGAGCAAAAATACGTTTAATCCCCATATTCCCCTCAGAGACATTTTCAGACTCTTCCACAGAACGTTGCGGTTCAGTTAATAAAAGGATGGAAAGAATCCCGGCAATTGTCCCAAGACCTCCCGCAAAGAAGAAAGGCACCCGGGTTCCAAAGTCCGCTAAAAAACCGCCAATTCCCGGCCCAATAATAAATCCTGTGCTGATTGCTGCCGACATGTACCCGAGTGCTTTAGGGCGGGTCTGCCTTGTCGTTATATCGGCAATATAGGCAGTCACAGCCGGCATGATGAACGCGGCGCTCACTCCACCTAAAATACGAGAAACAAATAACGTTTGTATTTCTTTCCCTAAGCCAAATAGAAACTCAGAGAAGCCGAACAAAAACAGCCCTATGACAATCATAATTTTACGACCGAACTTATCGGCCGCTCTCCCAGCTAAAGGCGAACAAATCAATTGTGCAATCGCAAAGGCGGCGGTTAAATAACCAATGACCGTCCCAGTGATATTCAACTCATTCATCAAGGTAGGCATAACTGGAATCACAAGGCCAATCCCCAAAAAGGCTATGAACAAATTCATCAGCAATAAGCTTAAAGTAACTTTATAATTCTTCATTAATATATCTCCTTACCATAACCCTATTAAAAAAACCTTATAACCTAGCCCCATAGCAAAAGTGTATAACTCCATAATCATTAAATAATTCTCGTGCACTACGCTGAACTTTAACTGCTAATTAGGGAGGATGATTTGAAATGCCTTTTAAAATCCAAAAGGAGCCAAACGATCCAAATAAAGATTTGTCTCGTTTGGCTTTTGTTTTTTACTGAAGTTTAATTCTCTCCAGTATAAAGGATTTGGCCTAAATAAGGAATCAATTAAAATTTACCTGAAAATTAAGAACGGTAATTTGTTACTTTTTAGTATTATGGTAATAGGAAGTTCAAGCCTTTCTGGTAGAAAGAAGAACTTATACATAGGATTGAAAAATACAATCTCGATTCAAATAGGAGTGACTGATGTTGAATTATCGCAGAGCAGACCTGAACGATATTGAAAAATTGGTTGAACTGAGAAAAATACAATTGGTTGATGAGGGGTTAGAACCCAATATTGACATTGATAAAGAACTATCCGTATTTTTTAGAGATAAGCTAAGTGAAGGTAGGCTGATCCAATGGCTTGCAGAAGATGAAAGGGAAATTGTTGCTTGCGGCGCAGTAATTTTTTATGATTTCCCACCAAGCTATACCAATAAAACTGGAAAAAAGGCCTACATAGCAAATATGTATACAAACCAAAACTATCGCGGTCGAGGATTAGCAACAAACCTGCTTTCAAAATTGGTTGAGGAGGTCAAATTATCTGGAATATCAAGAATATGGCTTGGTGCTTCAGAAATGGGAAGACCTGTATATAAGAAGTTTGGGTTTAAGGAAACCGACGAGTATTTGGAATTAACTATTACTCCATGATCTTTAAACACAGTAGGCAATGCGTAGAAAGCATTGATTTTGACTCAGGAAGGATTAAATAAGGTAATAATTATGGGCGGTGAAAAGTTTGGAACCTAAATGGCTGGAATGGGCAAAACAGCTTCAATCGATTGCACAAGCAGGGCTTACTTATTCTAAAGACGTATACGACTTGGAAAGATTTGAATTGATTAGAAACATTAGTGTTGAAATGTTGTCACTTCATACGGATGCTAGTCGGACAGTAATAAAAGATTTGTTTGCAAATGAAACCGGCTATGCAACACCAAAGGTAGATATTAGAGCGGTTGTGTTTAAGGAAAATAAAATTTTAATGGTTAGAGAAAACACAGATGGGGGTTGGGCGTTACCTGGAGGGTGGGGAGATATAGGCTTAACTCCAAATGAAGTTGCGGTCAAAGAAGTGAAAGAAGAATCAGGCTTTGAAGTGAAACCAATAAAGTTAACAGCCGTACTTGATAAGAAATGCCACCCGCATCCACCTTCCCCTTATCACGTGTATAAAATATTTATACAGTGTGAAATCATTGGCGGGGCACCAATGGAAGGTGTTGAAACGGATGCAGTGGACTTCTTTGCAGAAAATGAACTGCCGCCTTTATCGGCAGCCAGAAATACAGAATCACAAATTCGTTTAGCATTTAAACATTTACACAATCCACAAGAACCTGTCTATTTTGATTGATATTCACCGTTGTATTTTACTTAGTTGTTCAACTAGGCGGATGCGTTGATCCGAGATAACGCTGTTTTTTGAATGATCTTTATTGAGTAATGAGGCAGTATAGTTAAAACAGACAGCTCCGAATTTTTTGGGGCTCCTAAGTTTATGTAGTTTTTAATTACTAGTAAATAAAAGTCAAAAAGCGTGCAAAATTATTTTCTGCACGCTTTTTGTTGCTAAGAGATTTGTAATACTATCCGGAGAATAAGTGTCACCTATTCTACTTAAAAGTCCACGTCCACATCCACATCCGTATCCTGGTCTTGATCATTGTCTTGATCCTGATCAGCCCTGACACGTGCGTTACTTCTGCTATTTAGACGAACATCGACACGGGAGTTTCCAGAATTGGATAATCTGGCTTTAGCAATATTTACGTTTTTATCCGTATTTCGAACTTCCGCGTCCGCATCCACATCAACCCTATTTTCCACATCATTTTCCACGTCGATGTCTGTGTCGACATCCACATCTGTTCTTCCGGAATTTCTGTTTCCGGCAGTTCCCCTAAAGAAACATTGGTTGCCGTGACGATCAAATTTTCTTCTACTCATTAACTTCTCTCCTTTCAGCTCGTAGTAGTATTTTATTCTCATCGGGAAAAAGTGTATGGACGAATAACCGAAGCATGAGCCCTTTTAACCACATAAACAAACTGCTTTTTGGGAGAGCAATTGATTGATAGGGGAAATATGTAAAAGAGCAGCTGTGTGAGTCCATCTGCTCTAATGGCCTTCTCGCTTGAATAGTCTAACACTGGAAGAATCGTTTAGGCCCTTACCATAAAAATGGCCGATTTTTTCCTGTGTTAATTCTTCCATTTTTCGAACAGCTTCCTGGAATTGCAATTCATTCATTTGACCTGTAGCGAGGAGTGTACATAAGACTGCAAACCCTATAGCTGTCGTATCCACCTTGACTTCCACATTCAAATCTATATCAGAATTGCCGCTATTTCCGATGGAGTTTATATTTTCACTCGCATTTTGCAGCTTATTTCGGCTTTTCGTAAATCCAGAAGCCCTTAATCGATCCTCGAAGGGTCCTCGATCTTTTTTCACCATAAGTCCCCCCTTTGTTGAGGGTGGAATATAAAATATCCCACCCTTACTACTTAAAAGTCCACGTCAACATCCACATCCGTATTCTGGTCTTGATCATTGTCCTGATCCTGATCAGCCCTGACGCGCGCGTTGCTTCTACTATTTAGACGGATATCCACACGGGAGTTTCCGGAATTGAATAGTCTGGCCCTAGCAATATTGACGTTTTTATCAGTGTTTCTGACTTCGGCATCTGCATCCGCATCTACCCTATTATCCACATCATTTTCAAAGTCGATGTCAGTATCCACCTCTACATTGGTTCTTTCAGAATTTCTTCTATCTCTGGCCGTTCCCCTAAAGAAACTTTGGTTGCCATCACGGTCAAATCTTCTTCTGCTCATTTTTGTCCCTCCCTTCATCTGCTTAATCATAATCTATTCTCATCCTGAGTAAGCGTATAGACTTATAACGGGGTGCAACCGCCTATTTTTGTATTATCGGCTCATGTATTGAAAAGCGGCATTAAAATCATCGCGTGGTTAAGTAGGAAAAAGGGATGGTTATGCTGTTCAAAGCTGCATAATAACCGTCCCTTTGTTTTACCTATGCTTAAAAAGCCCTGCTTCCCTTGCAGCGTCAAGTCTCTTTTGGGCGAAATCGAAAGGATCGCCAACATTTTCCCAATGCATATACATTAAACGGGGTTCGTCAAAAAGCCAATGGTTGTGAACAGCTGTTACGATAAGCTCCCTTTTTCTCAATGCAGACATAAATGGATTAATTTCTTTCTGTAGTATAACTGTCTCGCCAAGGTTTAGAGTACGCCCTCCTTTATTGTCTTCGAAGGAAAGAGTAAAAGGCAGAGCAAGAGGGGAACGGTTGCGACGTCCTAATATACTGGCAGGAATATTTCTAAGGCGCTGTACTACACATATTGGGGAAGAGGTAATCACCATTCCACCAATAATATCCGCTAGCTTTGGCATGTTGATACCCTTCCAGGGGTTCCACCTTCATAATCATGTGCCTCTGAACGATATTCCTCATCATTTTGCTCGTAATCTGGATAATTCTTCTTGTAATAATATATTCCTTCAAAGCGGACAAGACTGGATAAGGAGACTGGTATATTCACACATTTTAGGAGAAAAATAGAATGAATAATCAAGTTTGCACTGACAGGCGGCCTCAATACCCCAAATCGGCAGAATGAGAGAAAAAGAGGTACTGAGAGGCGGCCCCAGTACCTGAAATCAGCGGAATGAGAGAAAAAAGGGTACTGACAGGCAGCCTCAGTACCCGAAATCAGCTTAAAGAGAGAAAAAGAGGTACTGACAGTGGTTATCAGGACCCAAAATCAGCAGAATGAGAGAAAAAAGGGTACTGACAGGCAGCCTCAGTACCCGAAATCAGCTTAAAGAGAGAAAAAGAGGTACTGACAGTGGTTATCAGCACCCGAAATCAGCAGAATTAGAGAAAAAAGGGTACTGACAGGCAGCCTCAGTACCCGAAATCAGCTTAAAGAGAGAAAAAGAGGTACTGACAGTGGTTATCAGGACCCAAAATCAGCAGAATGAGAGAAAAAAGGGCACTGACAGGCAGCCTCAGTACCCGAAATCAGCTTAAAGAGAGAAAAAGAGGTACTGACAGTGGTTATCAGGACCCAAAATCAGCAGAATGAGAGAAAAAAGGGCACTGACAGGCTGCCTCATACCCAAAATAGGCAGAATGAGAGAAAAAAGGCACTGACAGGTGGTGTCAGTACCCGAAATCAGCATAAAAAAGAGAAAAAGGGGTACTGACAATCAGCCTTGGTGTTCCAGCAGGGGACAAGCCCCGAAACATGTAGGAAATATGATAGATAGCCTGATGCAAGAAGAGACCTTACAAAAAAAGTCACCATTTGTATGAAAAATAATTAGAAAATTTCAGTCCCATTCGTTGACATTCAAAAGTTGTTTTGAATAATATAAATTCAAACGAACTTTTGAATAAAGGATGTGTTCATATGCCGGAGCAGGATGTCTGTCAGGTCACCTGTATCGACCAGCCCAAGGTGGACCGGGTAAAAAACGAGCTCAAAGAACAGAATACGCTCGAAGTGGCCAAAATTTTTAAAGCCCTTTCTGATGAGACAAGGATTAAAATCGCCTACTCCCTCTACCTTGAGGAAGAATTATGCGTATGTGATGTAGGCAATATCGTCGGAGCCTCAACGGCTGCGGTTTCCCACCACCTGCGTCTATTGAACAAGCAGGGAATCGCAAAGTACCGAAAGGAAGGCAAACTCGTCTATTATTCCCTTGTCGATGAACATGTTAAACAACTAATCAAAATGGCTTTTCAACATCAAAAGGAGGTGAGCGTCCATGGCTGAAAATGGTCAACAAGCAGAAAAACATGTGTACCGAATTCAGGGATTCTCCTGAGCTGGCTGTGCCACAAAGTTCGAAAAGAACGTGAAACACCTGGATGGTGTTTTGGATGCGAATGTTAACTTTGGTGCTTCAAAAGTCACGGTGTACGGAGAGACAACGATTGAGGAGCTCGAAAAAGCGGGCTCGTTTGAAAATCTGAAAATCTACCCCGAAAAAGGGGAAGTAGAGCCACAAAAGAAAGAACCATTCTGGAAAGAGTATGGGAACGTTCTGGCTTCCTTGCTCCTTGTCTTAATGGGGTATCTATCTGTATTCATCAACGGGGAGGAGCACAGCGCCACCATCGCCGCTTTCCTTGCCTCGATTGTCATTGGAGGGTATTCCCTTTTTAAAACAGGAATTAAGAACTTGTTCTGCCTTGAGTTTGACATGAGAACCCTCATGACCATTGCGATCATTGGCGCTGCCATTATCGGAGAATGGAGCGAGGGGGCAGTTGTGGTCATCCTGTTTGCCATCTCGGAGGCACTTGAGAGGTATTCCATGGATAAAGCCAGGGCCTCTATCAGGTCCTTAATGGATATCGCTCCGAAAGAAGCCTTGGTCCGCCGAAACGGTCAGGAGAGAATGATCCATGTGGACGATATCGAACTCGGGGACATCATGATTGTCAAGCCAAGCGGAAAGATTGCCATGGACGGGGTCGTTGTGAAGGGCCTCTCCGCCGTGAACCAGGCGGCCATCACCGGGGAGTCCGTTCCAGTGGAGAAAACGGCGGGCGATGATGTGTTCGCTGGCACGTTGAATGCCGAAGGGCTGCTCGAAGTGAAAGTCACAAAGCGGGTGGACGACACCACCATCGCCCGGATCATCCACCTTGTGGAGGAAGCCCAGGCAGAGCGAGCGCCGTCCCAGGCTTTTGTCGACCGGTTTGCCAAATATTATACGCCCGCCATCATCGTGGTAGCGGCTCTTGTCGCCATCATCCCGCCGCTATTGTTTGGGGCGGACTGGAGCGAATGGGTTTATCAGGGACTCGCGGTGCTCGTCGTCGGATGCCCGTGCGCCCTCGTGATCTCGACTCCGGTTGCCATTGTGACCGCGATTGGTAATGCTGCAAGGAACGGCGTCCTTATAAAAGGCGGCATCTACCTCGAACAAACAGGCGCCCTGAAAGCGGTCGCCTTTGACAAGACAGGTACCTTGACAAAAGGGATTCCGGCGGTAACGGATTATGTTGTGCTGAACAAAGAGAGTGAAAACGACCTGTTTTCAGCCATTGCGGCACTGGAGTACCGTTCCCAGCATCCTCTCGCTTCCGCCATTATGAAGAGGGCTGAGGGAGAGAACCTTCCTTATAGGGAAATCCCCGTCGAGGAATTCTCTTCGATCACTGGCAAAGGAATCAAAGGGCAAATTAACGGTACCATGTATTATATCGGCAGTCCGAAACTGTTCGAGGAAGTTTTGACAGATGGAGTTCCAAATGACGTTCAGGACCAGGTCAAGAAGCTTCAATCACAAGGTAAAACTGTGATGGTTGCCGGAACCAATCAAGAGGTTATGTCACTTGTTGCGGTTGCGGATGAGGTAAGGGAAAGCAGCAAGGATGTCATTCAAAAACTCCATGACCTTGGAATCCAAAAGACCATCATGCTGACAGGAGACAATGAGGGAACCGCCAAAGCGGTCGGAAGCGAGGTTGGTGTCACCGATGTCCGGGCCGAACTCCTTCCCGAGGATAAGCTCCAGTTCATCAAAAACCTTCGTGACGAGTATGGCCATGTCGCCATGGTGGGGGACGGAATCAACGATGCCCCGGCACTCGCGGCGGCGACCGTCGGAGTGGCCATGGGCGGAGCGGGGACCGATACGGCGCTTGAGACAGCAGATATCGCACTGATGGGGGATGACCTCAAGAAGCTTCCGTTCACCGTCAGTCTGAGCCGGAAGGCACTTGCCATCATCAAGCAAAACATCACGTTCTCTTTGGGTGTAAAACTGCTCGCTTTGCTTCTCGTCATCCCCGGGTGGCTCACCCTCTGGATCGCGATATTCGCCGACATGGGGGCAACGCTCATTGTGACCTTGAACGGATTAAGATTGTTAAGAGTAAAAAAGTAAGCTTCCCGATTTGGGAAGCTTTTCCTAAGCGGGGGAGTGCGGGGATGAATAATACCTGGAATAGAATCATCTATAAAATATGGGCACCTTTGTATGACCGTTTTTTCAACGCGGGACCATTCCTCAAGGCGAGGCAAAGCCTGTTTCAGGATGTGAGTTTCAATGAGGGGGACCAGGTGTTGTTTGTCGGTGTTGGAACAGGGGCCGACCTGGAACAGATCCCTCGTGATAAACTGGACATCACGGCCATTGACTACTCGGAGGAAATGCTGGATCAGGCGAGGAAGAAGTTTCCTCACTCCCAGATCAAGTTTTTGCAGATGGACGCGCAGCATCTGTATTTCGAGTCCGAGACTTTTGATTATGTGATGGGGAGTCTCATCCTTACGGTTGTCCCGTATGGCGAGAAGGCCTTCAGCGAGATGGCAAGGGTCGCAAAGAGAGGTGGAACCATCCTGGTCTTTGATAAATTCGCTCCGGAACATAAGGAACTGTCATTCCTTAAGAAGATCCTTCGCCCCATAATCAGGGTGCTTGGAACGGACATCGGAATTTCGTTCGAATCCCTCTCACGGAAGCATAAAGAGGATGTTATATTGAAAGAAGACCGGGAACTTGCCTTTAATGGAATGTACCGCAAGATCACGTTAATAAAAAAGTAAAGGATGTTTGAAATGAGAAAAATGGTTGTCGTTTTATTGGCACTATTGGTATGGGGGCTAGCTGCCCCTGCCAAGGCCCATACAGGACTGGAGACCTCACTTCCCACGGAAGGGGAAACTGTCACACAGCCCATTCGGGAAGTGGTCCTGACTTTTAACACGGAAATAGAAGCGCTCAGCACCATGCAGCTCTTCCAGGTGGACGATACAGAAATGCCTTTACATAACCTCACCATTAATGGAAATGTCATGAAGGCCGACATTGAAGATGACTTAAAAAATGGATCTTATGTGATTCACTGGAAAATTGTCGGGAAGGATGGCCATCCCATTGAAGGAAAGATAAACTTTCAGGTTCAAAACGAGGAAGAATTGGTAGGGCTTGAGACAGAAGAAGCAGCAGAAACACCAGAAAACAAGGAAGAGGCACCCAGTGTGGTCGATGAAGAAGAAGAAAACAGCAACTCCTTTTTTCCAATCCTGATCATTGGGCTCGCGATCGTCCTCGCGGCTTCCTTCCTCATTATGAGAAAGAAGAAATAACATGAATATACTCATTGCATTTGCAGAATGGCTTACATACTTGTTCTTTTCCATTTTAGCCGGGCATGTGGTCCTGACATTCGTCCCGGAAGACAGGAAACCATCTGTCCAACTATCAAAAAACGTCTTGATGGCGTCCGCATTGGGGTTGGTTTTCAGTACCTTTGGGCCTGTCCTGCAAGTTGTTTTGTATTTTTATGAAAGTGTCGGAGCCATTAAAGCTCTCTATTCCGTACTGACCGATTTCCAGGTGGGAAATGCCTGGCTTGTGATTTCATGGGCCTGCTTGTTTATGATGGTCACCATCCTGCTGAACGGGCCCAGGTATCTCAAGGCTCTTTTGCTGCTGGTCATGGTCCTTGCAGTTGGGTATGCAAGCCATGTGGCTTCCTTAACACTTTGGAGCGGGTGGCTGGCTCATTCCCTGCATTTTCTGTCTGTAATGCTGTGGGCGGGGGTGCTTCTTCATGTTTCTTGGCTCGCAAAAGATCCGCTGAACTGGAAGCCATTTGTTAAATGGTTCTCCCCATTTGCCGCTGCTTGTATGCTCGTCATCCTGTCTACTGGATTTTGGACGATGACCATGGTGGTGGATGTAAGGGATTATGTGAATTCCTGGGTGCTGTCCTATGGTCAAATTCTCTTGTTAAAGCATATTGTGATCATTCCTCTTTTGCTCATTGCCTACTCAAATGCGTATGTATCAAGGAAAAGGTCAGATTTTCCCAACAAAATCCTGAAGGCAGAATCCCTGGTTTTCTTTTTGGTCATTGGCTGTACGGCTTTTTTAGGAATCCTTTCCCCGCCGCATGAAATTAACTTTACGGTGGATTCCGAAGGGGCGTCCCCTATTGCGGAGTACCTTGCCGGGGAGGAAATTTCGTCACCAGTTCAGTTGTCCATCTCAACGGGGAACATGTTGGAAGGTGTTAGTTTGCTGCTGATAGCGCTTGGATTTCTCGGAATGTTGTTTTTCTCAATACGGAAGAATCCTTCCATTGAACTTTCCCTTTTATTCAGCCTCCTTTTTATTGTCAGCTTGTACTTCGGGCTAAATCGCCTCTTTTTATAAAAAGGAGGAACTGTTAAATTAGAGGAGCTGGATGCGATATCAACATCAGTTTATTTAGTCGCCGTGTTCGAATCCAATTCTCCTGTTTATCACGTAATCAATAAAGAAAGCAACGCGGAAGGAAATTCCACGCTGCTTTTTAACATTTACTCGGTGAACCATAGTTGATAAGCCAAACAAAAAGGTATACGAAATATGCTAGTGAGTATAGAATAGGACAGTTAGCATATTGTTATAGGACGGTGTTATTATGTTTAAGGCTTATGCTTGGTTAACATTATGTGTAATGGTGTGGGGAAGCAATTTTGTGTTTGGAAAGATGCTGGTCGAAGATTTTTCCCCAGCCATGTTAACGATGCTTAGACTTTTGTTTATCGTACTGTTTTTAATTGGGATATCCTCTTATAAAAAACACTTAAAACGAATTAATAAATCGGATGTACTCGGCATTTTACTCCTGGGGATTATTGGTGTTTTTATAAACCAATGGTCTTTTTTTGTAGGACTTCAAACCGCTGATCCTACAACCTCCGCATTAATTTTGGCTACTACCCCCATATTAACCAGCGTACTAGCGGCCATTTTTTTGAAAGAAAAATTAACGATTCGCATGCTGCTGGGGTCTATCGTGGCTGTGATAGGTATATATTTTGTTGTCACAAAAGGGAACCTATCTTCTGTACAAGTGGATAAAGGTCTATTTTGGATCGTTATAACTATGGTCACATTCGCTATAATGATTATTATGACAAGGCATTTTTCTCATAGAATAGATCCACTTACCATTACCTTCCATTCGAATGTTGTAGGCTTGATTGTATCGCTCCCTTTTGCCTTTCTCATGGATGCTCCCATACAAATAAGCTCCAGCATTTCGGATTGGTCTTTCCTGATTGGAACTGCCGTTGTTGTTCACGGCATAGCTACATTGATTTGGAATAACTACATTGGACATGTGGATGCTTCAAAAGCTTCTATATTGTCTAATCTGGAACCTTTTGTTGCAATGATAATGGGATTGATACTGCTATACAAACCAATAACGGGGGCAGAAATAATAGGGTCCGTATTCATCGTTGGTGGGGTAGTGTTATCAACTTATCAACGAAGAAAGCTAACTTGTCCCGGGCCTGAAAAAAAGCTGCCAAGGGTAGCAAAAAAGATTTTATAAAAAACGGGATTATAATACGATTTAATGCTCAACATAAAACAAGAAAATTCTAGGAGGAGCATTAAATGCCAGAAAAACCTGCAATTACGTCATCTGAATTAGGTACATTGTGGCTTACATATCAAGAGAAGACAATGATTTTACGTTTATTGGAATATTTTATCGAGAAAGCCGATGACGAAAAAGCCAAGGATATTATGGCAAGTTTATATGAGGAGATTGACAATTATGTTAGTATAATCGCAGAAACCTTTCAAAATGAAGGGGCTGTGATACCAGTTGGGTTTACTGCACAAGATGTTAACAAAGAGGTGCCGAAGTTATATGATAATGGTTTTGACATCATGTTTATTCGACTGTTAAAAGAAATAAGCATGGGGCTTCACTCATTGAATATAACTATGGCCTATCGAGAAGATATAATCATGATTTTTAAAGAGCTAACGGCATTAACTCAAAAGTATTACAACCTTTGCACACAATATTTACTTGAGAAGGGGTTACTTGTTAGATCCCCTTATGTTTCGATGCCAAAGTCGGTTGAATTTGTAAAAGATAACAACTATTTGGGTGGGTTCCCCATTAATCCATTTAGCGAAAAACGCACATTAAATACAGTAGAAGTTGCCCATATCCATCATTCAATTGAATCAAATATCTTTGGGATTCAAATGATTACGGGTTTTGCTCAATGTGCAAATGAAGGAGAAGTTAAAGACTATTTTAATGATGGAGCTGAACTTGCTAAAAGCATTGTAAAGGAATTAAGTGAAATCTTACTTCAAGACGGGATCCAAATCCCTCAAGCATCAGGTGGCAATGCAACCCGTTCAACATTAGCACCATTTTCCGAAAAAATGATGATGTATTGTACAAGCCTATTTTGCAGTTTTTCCATGGGCAGTGGCTCATTGGGTACCGCTTTTAGTTTACGAAACGATTTACCGGCCAAAACGACTATTTTTATGAAAGATATATTTGAATATGCACATAGAGGTGCAAAAATAATGATCAAAAATGGCTGGATGGAAGAACCACCTCAAATGGAAGAACGCAATCAAATGATGAATTGAGTGATACAAGCAATAGGGTTTGTTACTGAAGATGCAGAGGAAGTAAGGGGTTGTACACTAAGAGGAGCCAGTTTTATTTTGGCTCCTTCCTTCATAAGTTTTCATATTTCATTTGTACTTTCTACCTTAACAAATTTGGGGAAGTTTTGAAGATAATCTGAGCGCAGACTATAAGATACAACTTTTTTCTTATATTGCCTAACTACATGAACATGGTCATCGTAGCGATAAACATGGATGTTTACATCGTGTTTGCCTCTTTTTCCGGTGATGACTATGGGGGTTACATTAGTCTCAGGCTTAAGGAATAAATGTTCATTACCCGGGAATATGGGGTGTTTTTGTAAGAATATCGCTTCATTGAAGCTTTCAGTCAATCTAATTTTTCCTTCCCCGTCTAATGCCTTTCCGTTGAATGTTACAGTAACATCCCTTGTATGAAGTTTTTGATGAAGTGCAAATTTACTAATAAACCAGTGCCCAACTGCACTCGGAGGACACATCAAGAATTTTAATAAAATTCCAAGCAATAACGAAATAACAACGGTCCATGTCATGCCATTTAAACTCCTAACTATATGATTTAGTTTATTTTAGTATCGTTTTGTTTGTACTTCAGATTGTCGCACATATAATAGTAATATACTAATTGATGTAAGAAACCATCCAATTGGTAAGAGTTTTGACCAACCACTAGCTTCCCGGAAGAACCCTTCCTCCTGCTAACGGAGTGAAGGCTTGATCCGTTGCTTCGTTCCTTATACTGATACTACTATTTATAAGTGGATGGGGGATTTATTTGAAAATTGGATGGTTACCAATGCATTACCTGTCGTTATAATTAGTCTGGATCTATATTATAAAATTTGATATAAGCATAGTAAAAGTACATTTAGGGAGAGGTATTGACATGGGTTTAGCATTAACTCTAGTTGCCATTATTTTAATATTTTCCATTATATCAACACTGCTAGTAGCAGGAAAGGGCGATGAGGGGTATGGAAATGCTGCAAAGCGAAACACAACCAACCTAACTTTTATATATGTTATTGTTATATTGCTTTCTCTCATTACGCTTGGAGCCTACATTCAATGGTTTTCATAAAAATTTATAATGAATAACCTATCGCCTGAAATAGCGATAGGTTATTTGCCTATCTAATGGTTATCCTTAATAGCAGCGACAGAAAAGAACGGTTCAAATAAGCGATCATGTAAGCCAGGAAAGGTGTGTAAGAATGGATTGGAAACCGGATAGAAAAGCAAAAAAACCAATTTATAAACAGTTGGCTGAGTATATTGAAAATGGAATTGCTGATGGGTCCTTTCCTCCTGATCGGCCGTTGCCTTCTGAACGCCAGTTGGCCGACCAATTTGGTATTAACAGAAGTACCGTCGTGGCAGCTTATGATGAACTGGAATCGAATGGTCTGATTGAACGAAGACGGGGGAGCGGCACCACCATCAGCAAGGATATATGGGGAATGACCAAAAAACGTATACCGAGCTGGAACCGGTACATCGAAGCGGGCTCATTTCTGCCAAACTTGCCCGTTATGCAAAGGATCCGAAAGGAAATGGGCGAGCATAATCTTATTAACCTGGCCAGCGGTGAACTGTCCGACGATCTATTTCCGATGGCACCTTTGCAGGAGATCACTATGTCGAGAACATTCAAGGGAAGCCTTGGGTATGACCATCCACAAGGAAGTGAGGCTCTTAGGAGCGCCATTGCGAAACATGTAATAGAGAAACGGGGAATCGAAGTGAATCCATCCTCGATTCTAATTACCTCTGGTGCCCAACAGGCCTTGCATCTAGTGGTTCAATGTCTGTTAAAACCAGGAGACGCCATCGCTATGGAGGATCCTTCATACGCGTATAGTCTTCCAGTATTTAAGTCAGCCGGATTAAGACCATTTCTATTGCCTGTAGATAAAGACGGGGTGAATCCGGATGATGTGCTCGCCCTACATAAAAAACATCGGATTAAAATGATCTTTTTAAATCCAGCTTTTCAAAATCCAACCGGTGCCTACCTTCATCCTCAACGCCGCAAAAGGATCCTGGAAATATCGTCTGAACATGGAATTCCTGTAGTAGAGGACGATCCTTATAGCCTGACTTCCTTTTCCCGTGAAGATGCGTCTCCGTTAAAGGCTATGGATTTTCACGGGAACGTCCTATATATTAGTTCCTTGTCAAAAATCGTCGCTTCAGGGCTGAGAATCGGATGGATTATTGGTCCTAAGCCTGTGATTGAACGGTTATCCGATGCCAAACAGCAGGTGGATTTCGGCCACGGAAGCTTTACTCAATGGATAGCAAATGAATTCCTGGAATCCGATCACTTTGATGCCCATATCAATCATTTGGTAGAAGAGTTGAAGAATCGGAGAGATCAAATCGTCATTAGCCTGGAGTCTTTTCTAAAGGAGCAGGTGGAGTTTACCACCCCTCAGGGTGGGATTCACCTGTGGTGCAAGATTAAAAATGAGTTCAACGAAACAAAACTTTTTGAGGAATCCATAAAGATAGGGGTCATTTACGTTCCAGGCTCGACCATGGGAACAGCCAAGGAGTATGTAAGATTCACTTACGCAAAGGAAAAGCAACCAAATATTCATAAAGGTATAAGCCGATTTGCAGAAGCTTTAAAATCTGTATAGTTTTATATTGTGAACAAACTCTAAAGAAAGCAACGTGGGAAAAATCCCACGTTGCTTTTTTAACAAATTTCTTTTGTACATCTAGGTGCAAAACGAATTTGACCAGGAAGCAGTAAAATAACCTCCAAATACCTTACATTTAATACATGTTTAAAAGAAATAATTCCAGTTATTGTATTAAATGGCGGATTTAGTGTAAAATTACACTAAGTGATAAAAGTGAATTGTAGGGGGAGTTAATTTGTTGCAAGGGAAAAATATATTTTATAAAGGGTTTTTTGTTTACCTTGTTTTATCCTTACTATTAAATTTATTGTTTATGTTTCTATTTAAAAAACAAGCAGAACACTTAGCATCTGACCTATTGCATTTTATCCCCACTGTCCTATTCAACGAATTAGCCGAAGTGATATTGCCAACATTTCCTGACCTATTATTTCTTATCCCTCTTGCTTTAACCGATGGGATAATTGGTGGGTTTATAGGTTTAATAATGGGCTTCTATCTCAGGCATAAAACTAAAGGTAGAATATACACTCTTTTAATTATATCCTTTGCAATCTTCGAATTTGTGGATGTGAAACTTATCCCCCTATTTACACCCTGACTATGCGCCTTATTTTATGTTAAACAGGTGGAGACGGCTGTTCCTTTTGCACTAAAGGGCAGGTTAAATAATAAATTCAATGGACAGAAATCACAGTTTTTGTTTAGTAATATTTTCTTTGTCGACAAAAAGGGCGTTAAACCGGGGAGGATTAACGCTTTTTTTTGGAATTACGATTTTAAACAAAGGGGGAGGATTTCTTGAAACTAAAATCTATGATGTTTATTTTCTTTTATATTCTATTTTTGATAGTAGGGTGCTCCACAAATGAAACCATAGACAGTAAGTCGGATTCACCCGAAGGTATACCGGATTTTGTGGAAGAAAGTGATTTTGAGAAAGTTGATTGGGATAGAAAAGCCGTGACATTCAATGACAATATGGTCGGAAATAAAAATAAATCAGGTGTTATCGGTGCCGATATGCCAAGCATAAATACCAATCAAAAGTGGATGTGGCACCTTTGGGGGATTGAACATCCCCAGGAGACAAAACTAACAGTAGTTGGTTTTCACAGAGAAACCAAAACTGTCCATCCACTCCTAACAACAGGTTCTGGTTGGACGATTGAGCTTGGAGGAGAGAATAATGGAGCAGATGCACACGCACCTTCAAGTGTGAACATTCCAAAGGCAGGTGAATGGGCGATATTGCTTTATACTGATGGAAAATTGTTTGATGAATTAGTGTACGAAATTAATAAATAAAAGGGATAAATTTATCCATCTTGTGTCACTAATAGGCAGGATATTTTGGTGGATGGATAAAAAGGGAGAATACGTATCAAATGTGGAGGCTAATTAGGCATTTGCCATAAAAGCTAAAGAAGATGATTAAAAAGAGCATTCCAATAAAGTGTGGGATGAATTGAACTTTTTTAAGGTGCTCTTATTGTTTGTTGTGCTACTTTTAGGGTTGATTGGCTATCTGGGAAAAGAGTTATCAGCGATGAGGATTTATCTGAAACTGCAACCGTTGCAAAAGAATATCTTGAACTTCAAGGTTATAAGGTACTTTCTTATGAACAACAACAAGAAAAATATAAAATCACAGAAAGTAAAATTGAGTCGATGCCTTATAGCTTTTATTGGAAGGTGTCGGGGGATGACCATCATCCATATATCGGAAAAACAGTAGATGTTGAAAAATTCATTGTCAAGAATCATCCATTAGATAAATGGGAATGTTGTGGCGGCTTAAAATCTAAAGGTAAAGTTTACGCCTATGTTTACGTTGTTGATAATAAGGTCGTAGGCGGCACGTCGTTTCCTTATGGAGTGGAAGACGCTGGATTAGTCGGAGGTTACTGGTCATTGGATGGGAGAGAGTAAATCTGTTTTTCACTATTTCAATTGAAGTCCCGATCATATATTTTTACCTAAAGAAACATTCAGATAATTTCCGTGTGCTTCTATCAGTGATTGTAACCGCTAACATAGTTACGACACTTATAGTCTCTGTAATGGAAAGAATAATGTTTTATGGCCAGTGGTAGGATTCAATAAAGGGCGGGTGATTCCAGAAGGAACCACCGCCTTTTTGTTTTTTCCTAAATTTAAATTTTTTTCCATTAATTAGCTTGCAATGCAACAATGTTATAACAACCTTCGTCTAGATAGATGAACGAATTCCTGATTGGAGGGAAATTTATGAAGCAACGTTTCTTTATCTTAGTTTTTTTAGGGTTCATCATGACAGGGTGCACCAATATTGGTTTGACCCAAGAAGAACCCAAGCCACCAAAAGCCTTTATAGAGATTACTAACGAAACATCCGAAACGGTACTTGGGACTTATTGTTGGTCATACAATGGTATGTCCGAATGTGCGGATGCACCTGGACCAATCGAACTCTTAGAAGGAAGGGACCCAATTGAGGTAAACCCTGGTGAAAAGATAACTTTTGTTATGGAGTATGAACCAAAGCCAAATAAGATCCATCTTCTCCAAATAAGCAACAATGAGGAATCAGAAGTTAAATTAAGTAACAATCATTTCTTGGCACCATCACAGAAAGGGGTTTATTACTATTCGTATGGAGCATGGTGGATGGATGAAAAGGAAGAAAACGTATCAAATGGAGATGCTCATTACGCGTTTGCCATAGAAGTAAAGTGAAGAGGCACTGACAGGTGGTGTCAGTACCCAAAATTGGTTGAAGAGCAGGAAAAGAGGCACTGACAGACGGTGTCAGTACCCAAAATGGGTCGAGGGGCAGAAAAAGAGGCACTGACACGAAATCTAAAGCCCCAAAATTGAAGCAAGAATTCAAATGGAGGAAAAGAATAAGGCAAGTTTATTAAAAATGGAGAATTAATTGAAGTGATTAGAGTAATTATCTGCTGAATTGAAGGGGATAAAATGCAATTGAATATTAGAAATATGAACACAGACTTTGCCGAAGAGATTTTAGACTGGAAATACGCTGCACCATATGATTTTTATAACAATGAGTTGACTTCTGATGCATTAAAGGAAATGCTTGAAAATCAGTATTATGCAGTTCTTGACCAAAATGATAAGTTAGTTGGCTTTTTTTGTATTGGAGACTCTGCAAGAGTTCCTATTGGCAATCAATTTGGTGCCTATTCCGAGGAACTAATTGATATAGGGATTGGTATGAAACCTGAATTAACAGGCCAGGGATTTGGTTTTACCTTCTTTTCCTTTATTCTTGAACATATCCAGGGCAATTTTAACGATGTCCAAAATCGGTTAACGGTGGCGAAGTTTAATCAGAGAGCCATTCATCTATATGAGAAGTTTGGATTTGTTAAGAAAATTGAATTTAAAAAAGGCTCCACTGCTTTTATAACGATGGTTAAATAGATGTTCTAAAATTAATCGGTGCTTGATCCTAGATTGGCGGCCTTTTTGCAAAGTCCTTATTGAACTAACGGGGTTTAGTGGAATAAGGGGATGTTTTATTCGACTTACCCGAATTGCCAATTAGTTAATTAAAAATTGATATTTAGCAATAAATCTATCTAGTTTTTGACTAAGTTCAATTGTCTTCTTACTCGTAAGTCCTTCCTTAAGTCCCGTCTCAATCATCTCTTGTCGCAACAATTGAATGCTCTGAACAAGGTTGCTTTTTTCAACACTATTTGAGGATAACATTGTAAATACGACTCCTTTTTCACTAAATACTAGAAAATAGTAACAGAAAATAGGAGGTATTAACAAGGGTTTTTCGCCAAATTGTGCAAATAGTTTAAATATGCAACAACCTATTGCACTAGACAATAAAAATTTCAATTATTATGGATGAAACTAAAAAAAGTTGCAGAGAGAACTAAAAGAAGAAGAACAAAAAGGTACACTTTTCAAAGTGCACCTTTTTGTTCTTCTATAGAAATAATTGTAAGGGTGATAAGCAATTATAATATAACCTTATATGCTAGAAGATGGGAATAGGCAGCCACTTTCCTTTATGCGGTCCCCAGTGTGACTCCCAATTTTTTCAGGTATTGACGATAGGCAATGCTCATTCGGTCTGATTTTAAGGACAGCTCTGCCTGAAGGTCGAGAGGAAGCTCTTCTGGTTTCTGATTTTCAACAATTGGCTTGTCCTGGGCGAAAATCATATCCTGAAAGTCGGTAATTTCCTTGTCAGTTTGGCCTGTATCATAGTTGAACGATAAAATTCCATAGGCAATCGATTTTTCTTCCGTAACAGGACTGATCATGAGGATAATCTTCATTTTGCTGTCTGTTTCAGGGTCCCGTTTTATGAACTGGACAACCAGTGGGCGCAGGACTTCGTAAGTATAATAGACATCCTTTGATTGGCCGGAGCCGTCGGGATCGGGCTGGAAGATTGAAATTTCATCGGAGAAAATCCGGCCATCTTCTACATGAACATCGTAATCTCCAATGACAGGATGGTCCTCCACCCCAAGATAGCCTACATGGACAAAAGCAAGGTGGCCCACATCAAGGAAATTCTCCACGACTCTTGGCGGAAGAGCATTTACTTCCTGAGGGCCCCATAGCACATTTCGGTAGGTTTTATCGGCAAACTCGGGATAGGGAAAGAATTCAGGGTCGTTGTTATTCAAATTAATCCATACAAATCCGTATTCTTCTCTGCATAGGTATTTGATGGCTTTGGCTTTTAGCGGAATCGCCCGGCCTTCGGGAAGCTGCGGGATATTTGTGCAAGCCCCTTCAGAGTTGAACTCCCACCCGTGATAAGGGCAGATAAGATTGCCGTCCTTAACGCATCCTAATGACAGGGCGGCACCACGGTGGATGCAAAGGTCCCTGAAGGCGTGGACGCCGTCTTCATTACGGAAAAGGACAATCCGCTCTCCCATGACAATCTTTTGAATCGGCTCTTCTTTTACATCCTCTATTTTACAAGCAACAATCCAGTCATTCCTCAGTACCTGGTCTTCTAACCTTTTCATTTTTCTCCCTCCATGCGAAGTATTCCTGTTTTCATTTTATAATGGATCAGAAAAAAGTCAACGTAAAATCCGAACAATGAAATAACCTATAATTAAAACGTTCGTTTTTGTTGTTTACTTTTCAAAGCTTATTCCTTATAATTCAAGTGAGAAATGTCACGTATATGTTAGGTAAATAAGTTTTTGAAGGGTTCGTTCAATTAAAATTTCATTAACGGGGGAAACAGGGAAATGGAGAATAATAGTCAAAATCCGAACATAACTGTAGGGGTTGATGAAAAGGTCGGGTTCAGCAAGGCAATCCTGCTTGGCTTTCAGCATGTCCTTGCGATGGACCTTTACATCGCACCAATCATTATCGCGGGCTTGCTGGCATTGGATACGATGAGCACAACCTTCTTTATTCAAATGTGCTTTCTGGCCGCAGGTGCTGCCACTTTGATTCAAACCATTTGGGGAATACGCCTTCCGGTCGTTCAAGGTCCTTCCTATGTACCGATTGGGGCTTTGGCTGCGATTGGCGGCAAGCTTGGGTTGGGGGCCGTGTTTGGAAGTCTCCTTCCTGGGGCGATTCTGATTGCGGTTCTGGGTTATCCATTAAAAGTGTTTGCTAAAATTGTCCGTAAAATCATTCCGCCTCTTGTGGGAGGAACCGTCATCGTCATTGTCGGCATCTCGCTGATGCCAAGTGCCTTTAACTCCATCTATCATGCGCCAGGAAATGTCGCCCATAACGTCATCATTGCAGCCGTCTCTGCCGCTGTTCTTGTCACATGCATGCTGCTTGGAAAAAAAGCGAAAGGGTACGGAACATTCTTCCGGTTGGTATCTGTTATTCTTGCAATCATTGCCGGTACCATTACTGCTTCCATTTTCGGCAGTGTTGATTTCTCGCCAGTAAAGGACGCAGCATGGATTTCGCTTCCAAGCTTTTTCCCATTCGGCGCACCTGTTTTCGATCTTCAAGCCATGTTGACGATGGTATTTATTTATTTGATCATTCTTATTGAAACAACGGGTACATGGTTTGTCGTCTCGACTGTAACAGGCAGTGAACTGGATGATAAAAAGCTGAACAGAGCTTCGGCAGGAGAGGGGATTGGCTGCCTTGTCGGCGGTCTGTTTGGGGGAACTCCGATGACCGGTTACTCTTCAAATGCGGGAATCCTCGCCATTACCGGTGTTGCAAGCAGAATGGTGATTATCTGTGCCGGAGTGATTCTTGTCATTCTAGGTCTCATTCCAAAACTATCCGCGATTATTACCTGCATTCCTGAACCAGTGATAAACGGGATTTTTGGAATCGTATGTGTAGCGATTGTCATGAACGGCTTAAAAGTGATACAGCATATCGACATCAATGACCGCAATATGATGGTCATCGGAATCCCGATTTTATTGACACTTGGCACCGTTGTTCTTCCTAAAGAAATTCTTTACAGTTTGCCTGACTTTGCGAACTATATCCTTTCTTCAGGTACCGCTGTTGGTGCGATCGCCGTGCTGTTACTGAATTTAATTATCCCTAATGAAAAGGCTTCTTCAGCTGAACCAGCCCAAAAATCAGCATAATGAGTTTTCTGCTTTAAAAGATCCCCTTGGCTTGAAATTGCAAAGGGGTCTTTTAAACTTTGCCGTTCTACGAATGGGAGATTATGATTTAACTAATTTACATTGTAATCTCTTCACTCGGAAATCCATAGTCAAAACAGCCCATTAATGCAATAAGGAAGGCCATGGAAAAACAAGAATGAAAATGTTATCAACAAGAAATCTAATAAATAAAGATGAGTTTGGAAATTTACGTGATTGACAAAAAATTTAACTCTTGATAAAATCATCTATTATTTGAAGATAACATTTAATAACAAAAAACTTAATAGGCAGTTAGCTATGAATGTTATGGGATCAAAACTATAGCAGGAGCAGCTTCTGGAGAGATCGCGGGAATTGCGCGGCGCCGAAGGGTTCACAATCTCAGGCAAAAGGACAGAAGAGTACAGAATATTTATTTGTTATTTTAATAATTATTATTTTTTAATAATAAAAATTATTCTTATTCTTTTATCTAAGAGATTGGAGGGCATCCAATCTCTTTTTTTATTGGTTTTATTAATTCATGACGTAGGAGGAGTTAGGATTGGCACAACAAGAATTAAAGAGAGACCTAGCAAATCGGCATGTTCAACTAATTGCAATTGGAGGCACCATTGGTACGGGATTATTCTTGGGTTCTGGTAAAGCCATACAACTTGCAGGCCCATCCATCATTCTTGCTTATTTAATCGTGGGGCTTGGGCTGTTTTTTGTTATGAGGGCACTAGGGGAACTGCTGTTGTCCAAAGCAGGTTACCTTTCGTTTACTGATATTGCCCAGGATTATCTTGGACCACGGGCAGCCTTCATAACTGGATGGACATATTGGTTTTGTTGGATTGTGACCGCCATGGCCGATATTATTGCAGTTGGTGTTTATGTACAATATTGGTTTGATATTCCACAGTGGGTACCTGCTATCATCTGTTTGATCATTTTATTAGGCCTTAACCTATTAAGTGTTAAGCTTTTTGGAGAATTGGAGTTTTGGTTTGCTTTAATAAAGGTCATTACTATTCTCGCTTTAATTGTGGTGGGAGTTATCTTGTTAGTTATAGGATTCGAGACAAATGCAGGAAGGGTTACAGTTGAAAATCTATGGGAACATGGTGGTATGTTTCCAAACGGTATTTCAGGTTTCCTGCTTTCTTTACAATTAGTTGTATTTGCCTTTGTCGGTATGGAATTGGTCGGTGTATCTGCAGCGGAAACATCCAATCCGGAAAAAAACATACCATCGGCCATTAATAAAATTCCTTTAAGAATTCTGTTTTTCTACGTTGGGGCCCTTATTATCCTTCTATCTATTAATCCATGGACAGAACTCAATGCAGCAGAAAGCCCTTTTGTTAAAACGTTCAGTTTAGTCGGAATTCCAATTGCCGCGGGAATTATCAACTTTGTCGTACTAACTGCAGCGGCTTCAGCCGGCAACAGTGGTATGTTTTCAACAAGCCGGATGCTGTATAACTTAAGCAACAATAACCAGGCACCAGCAAGTTTTTCAAAACTGAATAAAAATCATGTGCCATCAAACGGTTTATGGGTATCCACACTTGTCGTATCAGTAGGAGCTCTTTTGAGTAAACTCTTACCGGAACAGGCTTTTGGAATCGTAACCTCCATTAGTGCGATTTGTTTCATTTGGGTATGGAGTGTTATTCTGCTTTCTCATTTGAAATATATAAAAACATGTCCGGAATTACATGCAAAATCGAAATTCAAAGCTCCACTGACACCATTTATTAATTATGCTGTCCTTGCGATGTTTGCTGTTATTCTAATTATTATGCTGATTGCTGATGAAACACGGCCTGCCTTACTGCTGACACCTATCTGGTTTATACTATTATATGCTTTGTATTCTTCTCGAAAAAAGAAAGAAGAAAGTGGAAACATAGATATCAGCATAGAATCATTAATGAAATAATTCCTGGCCCGTTATGCCAGTTTGTTTCAGATAAGGCGAACGGAACGAAAGGTAAAAACAAAAAAAGGGTGATTGCCTTTCTATAAGCAATCACCCTTTGTGAACTTTAAGGGAAGTAATATGACCTTTTTATAATTTTTGCAAATCCAGCATATAAAGAAAAAGAAGAAGTGTTTATTTTTAAAGAACTAAAACATGTGGTTGAGGTCCTTACTCCCTTGGCGAAAATTAATAATGTTAAAATAAATACTTCTCTAATAGGGAAGAGGATTATTTTGTTTTAGGAGAACGAAAAAAATTTAATCAATGTCTTCTAATTTCGTGAAGAATGGTATTGAATCCATATGTCAAAAGGCGGGGAATTACAAATTTGTTTAAACCTATAAATCTCCCCAAATACTTTCATCCTTTTAGTCGAGTTAATTATCCTGTATTTTAATATTTGTATTCGTAAAAAGGAGGATTACTTTTGAATATTTTGATTTTAGGAGCAACTGGACGAGTTGGAAGTCAAATAGTAACTTATTCCCTTCAAAATAAACATCATGTTACTGCATTAGTTCGTACCCCAGAGAAGATTCAAATAAATAGTGGAAATTTAACCATTATTCAAGGGAATGTTTTAAATAAAAAAGATATAGTACGTGCAATGCATGGGATTGATGTAGTTATTAGTGCGCTTAATACTGATGGCACAACCACTCTATCAGAAAGTATATCACTAATTATCCAAGAAATGGAAAACAAAGGCATACAACGGATTATTACTGTAGGGACTGCAGGTATCCTACAAAGTAGAACCAACCCAAAGTTACTGCGTTACCAATCAAGTGAATCAAAGCGTAAATCAACCCGTGCAGCAGAAGAACATCATAAAGTTTACGATATTCTGAAAAAATCAACACTTGATTGGACAATTGTATGTCCTACATATTTGCCAGATGGAGAAAGAGAAGGTCAATATCGAATTGATCGTAATTTTTTGCCAGAAGGGGGAGTGAAAATATCAGTTTCTGATACAGCAGAATTTACTTATCGTCAGATAGAAAGTACCGATTATCTCCAATTACGTGTAGGAATCGCCTACTAATATACTCTCTTACACTACTACTTGCTGTCACAAGGTAAAATTTATTAATTGTGAAAAATATACTTAAACAAACGGGTGCGTTGGTCCAGGAAGGATTAACGCATTTTTTTTAGAAGTCTTTATTCAACAAACGGGGCTGGATACTTACATAAAGAAATTAATAAAATATTAAACGGAAAGGGGTGGTGCAGATATGGAAAATGGGGTTCTTATATTATTATAACTGCAATTGGAAGGATTGTTTTACTGTTTAGTTTAGGTTCATTAGTTGGCGGGGACGATATTGAATTTATTTATGTTCTATTATTTATTATTCAATTTGCATTTACTACAACTATTCTATTTCAAATTTTCATCGAGTGAAAAAGTTAGAAAAGAGGGAAACAGAGAAGAATTCCTAAAGGAACGAATAGATGCGTTGATATAAAAGTATTAATTATCCTTATAGTAAATCCTCCAGCCATGGTAGTTTTAAGAAAATCCTCTAATAATATGTTTACATTGTTAAGTGAAGGTGATATTTATGTTTGAATTTCTTAGTATAGAACTAAGTAAATTATATGGAGAAGATAAGAAAAAATTACGAACCAGAACTACCCTTTATGGACACTTAGGAGATGGGAGATGGCATACACATCTTCAACCACCATTATCAAAGAAGATATTAATAAGTTTGAGGAAGATTTAAAACAAGAGTTGCCTGCTGAATATAAAAAGTTTTTGACATTTTATAACGGTTGTTATTTATTTGATTTATTAAGAGTCGCAGGAAAGGATGCAGACACATATAAAGGTTTAAGCATAGAAGAACAAGTTCATTTAGCTTTTAATTTAAAAACTATGGACAATTTATATCGAAGAAAACGTACTCCAAAAGCCTATTTCATTTTCGCTGATTCAATTGTTAAAAACGCTTATTATGTGATTAATACTGATGAGAAAATAATAGAAATAGATTATAGAACAAAAAAAATTATCAAATCGTACAAAGACCTTAAATCCTTCATTTGTGAAATTTTATTAGAAGGGAAAGAGAATTTAGCAAATGGAATATTTTATGAATTTAAGTGATAATTTTTCTTCAACTGAAGAGTATGTTGATCCAGGAAGGAATAACCACCTTTTTTATTGGATTCCTTATGAAGCTAACGGAGCAGAAAAGTTGAATACGGATAGCCAGGAACTTTATAAGTGGAACTTATTGAATATCATAAAACAATTATTATTAACTTATAGTGTACATTAAGTTAGCATTTAAATTAACAAAATGTTTACTAATAAGGGGGATTTCATTGGAGACAGGAATAAGGTTTAGAATGGCGACTGCAAAAGATTTAGAAAGTATTGTTTCAATGCTTGCAGATGATGTTTTGGGAAGTAAACGTGAGCGTTATGATCACCCCCTTCCTAATAGTTACTTAAAAGCATTTGAGGCTATTACATCTGACCCAAATAACGAATTAGTAGTGGCTTGTGACGGTAATGAAGTGATTGGAGTCCAACAAATTACTTTTACACCTTATATAACACATCAAGGTGGATGGAGAGCTACGATCGAAGGAGTGAGAACATCAGCTTCTGTAAGAGGGAAGGGTGTAGGTACTGAACTTATAAAATGGGCGATTTCGCGTGCAGAAGAACGTGGTTGTCATTTAGTACAGCTTACAACTGATAAAAAAAGGGAAGATGCGTTAAGGTTTTATGAACGGTTAGGTTTTAAAGCAACGCATGAGGGTTTAAAGCTGAAGCTTTAATAACTTTTTTTCTGAAGTCTAAATTTGAGGTGATACGGTGTCAGTAAAAGGTCTTAATCATTTGTTATTTTCAGTTTCTAATCTAGAGGATTCGATTAAGTTTTATAAAAATGTGTTTGATGCTAAGTTGTTAGTTAAGGGTAGAAGCACTGCCTATTTTGATTTAAACGGTATTTGGCTTGCTCATAATGAAGAGAAAGATATTCCTCGAAATGAAATTAACCAATCATACACACATATAGCCTTTTCAATAGAAGAAACAGAATTTGATCATATGTACCTTAAACTAAAGGAATTGAATGTAACCATACTACCAGGTCGTACAAGAGACGAAAGAGATAAAAGATCCATTTACTTTACTGACCCAGATGGCCATAAGTTTGAATTTCATACTGGTACTTTACAAGACAGGATGGATTATTACAAAAAGGAAAAAACACATATGGAGTTTTACAACTAAATGATTTCCTTGAACAAGTAACTGGTTGTTTTGGTGAGATTGTGAAGAGTGGTCCTTAAAATAACGGGTGCTAATGATTAAAGAAAATGTTGTGTGAAAAAATGCTTGGAGATGATCCAAGCATTTTCTATGCTAATTGAGAGTAGCAGCAACAATTAAAGGAAACATCAATCTAATCTTGATAATAATCTGGAGCCGTTTAAATAAGAATTTCACAGGGTATCAAAAAATGTAACAGAGTGTAGTAAGTGTTTTACTAGCCATTGAGAATTTTCTTATCCTTAGAATCTAGGAATTAAACAAGATAGGAGATGTTTTTTTATGGGAAACCCACATCTAACCGATCCACGCAAGAAGTTTTACAACGAAAAATTCCCTGATCAAGAACAGGACACTCCAGCGTTACAGAATGAAATGAGGCCCAAACCTGACTGCGGGGAAGAATCATATAAAGGATACAATCGCCTAGAAGGACGCAATGCCTTGATTACCGGAGGAGATTCCGGAATAGGCCGTGCCGCCGCGATTGCCTATGCGCGCGAAGGCGCCAATGTGGCCATTCAATTCTTCCCTGGTGAAGAAGAAGATGCCAATGAAGTCAAAGAATTAATTGAAAGTGAAGGCAGAAAAGCATTGCTGCTGCCGTATGACTTGCGGGAAGACGGTGCAGCCACGGAGATTGTTACAAAAACAGTGGAAGCTTTTGGCGGATTGGACACGCTGGTATTGAATGCCGCGCAGCAAATCGCGCAGCCGTCCCTGAGTGAGTTAACAATGAAGCAAGTACATGACACTTTCAAAGTGAACATCATCAGCATGTTTGAGAGCGTAAAAGCAGCCGAAGAACATCTGGAACCAGGAAGCGCGATTATCACCACGACATCAGTCCAGTCATTCGAACCGTCCACATCTTTAGCGGATTATGCTGCTACAAAAGGAGCGATAAGCAACTTCACGGTTTCCTTGTCCTCCTACTTTGCTTCGAAGGGTGTGCGTGTCAATGGTGTCGCACCAGGGCCAATTTGGACGCCGCTGCAGCTAGATAACGGAAAATTGGATGGACAAATCCCTGAGTTTGGCCAAAACTACCCATTAGGCCGTGCAGGACAGCCGGTAGAGCTAGCGCCGGTGTACGTTCTTCTGGCCTCTGATGAAGGAAGTTATATCACCGGTCAGATTTACGGAGTGACAGGCGGCAAGCCGATAGACTTGTAGTTTTAGGTGTGAACTGAACAGGTTAAGCATAAATTGTTAATAACGTAATAGTTGATAGGCCCCCTGCGGTTGGTGTTTTGTCTCCAGCTGTAGGGGGCCTATTTTTATGGCTGCTTTTATATATGAAATTTAAATGCTGAATAGTGATGACAATAATTAAAAAAAGTGTAAAATTTATACTGACAATACCAAATGTTGATAATATGAGCCAAAATGCATCGTCTTCCTATGCTGTTTGGAACATAGTTAAACGGAAGAAGGGATGATTATAATTTGAAAAGGCCATGGGAAGCTTTGCAGTTGTTAGTAGTAAAATCGCGTCTCCGAGTACCACTTTATGTCCTTACCTTTATTACTGGTATAGGATTTTTTTTCGTTTCACCTGAACTTTTTTTACCGACCATCTTCATCACATTGCTAGGGTCCTTATTAGTTTTTGAAAGTATTCACCCTGATGGCTATCAAAGTGTTTTTCTTGGACATATTAAGCCTGGGAAGCTGCGAACGAACTTATCTGTGTTTCTGATTATTATAGGCATCAGCCTGGGATCATTCCTAATGTTTATCGGGATTGGCGTAGAAATAGGGCGACACTTTCGGTGAAATACATATCCCGTCTTGAAGTTATGAAGTTGATTCAGCGGTCCTTTGTTGTTGAACTCTAAATGGAGAAGGATAGTTTAAATGGACAATCTACTAAAGCAGATAAGCTTATTCCAACTTCTTACGATTACGAGATACTTAATGAGATATTCATGATCATTAATGAATTTCCTTTAGAAGGAAAAATTAGGAACCTAGAAAAAGCAATTTCAAAAAGTTTAAATCAAATAAAGAGGAAAGAGAAGTTTTGCTGCAAATCCTAGGGTTTTGTTCTATATTGTCCACAAATGAATATCCAGGTTTCCTTAATGATTTTATCCCTTTTGTTGAGAGGGAAGTTCCTGAACACTATAAAAATGACTGGTCATACCCTGTATGTTGGTGGAAAGGGAAGAACGGATTAAATAAAAATGCTGTAAAAGTAATATTTCCTGAATACCCTTACAACTAATGTGCGTGATAAACTCGAAAACAAACAAAGGCTGGTTAATGACTAACCGGCCTTTTATTTACATATTCAACTAGGGTTTAGGTTTTTAAATTTAATTAGCGGACTTGCTTACTTGATTATAGTGAAAGAAGAGCCAGAGGTTACACCGCCACCGGAATACTCGAAGCTATCAGTCCTCTTTTCACCGATGCTACCGGAAACCGACACGTTATTGAAATTTTTGAAAGTACCTTTAGAAAGTTTGATGTATTCATCGTAACCGATCTGGACATTTCTATCAGAGTATTTTGAGGTAGAATAACTCTTTGGGTTGAAAGTCCATGAAAGATTAATAGACTTAGATCCGGCAGGAGTTTCCTCCCAAGTGCATTCTTCTCCTTCATCATCACAAGTAACATCGACTTTGGATACTTCTACAGTAGCATTCACCTTAGCTTTGCCTTTGTTAAGGTCGAAAACATCTTTGGTTGCTGGAATTTCAGCGCTGCCAATATAGAATTCGTCTGTTTCATAATCATAGGTGTGGTAAATGAGCATATAAGAATCTTTACCTTCAAAATTTGTAGAGAACTCTATGTGGGTGTCGACGGTTCCTTCTGATCCATAAAAAGAAGCACTTTGATAAGAGCCTTTGTATGGAGATTGAGATGGAGATTTATTGCTTTGCGCCATTGCTGGCAGGGACATAGTCAACAAGAACACAACCGACAGAATCAATACTTTAATTTTTCTCATTACGAACCCCCAGTTTTTGGAAACCTAAACCACTATCAAAATTATACAATATGATAGAGGGAAATAAATTGAGAACATTTCGACAATTTATGACCTCTAGAAGAATTGATAAGGAAGTATACAACTGCATGGTCTATTCCGATATGCAACAAACCAAACCGGTTGAATAAGAGAATAAGAATAACTCTAAAATCCAGTTAAAAGGATAATTTGCAAAGATGGCGAAATATAGGAGGAGCTTACAAGGATTGCAAATAGGAAAGCCAACAATTTGGTGCGTTATTTAATCTAACTAACTCATTAGGAGGAATAATCTTTGTCTAATGGGTTACTGCATCATATTGAATTATACGTGTCTAATTTGGAAAAGACGATGGAATTTTGGGGATGGTTTCTACAGGAAATGGGATACAGACCTTTTCAACAATGGGAAGGAGGGCAAAGCTGGAAATTAGGTGATACTTACATTGTATTTGTACAAGTGGAGAAACGTTTTTTAGATATTCCTTACCATCGCTGCCGAGTTGGGCTGAATCATTTAGCCTTTCATGCAGATTCACGAAGTCACGTTGATGAAATAACAAGAGCTTTACACACTAAAGGAGTAAGTATCCTCTATAAAAAAAAACATCCCTTTGCTGGAGGGGATGATTATTACGCCGTTTTTTTTGAAGACCCCGATAGAATTAAAGTAGAACTTGTTGCCCCTTAATGTTGTTTTTTTATAAGCTCTTTATTCTGGGGGTTGGTAAAGTAGTTTGTTGGTAGAACACTATATTTATTAGGAATGGCTTTTATTTTCTTTAGTGTAATTGCGATCAATATGGTTCTTTTTCGAATTGTGGTGGAGACATAGTACTTCCACTATTTGTTTTGAACGATGCGTTAATCCAGAAAGGATTAACGCTGTTTTTGTGGAATTACCTATTTTAAACAAACGGGGCAGTATAGTTCCAAAAGGTGAGAAAAGGATAATAACATGATTAAAGGTCATAAGGTGATAATATGGAGTTTTATAAAGGAATGAATTTTTGGAATACAGCTGGTGAGGAAATCAGCCCTCCTTTAACTGATTTAACAATTAAAAATGCAGAAAAGGCATTAGGAATTACACTTCCCCATTCTTATATTGAGCTATTGAAAGAACAAAACGCAGGTACACTGAATTACCCTCACTTTTTCGTTGGTCAGGACAAGGAAAGGACAACTATGGACTATATGGAAGGCATCGACTTTGAAGGTGTAGAACGAGGAATTGGCATTTTAAAGTCAGCAGAGTGGACAAGAAAACAAGGGTTGCCTGAAGGCCTAATCGTTTTGTGGACTGACATTCACGCCTGGGTTGTACAAGATTATAGAAGAAAAGTTGAAAATCCATCAGTTGTTTATTTTTATGAAGATTACTCATCAGAAGATAGACAATGGGAAAGTGTTGAAATTGGACAGGATTTTGAAACTTTTCTAAGTAAGTTATTTCGTGGTTCAACACTAAATCCAAAAGATTTAAAAACAAGCTACGGAAGAAAGTAGGAGGACCTTGTGCAACCGGTTCCAGGCGGTTAAATTCCTTATGTCTTGATCCGCTTTTTCTTCATATGCTAACAGGCATGTTTGTGGCGAAAGAAAACACCCTTATAAAAATATGAACACAAGTGATGGTGAAGGAATGGTAGAAAGAGCATCTAATACAATATTACCCAAGGAACAAGTTCAATAGGTCTGTTTTATATAAATGTGAATATGATTAAGGATACGTCATTTCATTCTTTCTATTGATCATATCAAGCCATTATATAACAGGGGGAAAATTAATATGGAACATGTAATAAAGGTATCATCAAAATCAAATCCAAATTCAGTTGCAGGTTCAATTGCAGGCATAATAAATGAAAGAGGAGTTACCGAAATTCAAGTGATTGGAGCTGGTGCTTTAAATCAAGCAATTAAAGCCATTGCAATTGCAAGAGGATTCGTGGCTCCTAACGGTATTAATTTGGTGTTTGTTCCTGCATTTACAGATATTTTAATCAATAATGAAAAAAGAACAGCAATCAAATTAATTGTAGGTCCTAGAAAGAGAAGATAGATTTCCGTTACATCCTGGCGAACGATGAATGCATTTTAAATTTCCCCCTAGCTATTCAATTCGCTTTACCTCTCAATCTTTTTTTGTCGTGTTATCCTTTTGAACAGGGGTTTGATGAAGGGTGCTAGCAAAAAAATAAAAAGAAGTAAACAAGAACAGTCGTTATTTTAACAATTTAGTCCAAAAAAAACAGCCTTCAAGGAATTATCCTTATAAAGGCTGACTACTAGTATAAGTTTGTCGGCCGTTCACATCACTGGCTGAAAGCGGTTAATTAACAGTATACCGATGCTTATATCAGTGGAATAAGAAAAGGTAAATAAGCTCCCGGGATCTTGCGATTTTCCTGACCTGCTTTTTAGGATGACTGAATCGAAGCCTCAGGTAACTTCCTTCAAAATGCTACAATAAAAGCCGATCATCCTGGTCACGGATAGGAAAATCGGCTTTTTCTTCTACATTCGATTTTAAACAGCCTATATCAAAAAGCATTCAAGCTAGCATTTGCTAAAGCCGCAAAGACTTGCACCTACAATGATAAGTAAAATGAACAATACTACAATTAAAATAAAGTCGTTCCGATAAGTAGGACAGGCATAACTAGGTGATGCATATCCATAATCATAAGCAGGAGCTGTAAAGGTAGGCATTGGTGCAATATTTGGCGGAACATTGGCACTCAAAGTCGGTGGTGCGTTAAGGTTTGAATACATGATTACACTTCCCTTCGTGTAAGACATTTCCCTATATCATACTCTCGAAGGTGAGTTTGGAGCCCGTCTATTAAAAAAATGGGTAAATGTCATGGGTGAGAAGTGACTAAATACTACATTGAATAATAGAGATAGTGTGCATATGAAATGGAATTTTTGTTATGGTGCACGATTGGACGCTGCACTTTGTCTGCCCTGCTGTTTCCATTCCAGCCTGCGACTCTGAATAAATACTTAAAAGAAGGCCTTGTCACTAATTTTGTTATATAAGCTAAACGAGAACTCCCAGGTGTTCTTTTTTCATTAAGGATTTGAATCATTTCTTCTGATGTCCGTATATTGAATCCATGTCCAAACAATCTGCCATCATTAAGGACAACAGCATTAACTCCTCTAAACTGTGGAGTTCTTCGATCAAAGTCGGGATTGTTAACATAAAGGACATCTCCAGGTATAAAGTGATTGGAATAAAAGGTAATGACACCCAAGTCTGTATCTGTATGCCAGCTATAAAGATACAGATTTCGAAAAAGTAAATTAAATGAATAGCTGCCAATACTGTTCAATATGGCATGGTAATAGATGATTGGGATTGCTGTCGCACATTCAAATGCGTATTGCGAACTGTTCCGATAAATATCCAAAATCGCATCAGCCGGCTGCACATCGGGTCTTAAAAGGAACCCGCCTGCCCTTGTTAATTGCCAGTTCCTAGGATTGCAGCGGGCATATTCAAAAGATGTGAACACTGCTTGACTGTTGTTCATTTCTATCGCACTTTGGATAATGTTCTTTCGGACTTTTAGTTCGAATAATAATTCATGTCCGGAATTATAAGAATAATTGATAGGAGCATCCTGCATCTGTTGAATAATGGTTTTCTCAATACTTCCAAACTGCCAGTTTTCATTCTGTTGAAGCGGAACCCCTGATATTAGGATCATACAATCCTCCATTCCTATGTCGCTTTTCATCTGCATTCATAACCATCGTATTCCCATTTTTTATGAATCATGTTAATTATTAATGGGGGTCCAGGGTAAGCGTAATATAATTAGGGGTATTTCATGTTAGAAGGGTTCTTGGGTACTGAACATCAGGGTGCCTCCCTGATACGCTACTTGTATGCTTATCTCTAACAAATCATCAACTTCCTTATGTTAGAGAAGTTGTTATTAAACAACGGGGCAGGTTTCTCGAATAAGAAACGTGTTTAAAAACATTTAGAGTGATTAAAATTGACTATTGTGTGGTTCTATGGAGCACTTATTCACTTTTATGCAACTATGAAGTTGCCTATGTTTGACAAGCAACCGAATAGTTGCGTATAATAAATTTATGAATTGGGACAAAGACACTATATTCAAAGCACTTGGAGACTCAACTCGACGGCTTATATTAGACGAACTATCCGAACGCAACGAGATGACGTTGTATGAACTTACGACACGCCTCATTATGAATCACGACCTTTCCATTTCGCGACAGGCGATAGCAAAACATCTTTCAGTAATGGAAGATGCAGGACTCGTTAAATCAAAACGAAAGGGAAAATATCGAATAATTATTTTCAACAACGAGCCACTTAAAAATTTGCTAAAAGGATGGATAGAGTAATTTTTAGAATCGGAACAAAACTTCTGACAAATATGTGGGTTGCCTTGTTTGCAGCCAGATTGTTAGCACAGTACATGCGTCATAAATATCAAAGGAGGAAAAAAACATTATGAAAATCATTGTAACCAGTATATTCGTAGAAGACCAAGAAAGGGCACTGGAATTTTACTCAGAAACGCTGGGATTTGTAAAAAAGCATGACGTTCCCTCTGGAGAATACAGGTGGATAACGCTTGTATCTCCAGATGAACAAGACGGTACTGAGCTTCTGCTGGAACCGAATGTCCATCCAGCAGCTAAAGAGTATCAGGAGAAGTTATTTGCGGAAGGGATCCCAGTAACAATGTTTGGGGTTCCCGATATTGACGCAGAGTACAAGAGATTAATGGATAAAGGCGTGAAGTTTACTATGGAGCCGACAAAAATGAGCGAAGTCAAAATAGCTGTCTTCGATGATACATGCGGCAACCTTATTCAGATAATACAGCAGTAACTCCATGACGAAGGAATCTAGTTCTTAACGACTTAATGGGAAAGTTTTAAGATAGGTTGAGTGTTTTTTACTAAGAATTAAACAACTTTATGTTAGCCCTGGCCTAATTTTAGGTTAGGGTTAAACATTTTTTAGGGTTAAAAATTAAGGGAATTATTGTCGTTCGCCAATAGAAAAGTAAAATTGTACATCCCAGTAATAAGGTGTGTTATACACCAAAAGCCATCTGCCCACAAATGGAAATACTGCTCATACTTATCTCTATCGAACAATATAAAATTCATAAAAGTGTCACCACAGTATCCCCTTCACTTTTTGAAAAAGTTGTAAAATATGGTGTAGTGGAGGGATGAACATGTACAAATTAGAGTTTATTGACCACAGCACTAATAGATTGTTTAGAGAAAAAAGCTTTATTACTCCTAGAGAAATGCACCAATATCTTAACAAGTTCAATTTGAAAGAGGATGCTGAATTCACTTTTTTTGATGATAATTTATCTCCTTTTTCTGCCGTATTTCACAGCCTGAATTCATTTGTTGCTGAAAATAACATGGGATTTAGAATGTATTTTAATTGTAGGCTAGAGAAGAGCCAAATCATTTAAAATTTATCCTTAGTTGTACTGATGATGTTAATACGGTATTTAGAGGTTTTTTTGTTCGACTAACGGGCGTGTTGATCTTAGAAGGGATTAACCGCCTTTTTTGTGGAATTCTTTCTGAAAGTTTTTCCTTCTTCGCGTTTCTTGTCATAAACTCTCTCAGTTTTTTATTGCGTGAATTATCTTTCCTTTAACGGGCGTCCCTAATACTACTTTGAGCAGCCATGAGAATGTTTAGTCTCTCTGTAGGTGACTCTTTCCATTGATGGGATCTATATTCAATGACAATTTTCCTACTTTAACTTAAAATTTCCATAATCAATAACTGTGATTGTACCCGTTTCAGATAATGCCAGATTATACTTAGTCAAATCATTAGGATTGATACCGTACATTAAAAATTTGTTTTTTAATTCAGTGAGCATCTTATCAAAATCTTTATTCATAGGAACTTCGGATTCCATTTTTCTCATAATAATCCAACCTTGTCCCAATTCTATCACTGGGCAAAGGTGTTTTCGTAACTCAGGTGGACAGTGTATATTATACATTTTAAACTCAGTTTCATTACTTTTAATCCCAAGTTTACAAAAGGCTATTTTTAATACATATCCATTTTGAAGGTCATAGACAATTCGTTGTTTTCCACATCCAATCACTTTGTATTTTAACTGTAAGATTTCTTTTGCCTTTTCAGCCATCTTTTTTCTGTTTTTTTTATTACCGTTTTTCAAAGTTGAGATTAACAAATGAATGGACTTGATATCACTATTAGACAAAATAGTACTCATCATTTCCCCCTTCTTTTTTCCAAAGTGTATAATATTACAATTTATTCAAAAGAAAGAGGCTTTGTTAGGGCTTTCAAAAAAATCAGCAATGATTTTCCTCAATCGCGCACTTACTAAAGATACTTCCGTTAATTCCAGGCATTTTAGTATCTTAAATTACAATGAATACTTTGGAAACATTACTGTTGATAAAGGCGCTTCCTTTAATAAGAAGGCGTCTTTTTGCATGGATAATATATTTAAGAAATTGGATTTATTAAGGTGTAAAAAGGATTGTGAAGTATTGTACCTAAAGTAAAGGGTGCGTTCGATCAAGAAGGATTACGGCACTTTTTGTTGAATTCTTTATTAAGTTGATACAAAGGAGTATATACTTTTTCAAAAACCACTGGTACCTAATGAAGAAGATAAGGAACTGGGATTGGATAAAGTCCATATCGAATATAATGATTAATCCCGTTCAACAAACGGAGCAAAATAGTTATAGAACTAAGTGAAATTATTATTGTTTTACAGGAGGGGTTATTATTAAACCAAGAATTTCAGTCATTACATTGGGTGTCGATGATTTGGAAAGATCATTGGAATTTTATCAAAATGGACTCGGGCTGCCAACAGATGGTATAGTTGGCAAAGAATTCGAACATGGTGCGGTCGCATTTTTCGACTTGCAATCAGGTTTAAAACTCGCACTTTGGAATCGTAAAGATATAGCTTATGATACAAAAATGGACCTAAAACCAGCAAGTCCTACTGATTTTACGATTGGACATAATGTTGGTAGTAAAGAAGAGGTCGTTATGGTTATGAAACAGGCTGAGAAGGCTGGTGCAGTTATTATAGTTCCAGCTCATGAAACCTTTTGGGGTGGATACTCTGGATACTTCCAAGACCCAGACAGTCATTTATGGGAAGTGGTTTGGAATCCAGCTTGGGAGTTTAAGGAATAAATTAAAGGAAATTTCTAATTCAACAAACTGGTACTTAAAAAGGATTGTGAAAAAGTGTCCTTAATCGAATGGGTGAGTTGATCCAAACAGGAATAGCCGCCTTGTTGTTGAATCCATTATTGAACAAACGGAGCAGTTGAGTTTAATAAGCAATGATATACTTTTTAAAAGGGGGAGATTAGTTGATCTTAGAAGCAGTTATGCTACAAGTTAAACAAGGTATGGAAAAGGAATATGAGGAAGCATTTCAAGAAGCATCAAAAATCATATCATCAATGCCAGGTTATATAACTCACGAATTACAACGATGTATGGAGGTTAAGGGGAAATATTTATTGTTGGTGAAGTGGGAAACATTAGAAGACCATACAATTGGATTTCGGCAATCGAAAGAGTATCAAGAATGGAAAAAACAACTACATCATTTCTATGATCCATTTCCAACTGTGGAACACTTTGAAAATGTCCCACTTTAATACGTTATTCAACTTTAGATGCTCCAGGAAGGATTAACCGCTTTTATTGTAGAATTCATTATGGAACAAACGGGAATTTAGTTGAACTCAATTGTACCATGGTATGCCGGGTGAATACTGTTTACATACCAATCAATTAGCTGCTTGAATATTTTGGTCTAACTTTAAGGGTCCAGTACAGTGTGAGCGGGCTTTTTTTTCAGGCCGAAATACGCAAATCACGGGAACCATTGTTCAACCTGCATGTTTAGTGATCGAACAGGCGAACCAAGAAACCGTCTTCTTCCACGTGGGGCATGAAAGAGGTTATCCCATAATGGGAACCCACACCTATCAGGACGGTCCCAAACGCTAAACTGTTTATCATCCAGATCGTTACGTCCTTCCTTTTCGAACCGAAACTCATCCCCATAAACGCGAAGACATGGGACCCGACAAAAAAGAGCCGATAATTGTGAGTCCTGGCAGGCCGTACTTATCAAAAAGCCCTCTTGCACGTTTTTCTTTTTTCGTCTCCGCCTTTCCTTCCGCATTGCCTCCGCTCATGCCTTCTTCATCTTGGCTTCCATCCTGCATCTTTTTCTGTTTTCGTTTTCTCAGCCAATTCTTTACATAATCAACATCATTGCCTGGATGATCCAAAATAAAGACTTGATTGCTCAAGGGGGCAGTTCTGTAGGAATGATTTGCAAAAAAATACCAGACCGATTTGGAGGGGCAATTGTGGTTATTTTTGTTTTGCAATCTCTGCTCTATTAGGTGCAAGTGGAGGTTGTTCCAACCATCTGTTTTTTACCATGATATCAAACCAGTTTTTTGTGACCATTAGATTTTGCAAAATAATTGACTCATAAGTAGTCACAAGGTCAGTTCTCATGGATGATGCCAACCCTGCACCATGATAATTTTGTGCCGCTTGAAATAAAAATCCCATGTGATACATTAATAACTTATCGGAAAATGGAGAGTCCGTTGACATTGAAACTTCTGTTTCTAATGATTTAGGAACTGGTAAGTTATCACCTTGCATGATCTTTGCTAAAGCTTTTATTTGTCCGTCAGCCGTCTTTTCAGAATCGGTTAGAAATTTTCTAACTTCTTTGGATTCTGCTAGCTGGCTGAATGCAATGGAAAGGGTTTTAGCCAGAATACTTTTTTTGAGGTTAAAAGAAATACTAATGATTTCTGTCGCTGAAAGGGTTCTCCCCTTACCAAAATATCCGTCTTTGAAATCTTTGCTTGTAACAAATTGAGGTTGGTCATACGCGTAAAATAAAGGATCTCTTTGGAAAAGTCCTTTTTCAAGCAATAACTCAATAGTTTGATGATACATCTTTTTCGCTTCGTTATCGCACGAGTCATAAAATTCCCTTAAATCTTTTCTTACAGAAATGCCAAACGAAGTGATATGCCCTAATAATCCATGTAAAGTCATGACATGTAAATAATTCAGGCAAAAAGCATCCGAGAACAATCTCTGTTTTCCTAAATACAAGTCTGATTCAGTAAATCCAATGGGAACAGGAAATCCTTCTTTTTCAAAAAAAGTCTCAATTTGTTTCTTCTGCTTTTCGAATGTCTGAAGAGCATCATAAAAAGCAGCTTTTATTGCTTCATCTTCAATAATGGAGTACATATATCTATTGACTATATCTATGGCTGTTCCGTTAACATACTCTCCCCATAATGAACCTATTTCAGAAGATGTAAGTTTTAATTTTTCCGTATCCACTTTATCACCTCGCAAGTATTATTTCCAATTGAAGAAGTGAGTATGATTTTTTGTTAAGACACTTATTAAATAGGCTTGGTATTGTCTTTTTAATGAAATGAGAGCGACATTAATTTTTATCAAAACCTTCATTCTTCTACTTTAACTTGATAGTCAAAAAAAACAGCCTTTCAAGGATTTCTCCTTTAAAAGGCTGACTGCAAGTATAAATATGGGCGTCGTTCACATCACTGGCTGAACGTGAATGAACGTTATACCGATGCTTTACATAAATGGAATATGAAAAGGTGGATAAGCTGCCCGGGATGCTGAACTACTTTTTAGGATGACTGAAACAAAGTTTCATCTGACTCTTCATGAAAAGCCTCAGGTGAGGTCGTTTCATTACACTTCCAGCAATAGCTTCTCGTGCTTTCCCATTTGGTAAGCAGTTCACCACAATAAATGCATTCATCTAGCTCAAAAGCCACAATAGATTCCTCCTTTCTCAATCTTCAGAAAATAATCTACGACAATCACCAAAATACCGTATACAGGGCCAAAACAGCTTGTGGATTTCCATAGGTTACATTCCGAAAGAAAAAAAGAAGAAAACATTGGAACGAAATTTGGGTGGGTCAGTTTTTTACATCACCTCCTAACAGTCGATGTTCCATTTGACTTCCAACACCAGTTAAAATATCTGGAGACTTTAAAATTAGGGTATATCGTTTTCTTGTAAATCATCACTATTTTATAAAAATGCCCTTTAAGAATCATTCCTAAAGGGCTTTTGTTTTAAATTTATATTCCCAAGAAAGGTCCAAAAAACAACTATTTGGCACCACCTTCGCCAAATACAATGATAGCCACACTTGCTATCCAACCTAAACTAGTAACTTTCTTGGTATTCTCTAATACCCCGTCCACCAAGTTTTAAACCTTAAGTGATATTGCTTTCTCAAATGCAGCAACGTTTGGAATGTTAAATACAGTAATAAAGGTTTACTTCTGTAAAATAAGGTATATTATATTTGTTGAATCGATTCTTTTTTAAAGACAAAAAAAGTAGGTGAACAAAATGGGAAAATATCAATTGGATACCAAAGGTAAGGTAGCTGTGACAAAGTTTCATGAAAAACAGAAGCCTGCCAAATTTGATAAAAAGCAGCATCTTGAAAAAATACGTGCGGAATATTTGAAAAAGAAGCAAAAACAAACAGATAAATAATATGAATGAAAACATAGGAAGATTAAAATCTCCCTATGTTTTTTTCATTATTAATAATTTTAATAACAATCCTTTCTTGAACGAACGGGCAGCGATCATCCAGGAGGGTTAACGCTTTTTTTGTCGAACTTATTTAACAATCAGCAACAATTTAACCCAAAAAGGAAATATGTCATTTTTTTAAAACAGGAAGGAAGTAGTCTTATGAAACCAAAGGTCATCGTCTATCAGAATACATATGAACAAGTATTAGAGATGCTTCGCGAAAAGTATGAGGTGATTTATTTCGAAAGCGTCAATTCTGCCAATCAGGCTGAATTTTATTTTCATTTAAAAGATGCACAAGCATTGTTGGGGGCAGGAATGAAAATAGATAAGGAGCTTTTAGATCAGGCCCATCATTTAAAGGTCGTCAGCAATATCTCTGTTGGATATGACAATTTAAATATTCCAGAACTGACGAAAAGAAAAATCATGGCGACTAATACCCCAGGAGTCCTTAATGATACGGTTGCCGATGCCATTTTTGGATTAATGCTGGCAGCGGCAAGGAGAGTTTCGGAATTGGATCAATTTGTCAAAAACGGGGAATGGAAAGGCCAACTGAAGGAAGATTCTTTTGGAGTCGATGTTCATCATAAAACACTAGGAATCATCGGAATGGGCGGCATTGGTTCAGCGATTGCAAAAAGAGCCCACAATGGATTTGAAATGAAAATTTTATACCATAATCGCTCCCCCAAAAGGGAAGCAGAAGATTTATACAATGCCGAATACCGGACCCTGGAGGAACTTTTAAAGGAATCAGATTTTGTGTGTAACATGGCACCTCTCACTTCGCAAACTGAAAAATTAATAGGCGAAAGAGAATTCGGCTTGATGAAAAAGTCAGCGATCTTTGTGAATGGTTCTCGTGGTGCAGTGGTTGATGAACACGCCTTATACAACACTCTTCAAGAGCAGCGCATCTTGGCAGCTGGCCTGGATGTTTATAAACAGGAACCGATTAATCCTGACAACCCGCTGTTGAAACTGCCTAATGTGGTTACCTTGCCGCATATAGGATCTGCCACACTTGAGACTAGAATTAAAATGGGGCTGTTAGCGGCGAATTCCCTTATTGAAGGGTTAAACGGAAGCCGCCCTGCCACTTTAATTAACGATAAGGTAATGGAAACAGTCGAGTAAGAACTTTGAGGAGAGAAACAGGTATTTGTATTATCAATCCTGGATGGGCACAAAGACATTAGTCTAAAAGGATAATAATTTCCACAGGGCCGCCAGAAGGCTAGTTGAGAACAGTAGGCTTTTCATAGATAATCCTAATCCTCAATTTCACACGTTTTTCGCCTGAATAAATCTCCTCGTTCAATTTGGGTAGGACTGTCAAACAAGAAGAAACAATAAATTAACAGTATTGAACAAGGATGTGCGTCTTTTGTTCCATTTTGAAAAATTAGTTTATCCAGCGTTCGTGCAACAAATTGATGAAGGGGTGTTTGGTGTTTACTTTCCCACTCTTTTTTCTGATGAGGGATGGGATTATCCTCTATCACAAGGTAACACCAAGCGTTCAGCAATACAAAATGCAAGAAAGGAATTAGCTTACACTTTGGCCGGATTCCTATATGACAATGAGAATCTTCCGAGACCTATCCCAATTCCAGATAATGCTCTTTCTAGTGGTATGGAATTATTGGATATAGAAACTTCCTATGCTCCGTATGCTGTAGAAATAGAGGAGCATTTAAAGGGCCGCCATTGGCATATCGGCTTTTATGACGAAGAAAGTGATGAATATATGGAGGCAATTGGATTTAAAAATGACCAAGGAATGTGGGACATTTATTATGAGGATGTTTTAGAGGATACTTCTAGTGAGACTCTGCTTTTTACCGTCAAACGACATTCTGAAGCGGAAGAGAAGTTCAAACAATTTGTTGAAGAGGTAATTTTAAAAAGGGAAAATTGAAGGATTTAACGGTTCCTGCTTAAAGGGATCGCTTTTTATGAACAAGAATAACAACCGTATTAAATCTATATCTAATTGATAATGTCATTGGCATCACTACATACAGAGGTAGGGGAGATAAATTATGGGAAAAATAAATTATTCAATTGTAGATGTTTTTTCACAAGGTAAATATACAGGGAATCAACTTGTTGTTTTTAAGAATGCCGAAAACATTTCGGGGAGTAAAATGCAACAGATTGCCAAGGAGATTAATTATTCGGAGACTACTTTTATTTTGTCAGATACAAAAAAAGATAATGGCTATGATGTTCGCATTTTTACACCTAATGAAGAGGTTCCTTTTGCTGGACACCCGACTTTAGGAACTGCATATATCATTCAAAATGAAATAGTACGAGAACGGACGGAAAAACTTTTTTTAAATTTTAAAGCTGGACAGATTCCAGTAACTTTCGATAATCAAGAACAAATACTATGTATGGAACAGAATAAACCAACATTTGGTCGTATTTTAGATTCAAATATGGTTTCTGATGTCTTAAATATTAATAAAGAATATATTGATGATCAATTTCCTATCCAGGAGGTTTCAACAGGACTTCCTGTAATTATTGTCCCTTTAAAAACTCTGGAGGCCATTAAAAAAGTTAGAATAAATAAAGAAAAATACTTTGAGTTAATTGAGGATATTGATGCAAAAGCAATCTTGGTATTTTCTCCTGAAACATATAATTCCGATAATGATTTAAACGTCCGTGATTTTGCAGATTATTTTGGCATCCCGGAAGATGCCGCTACTGGAAGTGCCAATGGATGTTTAGCTTCTTACTTAGTTAAATATCGGTATTTTGAAAAAGGTGAAATAAATATCCGAGTAGAACAAGGATATGAAATTAAAAGGCCATCATTATTGTTTTTAAACGCAAGTGATGAGTACGGGGAAATCACAGTATGTGTAGGAGGAAAAGTAGAGAAAATTGCACAGGGTGAATGGTTTCTATAATAAATTCAATAAGTGAGTAAATCAAAAAGTTCATCTAAAAAAAAGTTACTGTGGCGGAAACTTTTACATTCCATCCTTAATTCTCACGCCGTGAATAGTTTTTTGCTGGAGGAGAGAGTCATCACGCAGTCTATTTTGAGGATTCTGACAGGATTAAAGTTGAGTGGGTAGCCTCTTAAAAAAAGGAACCACATATACGTGGTTCAAGTTTGTCGGAGGAGACTTCATATGATTAAAAACATCTCATACGGTCATAACATCTTATTCATCACAGTGATTTGGTGTGAATGCACGAAAAGCCCTCCTCGTTCACTAAAAGGGGAAGCCAAATAAAGGACTCCTCATTATACAGGGGAAGTGCCAAATTGAACGGATTACTTTTAGGGGGATACGTGCTATGGGGAAGAAAAAAACAGGATTAATTATGGCTGTAATGATTCTGGCCTTAGTTGCTTCCTATAATTTATATAAAACAAAAGAGTTATATGGAAATGATAAGGAGTCTATTGTAAAGGTGATTAAATCCGTTGGTGAATATAAAGATAAAGAAATAGAAATTCTAAAAATTAACGATTTTAATGATGTTAGAATTGTAGGCTTTTTATCCAATAGTAGTCCGTCTTATATAGAGTTCTATAAAAATCAGAAGGGCAATTATATCTGGAGGCATATAGAATCAAATAATGAGGAATCATTTAGTATGTTCTCACCCTTAATGGGAAATCCAAAAATAATGTTTGTGACGAATTATGAAAATGAAATAGCGAGAATGCAGGTTGATATAAACGGGACAACCTTAGAACAAGATTTTACTCCTTATCAAGCAACTGTTACTTGGCTTGATTTGCCTAAAACTAATAAAGAAAGTTACGAATATCGGAATTACAAATATTATGATGAAAATGGAAAATTACTTAAAGAATATTAGTTATTCATCGAACGGTTTCAAGAGTGAATGACGACGGGGCCGTTAATTCTGGAGGACTAACCGCCTTTTTTTGAATTCCTTATTGAACAAACGGGGCAGGTTAGTTAAATAACGATTAGTTAAAAAATTAAAATATTATGTCAATTTGGTTTCAGTAATTACTTAATCGGGTACCTTAATTGAATATGAGCGGCAACAGTGAGGCGAAGCATGTGTGGGAACAGGAGCAATTCCTCTTCAAGAGGGAACTTAATCGTCTGCTTATGGAATATAAAAGTTGTTCTAATCCATTTTACAAAGAACAGATACACGAAGAAATAGGCTTTTTAACTGCAGCCATTGCTGACTATGAAACAACCCCCTTTGAAAAGTGAAGGGGGATTTTTTATAGATCGTTAATGGAGCATTGGTTATAGAAAGGATTATCACTTATTTTAGAGAAGTTGTTATTAAACAAACGGGGCAGTTTAGTTGAATAAGAAAAATTTTAATCATTTGCTGGGTTTTCGGGTTAATATTGAGGAAAAGCTATTTTTCTTGTGAGGGATTAAATAAGGAGTGATTATAAAGAAGGTTTCTATTGTAAATGTTGCGGGAAGTTTCACGGTGAACTTCCAATGAGTTATGGAAGTCCCGTTCCTGATTATGTTTACGATATACCACTGGAAGAACAAGAAAGTCGAATAGAAATGGACGATGACTTGTGCATCATAGACGATGAATATTACTTTATTCGTGGATGTATAGAACTTCCTGTAATTGACGGTGAAGGACCTTTTATTTGGAATGTGTGGGTTTCATTAAGCGAAGCTAATTTCAATAAAACCATTGAAAACTGGGACATTGAGGGAAGAGAAGAAGAGCTGGAGCCGATGTTTGGGTGGTTGTCGACTTCCATTCCTTGTTACCCCGAAACAATTAACTTAAAAACAATGGTTCACACCAGACCATTAGGTGTAACCCCTTATATAGAGTTGGAGCCAACTGAGCATCCTCTAGCTTTAGAACAAAGCAATGGCATACAAATGGAACGAATTAAACAGCTTGCCGAAGAGTTATGCGAACAAGATGAACAAGATTATTGATTATTTAGCGACTTATAGTTCTTTACTTAAATGAATGGTGCTTTGATCCAAGAAGGATTAAGGCACCTTTTTGTTGAATTCCTAATTGAACAAACGGGGCAAGATAGTTCAATAAAAATGTCCACTGTACGAGGTGGTGATAAAATGGGAAAACAAATAAACTTTTATATGGATGAAGAGACAGAAGTTAAATTTATTGACTTTGTTATTTCAACTGGTGGGAAAGTCTTATTCGAAGGGGATAATGACAAGCCGATATATTTAACTTCTTTACCGAAAGATGAATGGGATCAATTGTATCTCTATAAAGGAGAGTTCGGAGAACTAACCCTTAGACTAATAAGCGATAATAAATATTATATTGATTCCATAAACTCTCCTGTCATTGAGTTTTCAAGAACATATAAAAGAGAAATTGGAAAAAATAAAGAAATATCTAGAGGACGCATTTGGGTTGAAATGAAGTTTTGGAATGAGCAAGAAGAACTTGAGGAAAAGACAAAAGAGCTTGAAAAATGGTACGGGACATTAAATAGATGGATAAAGAAAAATGTAGATCGGGTAGATGAAATAATAAATGGTCATAAGTACATTACTTATGTCAGTCCTTCATTAAAGGAGTTAATGAGCAAAGGATACAAGTTTATGTAAGGTTCAAGTCTTGTGCTAATGGGTGCGTTGATCCAGGAAGGATTAAACGCCTTTTTTGTTGAATCCTTTATTAAACAAACGGGGCAGGTTAGTTGAACAATGTTTATATAATTCATCTTTGACCCAAGTTGCGAAGGATTGATAAAGAAAAGATATGAAAAAAGCGAAAGGATCCCAATGGGGACCCTATGGATTCGGTAATTGCAATAAAGGAAGATGAAGCATTATTCCTGCCTTAACCTTCCGCTCAGCTGAGCATAATCTGTGTGGTTTCACTCTTCTCGTGGCCCAAAAGACTTTGTATGACTTCATCAGAGGCTCCGTTAATCCTAATGTGCTTTTGTTAACTTTCTAAAAATATTTACTTGAATTTGAAAGCGTTTTCAAATATGATAAAAGGTGGGAAGGGTTGCATAGGGCCGATACTAGGGATAGAACAGGAAAGATCTTTTCAGAAATAGAATGTATAAAATCCGTACATATGATAAAGGAATATACTATATTAAAATTCCTAACATTATGAAAGATAAATGATTGGTAAATTGTTTGTAAATGTTCAATTAAATCGACAAACATCTACATTCACTTATTTATAATTGGGTAAGAGGGAATCGATTTATCGCAAAAAAGTTTCAATAGGGGGGATGTAAATCATGGAGTTTTATGAAAAGTTACCTACTGACTTTTTGATTGCTTTTTACCATGAAGTAGTGAAGAACATTGAAAAAGGAATATTATCGAAAAATATGTATTATGAGTTAGGTTTAATGATTTCCGTTGCTAGTCAAAGGGGAGTTACCTTGGGTAAACCATGTGACTTTGAAAAGGTAATGGACCAAGAGGATTTGGATGAATTCATTCATTTTACGTATAAATTTAATAAAATAAGGGATGAATCACTATTAGCTTCAGGGCTATAACTTATGTAGCCACCAAAACCAAATAACATCAATACTCTATTTTCGCCACATGTAAATGAAAAGATTTTAGAGGAAATCCAATGAAATTTTCGGAAATATAATTTAAAAAAGGAAAACAATATTTCTTGGTAGAAAGAAATATTGTTTCTTTTTGTGTTTAATAATGAGCCTTACCCCCTTAACTTCCTTCTAAGGATCGATTATAAACATGATATTTTGTATGTAAATGTAAAGCATATGATGAACCTTATTTAAAAACCATTGTCCCACACTTCAGTTATGTCGGTCAGTACCCGTCCCTGAGTAGCTTAAAAAAGGTGTCCATACTAACGAATATAATCTTCCTTATCGATACCACTAGCTTCCTCTTTAACATAGTATTTACCGTTTGTAAATTTTGCAAGGATAACGGAAATGACTGCAGCTAGTATAGAAGCGAAGAATGCAGCGGTACTTTTCAGGAATCCTCCCATAAATCCTATTGCGGCTATTGTTCCTAAAACACTTGCAATAATCAAGGCTGCAACTCCTACCGGATTCCATTTAAACAGATTTTCTTGTCGATATTCATAATAACCAGGGCCAATTTTCATGATCTTTTTAATAACCATGGCATCTACGACTAGGATCGTAGCCCATGTCATTAAGAAGACACCTTGGAAGGTCAATAATAATTCTAAATGGTCTGTAATCCTGCCGAGCATAAGAACGATGGCAGATACTCCTGTAACAACTACCCAGAAATGTCTGCCAGGTGTAAATTTAAGCACATTTTCAAAAAAGGTGGATAAAGATAAAGAACCACTATAAATATTTGTCACGTTAATTCGGATTTGCGTTAACATGGTAAATAATACTCCCCAAACACCAAGAAGTAATACAATATAAACTCCAGGATTTGCCTCACCTAAACGAACGCCAAACCAAATTCCTAAACCACCCATAACACCGAAACAGAAAATTTGTGGGACAAATCCAATCGCGAAGATTCCAAACTTCGTATCTTTTGGGTTTAAAAAGCGTGCATAGTCAGACGCTAATAGTGGTGTTAATCCCATAATTCCATGTTGCATACTAATGCAAGATAATAGGGCTGTTCCGCCTACTTGTAATCCATCGGGCATATAGGTCCAAAAAGCCCCTCCGTAAACAGAAGGTGTGAGGAAAGCCATCGTAATCGCTGCAACTAAAAAGATAAAAAATAATGGCAAGGACCATTTTTGCAGCTTATCTAATTGTTTAATTCCAAACCAGTTTAGGGGGATGACCAATATTCCAAAGATAAGAATCCATATCCACTCCGGAATAGTTGGTAAAAACGCATGTACTGCTGCAACTAGGATCATTCCCTCAAGTGCACAATACATAATAAAATTAGTAGCATATATAAATGAAGTTAAAGATGCACCGATATACCCGAATCCGCCACCTCTGGACATTAAGTTTACGTTCATTCCTGATTTTGCGGATAGGTACGCAATAATTGTACCTAAAATACCGGCAACAACAATTGCATAAACAGCAGAAATAATCGCATTCATTGCCCCAAATTGCAGGGCCATGACACTGCCCATTTGCAGGTAAAAGATAGCAGTAGCAATCCCAAAGGTAATATTTGTTATACTAAGCCATCCCATCATTCTTTTACTGCGAGGCACACTGCCTAATGAGAAGTCATCACCAGTTGATTGCACTGTAGTATTTTGATCAGAAAAATTCCATGCTTCCCCCTTTGGCGATAACCAGGATATAACAAAAGATCCAATTCGAATAAGCCCTGCCATTAGCTCACCCCTTTTTTATTAATCTTTGCTAAAAGGGTGAGATTATTCATAGGAACGGAGGTGAAGGTACCTCGTCCCACTACTAGAGTGGGGGGACGTAGATATAACCTGTCCCGTTGCAATTATTAATGGTTGAAATAGAAAAGAGATGATTTGTGAAAAGATATACTTAAAGTAAAAGGTGTATTGATCCAGGAAGGATTAACGGCCTTTTTTGTTGAATTCCTTACTGAACTAACGGGGCAGTTTAGTTAAACAAGAGCGTTTAGTTTTATATATGGAGTTACTTTCCTTGAAGTGAGATAATTAATATTATTTACGGACGGTTTGATTAGATAACGTAAAAGGGAAGTGGAGTTTTTTATCATGAATATAAATAAGCCTATGTATTACTTTTGGATATTTGTCATTTCTATTATTGCTTTGTTCACAGGAGAAATAGCTACTGTGATGATGTTGTATTTGATTTTAGTTACTCTAAATGCAATACATTCAACAATTCAGAACTTTTATGATGATTGGAAAAGTAGGTTTTAAATTCTGGGATGGGATACAGGTGCATTAATCCAAGGAAGGATTGCCGCCCTTTTTTGTTTAATTCCTTATTAAGCATACGGGGCAGGTTAGTTTAACAAGAAAACGTAAGGGGTGGACTATTTGAGAATACTGTCACATCGGAATTAAAAGGGGGTGGCCCTTTAGGCGATTAATGGAAAAGGCAAATCCACTTTCATCCTATCTATGTTACAATTTAATTAAAATATGAGGTGGAAGGGGCGTTATTATCTATGTGTTTGTGGTCAATTTTAAAAAAAAGGGAAGAACATCGACTTGTGGACAAGGAGTTATTTGATCTTGTGAATCGCCTTGCAAGAACACCAGTTGGTGAACGTAAAGTTCCTTTATATCGGAAACCAGTGGATAAGAAAAACGCCTTTAAAGTAATTAATGGTAAAAAAAGTAACGATTTTAAATTATAGTATCGGGGAGGTCCAATGGGGCAGTCGAAAACTCAATATGTGAAAAATTTCAAGGGGAGGAATCATAATGAGAAATGACTGTAGATGGTGTGGAGAAGAAAAAGATGACCTGGTTTATATGAAATATAAATACGAAGAGGGAATGTATTGTCAAGATTGTAGAGAAGAAATTGCTAATGGTGCTCTAGACAAATATTATGAGAATTTAGAAAGCGACGATTATTTTCTCGGTCAAGATTTACCAGAAGAACCTTGGGAAAGCAGGGTTCGAAGGCAATCACAAGATAGCTATGGAGTTTGTGATAGATGCGGAAAAAGTAGGAAATATGGGCATTGTTCCTGCGTGTAAATTTAATGGCAGCAGATTTTTTATAAAGAGAAAACTAAGCCATTAACCAAGACTAACGTGCCACATTTACCTATTGTAGAGGTAAATGTGGCAGGTTAGTTGAACAAAGTAAGGAGAATTAGTTGATAAAGGTCTTATATTCGACCAGGATAATTATTGTTGTGGCAAAGTTTTTACATTTTATTCTGTTAATCCAAATACTTTTTTTGAATCCTTTTTAAAACAGATTCGTATTAGGTTTTTATGAAATTAGGAGAATGATCTTAAATGCCGATAAAAATGAAAAAGTGTGCAGATTGCAATTCTTTATGTAGTAATTCAGCATCAAAATGTCAGGTGTGCGGCAGCAGAAATTTAGTAAAAGGTTCTTTTACAACTAAGGAAGAAGCCCAAATAAAGCAACTTGAAAAGGAAATTAATCAAAGAGAAGTTATTCTGTGTTCATTTAGTAGTTCTCCTGTTCCGCTTACAAATGGAAAAGGATATTGTGTGTATTGTGATGATGAAATAAAAATGGTTAATGGAATACAGATTTTAATATAATCATTCAAATCTAAAGCTGCCAGCTTTATTGTTATTGCACTCACGGGGCAGGTTAGTGGAATAGGGTATGCAAAACGAACATAGAAAATAGCTAATAAAACCATATTTTTAACTGCAATTAATATTAGCGGTTTTTCTTTTTTTACTGAGGGTACTATATAGCAGGTAATTAATTCGGAAAATTAGAAAATTATAATCAATATAAAAAGGGGGAATTTAGTATGTTTTATTTTGTGAATTTTGCCTATAATAATACGGTTCCAAGTTTTAGAATTGAAGAAGTTATAGATAGGATTCGATCGATGCCACATTTTCTAGTTGGAGATAGTGCTTTTGTTTTTAATGATGAACTTACAGAAAAAGGTTTGTATAATTACTTAATAGAACCATTGTCTAATTCTGATTTAGAGAATACAATTTGTCAAATTTACAATAAACCTGCTTCCTATAAAAGTTTCCCTCCTGAACTGGAAGAATGGATGAAGGAAATGGATGGGAGAAGATAGTCTTGATCAACTTAAAGGGTGCTTTGACCCATGAAGGATTAAGGCACCTTTTTGTTATTGAACAAAAAAGGGGCAGGTTAACTGAAGAAGATTTATATCGAGTGAATCCTTTTGATTAATACTCCGTATATAATCTTAAGGGAGGAAAATACATATGAGTGCTATAATACAGACCTGGGTTCCATTACTTTTATCTCTTGGAGTAAGTGTAGCTATTATTTATTTCATTTTTAAAGCATTTAAAAGATAAAGTTTGCCCTTTAGTTAAGCGATGCTAATGAAACCAGTATCGTTTTTCTTTTTCCGAAAGATGATTTGCTTTCATATTGTGAAGAAATGTACTTAAAGTAACGGGTGCGAGAGAACAAAAGCAACGCCGAGAGCGTTGCTTCTTTTTGCTTAGAAATATTTTTGGTAAAATTCCTTCCTTAGCCTTCCGCTCAACTGAGCATAAATCCGTGTGGTTTCACTCTTCTCGTGACCCAAAGGACTTTGTATGACTTCAACAGGAGCTCCGTTATTCAACAAATGGGTTGCATAGCTGTGTCTGAGTTGATGAGGATAAATTTCCTTATTTATGGCGGCTCGAGCTGAGATTCGTTTTATGACATATCTCATTTGGGCAATGCTCATCCTATGTGGCAGCCGCTCTGTCACAAATATGGCAGGGTCCGTATCCTGGCGACCTTCAATGTACCGTTTAAGCCAGATTTCGGCTCGTATATTAAAATAAACCTCATGTTCCTTGTCTCCTTTTCCCCTGACAATTGCGGAACGGTTGGACCAATTTATGCAATAACGTTCAAGCGAAACAATTTCCCCGATCCTGCATCCTGTCGAGAACATAAATTCAAACAAGGCCTTTTCCATCGGACTAACACATGCTTCACGCAGAAGTTCGATTTCTCTTTCAGTTAAGAACTTCGGTATGCGTTTTCCGACCTTCGGTTCCTTTATCTTTGATGCAGGGTTATATTTTATATGACCTTCTTCGTGGCACCAACGGAATAAGGATTTCATAAACCGTATCCTATGTGCCATACTGGATGGCTTTAGGGCCGCCGCTGAATTATTAAGGTATTCCTTCAAATTTTCTGTGTTAAGGGTGGCTATTTCTGCATCCTTGAAATATAGCACAAGCAACTTTGCCTGAATGCCATAAGCTTTTATTGTATACGGTGAAAAGCCCTCAATTCGTTTGTCGGCTGCATATGTTTCCCACGCTTTTGATATTAACAACCCAATCCC